>DASQDR010000040.1:0-38303 GCA_035634055.1 Tepidisphaeraceae bacterium | reverse complement strand
GACATCGCCTGGGCGGGGTCGGCCAGGGTGGACGGAAACACGGACCTGATCGACGTGGATCGCGGCGTGACGATGACCAGCGTGCAGGCGGACGGCACGGTCAACGGTGCGACGGCCGACCACCTCCGCGCCAAGCTGGCGCTGCGGCCGACGACCCATCCCGCGCACGCCGCCGGAGAGTCAGCCGCGGCCGCAGCGCTCGCCGCAGCGGCCGCCGCGACCAGGCCTGCGAAGCCCGGCCAGCCGCAGGTGACCCTGATGGCCGGCAAGGAGATCGCCGCCGCCACGCTGACCGGAAAGGTCGAGGTGAAGAGCGAGCTGCCGGGACCGAACAATACCGTCGCGCGCGGGCTGAACCTCTACTCCACCATCCTCACGTACGACCGCGCGACCGGACGGCTGGAGGTGCCGGCGGCGGGGCAGATGCTTTACCAGGACCACCGCCCGGCGGGCGCGGAAGCCTCCGAGGGCCCAACCGTCGGCAGCGGCCGCGGGCGGACCGCGTTCGAGTGGAAGAATTGGCTCGTGTACGACCCGGGCGTGCAGGCGGCATCGCTGAACGGCGACGTGCGCGTCGTCCACTGGCCCGACGCCAACGGCGGTCAGCCGTTCAACCTTAACGCGATGACGCTCACGGCCTACCTGGAACCGGATCCCGCGGCCGCCGGGGCAAAAGCCGGTGCCGCGCCGGCGCTGCCAGCCGCCGCGCCGCTGGCCGCGGCCGCGCCGGCCACCAGTCCGGTCGACGCCGCGACGAAGCTCCGCCTTCGCCAGGTCACCGCCGCCGGCGATGTCAGCGTCACTTCGCAGCGGCTCAATTTCACCTCGGCCAACCTCGCGTACCACCCGCTGGAGCAGGTCCTCACCGCCACCGGCGGCCCCGCCGGGCCGGTCACCGTCGTCGACAATCAGACCGGCTCGCAGACCGCCGCCGACGAGCTGCGCTGGAACACGAAGACGGACCAGTTCCGCATCCGCAACCTGAGCGGCAAGGTCCGCTAGCACAGGGACCGAATGGTTACGCGGCAGGCCCGTCGTCCGGCTTCACGATCGGCCGGGCCGGCGGGCGCTGGAAGGGGAGCGGCCTGGCGCCGGCGGCGCTGTCGCCGGGCGAGCGGGTGTCGGCGTTGGAGACCCCGGCGATGCTGCCGCCACTGTCGCTGCTGCTGCCGGCGACCTTCGGCGTCGGCAGCGGGCGCTGGGACGTGCCGGCCGGCGCGCGGTGCATCGCCGCGCGGTTGGCGTGCATCTTCAGCGCCTCTTCCGGCCCCCGCGGGCGCGGCGGACAGTACCCCTTGGCGCGGAACTTCAGGTGCGCTCGCCCGATCGTGATCACGTCCCCGTCCACCAGCGCCTGCCGCTCCTGCACGCGCTTGGCGTTGACGAACGTCCCGTTGCGGCTCTGAAGGTCGACAACGGCGAACCCGTCGCCCTCCAACGCGGGCTCGACCCGGCAGTGGCGGCGGGAGAGGATCGGGTCCTCGATCCACAGGTCGCAGTCGAGGCTCCGCCCGATCGTCAGCGGGTGCTGATCGGACAGCGGGCGGCGCTGGATTTCCGCGTGGTTGACCGTCACCGTCAGGTACGGTCCGCCCCGTTGCTGCTGGGACGTCGCGGCCGGTTGCGTCATCATCGGTATTACTACGCATCGGCCCGATCGGATCGCGCCATTTGCAAACCCGCTCGGGCGGCCCGATAAGATCGCCCACCATGAGTGACGGCGGCGCCGTGGCGGCGGGGGAGCGGTTGAAGGTAGGGATCGTCGGCTTCGGGCGGATCGGCGCCGAGCACGCGGCGTGGCTTCGGCAGTGCGGCGGCGCCGAGCCCGCTGGGGCGTTCGACCCCACGCCAGCCCGCCGCGCGCTGGCGGAGCAGCACGACGGGCTGCGGACGTTCGACTCGCTCGACGCGCTGCTCGGCGATGCCTCGGTCCAAGCGGTGCTGATCTCAACGCCGACGGCGCGGCACTTCGAGCAGGCGTCGGCAGCGCTGCGGGCGGGCAAGCACGTGATGGTCGAGAAGCCGATGGCCCTCGACGCCCGGGAGGCGGCGGCGCTGGTCGATCTGGCGGAGCGCGAGCGTCGTGTGCTGGGCGTCTTTCACAATCGGCGGTGGGACCTCGATTACCTCACGCTTTGCCGCGCGATCGCATCCGGCACCCTCGGGCGCGTGCTGAACGTCGAAAGCCGCATCGGCCAGTGGGCATCGTGCGTCGGCCCGGCGGCGAAGGAGTGGCGGCCAGGGTGGCGCAACGAGGCGGGTTTCGGCGGGGGCGGGTTGTACGACTGGGGCAGCCACTTCCTCGACCAGCTCTGGCGGATGATGCTGCCCGCGCGGCCGATCCGCGCCTTCGCGCAGCTCCGCGGCAACGTGTGGGCCAGCGACTGCGATGACCTGGCCCGCGTCTGCGTCGACTTCGACAACGGCGCGGTCGGCCTGGTCGAGATCAACACCACCACCACCCGTCCGCTGCCGCGCTGGCACGTGGACGGGACGGCGGGGTCGGCGGAATCGCCGTACTCGCTGGCGTTCGATCTTCAGACGTGGGCGCGCCTCACCTTCACGCCAGCGCCGGGCGAGGGGTACGGCGGGGATCAGCAGCTTGACGTCGTCGACCCGGGCGGGGTGCTGACCGAGCCGATAATCTGGGACCGCTTCGCCTCCGCCACCCGCGGCGAGGGCGAGCCGGCCGTGACGGCGAGAAGCGTGCTGCCCACGATGATCCTGCTGGACGCCGCCAGGCAGAGCAGCCAGACGGGGGCGGCCGTTCCGATCGACGCGAGCGGTTGGACCCGGTGACGCAGCCGTGGCGGGGAATCTTACGCAATCGCCCAAGGCGACCGATCCGCGCACGATGCGACTTTTTACCTGGCATGGGCTGCCAGCCCATGGCGTGTGTACCCACACGCTCGCGGCGCAGCCGCAAAGAAGCAATCGCGGAGCGATCTTCGCCCGCGCGTACATGGATGTACTTCGTCACCCGCTGGCCGCGGAGGGCTTTGATCGGGCTGCGCCCGATGTGCGTGAGTACACGCACCATGGGCTGCCAGCCCATGCCACGGGAAGACGGAAGGAGATGCAAGGCCCCCGCGGCCCGCGCTTCAGGCGGGGGCGATCTCGATGAAGTTCAGCTTTGTCTGCCGGTCAGCGGCGCCGGCGTTGTTCAGGGTGAGCTTGCCGTCGGTCACCGTCACCGTCCGCGTCTGCGACTGGAACTGGTTGATCCCCAGGGCCACGCCGGCGAAGAGGCTCTGCCCGTTGACGCTGAGGGTGTTGGTGCTGCCGTACTGCGAGTCGCCGACGCCGACCTTGACCGTGTAGGTGCCGTTGGGCAGGTCGATGGTCCACGTCGAGTTGCCCTGCATCTGCACGAGCGTGTCGAGCAACTGGTTCGCGTTCTTGTTCCGGTCACGGTCGTCGCCGGTGTGGCTCTTGTTCCAGCCGAAGGTCAGGCCGCCGGCGCGGGCGCCGTAGAGGTCACCATTGTCCTGCTCGTAGCCAGCGACCAGCGGCGAGCCGTCGAGCTGGAAGTTGACCTTCACCGTCGGCAGCGGCGCGGGTCGGAAGGCGGACGCGGTCGCCGGATCGGACGTGCCGCCAGCGTTGATCGCGACGACGCGGTAGAAGCTGGTGGCCCCCACCGGGGCCGTGTCGTCGAGGAACGCGCTGGCGGACAAGGCGGTGGCGTTCACCTTGGTGAAGGCGCCATCGACAGCGCTGCTGCGGAAGACGTCGTAGGTGACGCCCGCCTCTGCGTTGTCGCTCCAATCCAGTTGGATCCCGCCGCCCGTGCCCGTGGCGACTAGGTTCGTGGGCGTCGCGGGCTTGGTCGGCGTCGCGCCCGTCGGCGTGATGACGATGTAGTTCAGCTTCGTCTGGCGGTCGCCCGCGCCGGCGTTGCTCACCACCAGCTTGCCGTTGCTGACCGTGACCGTCATCGTCTTGTTGGCGAACTGGTTGATCCCCAGCGCCTGGCCGGTCCAGTAGCTCACACCGTTGACGCTGAGGGTGTTGGTGCTGCTGTACTGCGAGTCGCCGACGCTGACCTTCACCTCGTACGTGCCGTTGGCGACGTCGATCGTCCAGGTCGAGTTACTCTGCATCTGCACGAGCGTGTCGAGCAGTTGGTCGCCGATCCTGTTGCGGTCGCGGTCGTCGCCGGTGTGGCTCTTGTTCCAGCCGTAGGTCAGCCCGTTGCCGCGGGCGCCGTAGAGGTCACCATTGTCCTGCTCGTAGCCGGCCACGAGAGGCGAGCTGTTGAGCTGGAAGTTGACCGAGATCGCCGGCCCGCCGCCACTGTTGGGGCGGTCCGCCTGCGCGGTCGCGGGGGTGCTGGCGTTGCCGGAGGTGTCGACGGCCACCACTTGGTAGAAGCTGGTGGCGCCGGCGGGCGCGTCGCTGTCGTTGTAGCTCGTCGCGTTGATCGGCCCGAGCGTGGTCAGCTTCGTCCAGCCATCGACGCCGTTGCTGCTGCGGAAGACGTCGTAGCCGGCCAAGTCGTTCTCGCCGTTGGCGCTCCACGTCAGGGCGATGCCGGAGGTCGAACCGGTGGCGACAACGCTCTGCGGCTGCGCGGGCGCGGTGTTGTCCGGCACCGAGGGGCGGACGGCGTTGGCCGTCGCGGGCGAGGCGGACTCCTGGTTCAGGACATCCACCGCGACCACGCGGTAGTAGCTCGTCTGCCCGGCCGGGGCGGCGGCGTCGTTGTAGGCGGATTCACTCAGCACGCCGCCGGTGTTCAGCAGCGTCCAGCCGGTGCTGCCATTGGGGCTGCGGTAGACGTTGTAGCCCTTCAGGTCGGCGTCGGTGTTGTTGTCCCAGTCGAGCGCGATGCCGGACTCGGAGCCGGTGGCGATCAGGTTCTGCGGCGTCGCCGGCGGCAGGTCCGCGGCAGGGCGCGTCGCGCTGGTGCTGGCGTGGGCGGTGGATTCTTGATTCGCCTGGTCCACGGCGGTCACGCGGTAGTAGCTGGTCTGGCCGGCCGGGGCGCTGGCGTCGTCGTAGCTGCTGCCGTTGACGGTCGCGATGTGCGTGAAGGTGCCGTCGATGGCGTCGCTGCGATAGACCTTGTACTGCTTCAGGTCCGACTCCGGATTGTCGTCCCAGTCCAGCGCAATGCCGGACTGCGAGCCGGTGCCGATGAGGTTCGTCGGCGCGCCCGGCGCGGTGTCGGCGGGCGCCTTGAGGTCCGCCAGGTCACGGAACTGCGCCGTCGCCAGCTTGGTGGTGTCGTGGCTGGTCAGCGCCATCCCGAGCAGCACGTTGGCTCCCAGCGTGACGGTGGTGCTGCCGACGACGGTCCAGTCGGTGCCGTTGGTGCTGCGATAGCCGGTCAGCACGTTGCCGACGCGCGCCAGGCGCAGCCAGTTGTTCGGGTAGCTGACGGCGCCGGCGCCGGTGGAGGTGGTGCTGCCGCCGGTCGAGCCGCGGTAGGTGAAGCGGTGGCCGTTGGCGCCCGGCGTGGCGGCGACCATGACGTTGCGGCTGTTGGAGGCGAGCGACTCGCGCGCCATCAGCCCCGCCTTGGCGAAGCTGTGGGTGTTGGTCAGCCCGTTGAGGCGGACCTTGTAATCGAAGTCGCCGCTGACCTCGCGGTAGGCGAAGCCGAAACTGTCGGCGTTGCCGAAGATGTCGGCGCCGCCGGCAAGCAGGTCGTAGTCCTTTGGCGGCGCGACGGGGCTGAGCGAGCCCGCCGGCGCCGGGCTGCCGATGTCGGCGTGGGCGAACGTCGCGTCGACGTTCGGCCGCGTCGCGCTGCCGGTGGCGGGGGACGATTCGTTACCCGAGGCGTCCACGGCCGTCACGCGGTAATGGCTGGGTTGTCCGGCCGGGGCGGCGGCGTCGTTGTACGAGGAGTTGCTGATCAAGCCGGTGGTGTTGAGCTTCATCCAACCGTCCACGCCGTTGGCGCTGCGGTAGACGTTGAAGCCCGCCAGGTCCGGATCGGTAGTGTTGTTCGACCAGTCGAGCGCGATGCCCGCGGACGACGCGACGAACGTCAGCCCGACGGGCTGCTGCGGCGCGGTGGTGTCGGCCGGGCGAGTGGCGCTGGTGGTGGCGAAGGCGGACTCGTTGCTCGAGTTGTCGACCGCGCTCACGCGGTAGTAGCTGATGCTGCCGGCGGGCGCGCCCGGGTCGTTGAAGAACGAGTCGATCAGCAGGCTGCCGTTGAGCTTCACCCAGCCGGTGCTGCCGTCGGCGCTGCGGTAGACGTTGTAGCCGGCAAGATCGGACTCGCCGTTGTTCGACCAGTCGATGGCGATCCCGGTGCTGGCGGGGGTGGTGCTGACGATGGTCGGCTTGGCCGGGGCGGTGGTGTCGTTGCTGGGGCGCGTGGCGTTGACGAACGATCCGCTGGACTCGTTGCTGGAGGTGTCGACCGCCGTCACCTTGTAGAAGCTGGCGACGCCCGCGGGGGCCGAGCCGTCGACGTAGTCGGAGTTGACGAACGGCGCGGCGTTGAGCTTCGTCCACGGCCCGCCGGCGGTGGTGGAGCGATAGACGTTGTACCCCTTGAGGTCCGCCTCGCCGTTGTTGTTCCAGTTCAGCGCGATGCCGGAGACCGACGCGACCGCCGCCAGCCCAGCCGGGTTGGCCGGCGCGCCGCTGTCGTTGGTGCGCGTGGCGCTGACCTCAGCGCTGCGGGCGGACTCGTTGCCGGCGTTGTCGACGGCGGTGACGACGTAGTACGCCTTGGCGCCGACCGGCGCCGTCACGTCGAGGAAGTCGCTGCTGGTCAGCAACGCGCTGTTCAGCTTCGTGTAGGCGCCGCCGGCCGACGTGGCGCGGTAGACGTTGTAGCCCTTGTGGTTCCCCTCGTTGCTGTCGTTCCAGTTGATGGCGTTACCCGCGCCCGATGCGCTGGCGACGACGCCGTTGGGCACGCCCGGGCCGCTCTCGGGCCTGACGTTGCTGATCAGGTAGACGTTGTCCTGGTAGTCGTAGTTGATCCCCGAGTAGTCCATCGCCATCAGGTAGGTGTTGGCAATGATGTTCCCCTTCTGGTCCCGCGCGACCCAGAAGCGGACGTGGTGGCCCTGGTCGACGGCGCTGGGCTTGCCGTTGAGGTTGCGGTCGCTGGTCTCGCCATCGACGGCGAAGCCGAACGCCGGGTTGCTGCCCGAGGCGGGGGTGAAGGTGCCGATGGCCGGCTTGGTCAGGTCGACGGTCCCGACCTTCCCGTTGATTCCGGTCACGCCGTTGTTCAGGTGCGGCAGGTAGCTCTGCCCCTCGTCGGCGTCGTGCTCGAAGATCGTCGGCTTATTGGTGGTGCTGCTCTTGAGGAACCACTTGGTGTCGGGCGTGTCGCCCTGCCCGTGCCACGCGGCGATCTGGCGGATGGTGACCGGCAGCGACGTGTTGGCGCGGAACCAGTAGGACGAGAGGACCTCCTCGCCGACGCGCTCGTACTTGCCGTCCCCGTCGACGCTCTGCCCGGAGTGCGCGATCACGGTTGAGAACCCGAACCCGCTGACGATCTGCTGGAGCGACGGCTCGACGTTGTTCTCGTTCTCCCACTTCCAGTTGCCGTGGAGCGAGACGGTGCTGACCGGCTCATCGGCGTCGCTGGAGTTGATCGTGAGCGTCCCGGTGTACTCGCGCATGCCGCTGGTCACGCCGGGGTTGGCGACGAACTGCACCGTCACGTCGGCAAACTTGCCGGCCGCGATCGAGGTCGGGACGTTGCTGACCGTCCACCCGCTGGTGGCAGTGACGGAGCTGATGCTGAGCGCGGTGGTGCCGGTGTTCCAGATGCGCAGCGTGCCGGTGTCGTGGGTGATGTTGTCGGGCTTGGGGTCGACGTTGCCCGGCTTCTGGATGCGGTTGAAGACCATCCGGCCGGTGAATACGCCGCTGTCGAGGTTCTCCAGCCCGATCTCCGGCCCGGCCGCCGCGTTGGCGGGCTTGACGTTGCGGATGATGCCGACGAAGTCCTGCTGGTCGTACGCGCTGGTGAATTCCTCCCAGCCGAACACGTAGGCGTTGGGCACCACGTTGCCGCCGGCGTCCTCCAGCTTGTAGAAGCGGAGCTTGCGCGGGCTCTTGGCGTCGTACGCGGTGTTGAACGCGTCCTCTTGGTAAAGCGTCGGTCGCTTGATGGTCGCGCCGGTGAAGTTCTCCCACCAGGTGTACAGGCCGAACGATTCGGCGCCGGGGTCGAAGCTGGTCTCGCCGACGACGACCGGGTTGACCGTCTGATCGTTGCCGTTGACCTGCCCGATCGAGGCGAACAGCTCCGTCACGTCCGAGCGGTTGCCCGAGGTGTAGTGCCCGAAGCGGAAGGTGGCGGTCTTGTTGTCGGCGTTGCCCACGCCGAATACCGCCAGCGGCTCGATGGTGACCGGCCCGCCGCCCGCCTTGACGAACGACTGGATCACGACCTCGTCGTTCGGCATTGCCGGCGGGTTGTCGATGAAGGTGTCGTTCGGCGAGGTATCCCCGACGTTGATGGGGATCCCGTACAGATTCATGATCTGCTGGAGCGACGGCTCGTTTGTGCTGCCGGTGCCGCTGGTCCCCAGCCCGCGCAACGGAATGTTGACGACCTTGTTGTTCGGGTCGTTGCTCTGGAGCACCAGCATTGCGGTGCTCATCTGGTCGACGGTGGTCGCGGTGAACGTGATCGTGACGTCCACCGACGCGCCGGGCGCGACGACCGTGTTCGCCGGCGGCGCCTGGGTGATCTTGAACTTCGCGGTGTCACCGGTGATCGTGAACCCGTTGGACGGGAACGTCAGCGACGAGGTGCCGGTGTTGGTGATCTTCAGCGTCGCGGTTCGGCCGGTGGTGTTGCCGGTGATGTCGTTGAAGGCGATCTGCTGCTTATCGGTGGTCAGGGCGGCGCCGGGCGTGATCGGGCGCACGAGCGTGAGCTTGCTGGCGCCGAACTCCGACACGTAGAGATTGCCGGTGGCCGGGTCTTCGGCGATGTCGAGCGGGTCGACGAAGTGGGTCAGCCCCGCGACGCCGCGCGTGACCTGGGTGATGTTGCCGTTGGCGTCGGGCGTGAGGATGGCGATGTCGTCGCCGCCGCTGTACTCCGCGACCAGCAGCCGCCCCTGGAGCAGCCCGCCGAACTCGCCGGACTGGTACTCGATGATCCCGTTGGGCGAATAGTTCAGCCCCAGGCGGTAGGCCGATCCCTGCGTGCCGGCGGCGGCGCCGGTGATGTTGCCGCGGTAGTTGCGGTCCGGCTGGGTGCCCACGGGGTACGAAGTGACCTCGTTGGGATCGATGCCGCTGTTGGGGTTCCCGCCGTTGAGGACGAACTCGCCGCGCCGCGGGTTGGGCTGACCGTAGTAGCCGCCCGGCACGATGTTGAAGACGTAGTCGCTCTGGGTTTGCTGGACGTTGGCCGATCCCTGCACGTTCGGGCTGGTGTAGGTCCCGTCGATGCGCTGGATCGAGTAGGGCGGGGGTGGCGTGCTCGGGGTGGTGCCGCCGGCGGCCGAGCCGTTGGTCGGCGCGAACAGCTTGTCCTTGCTGGTCCAGACCAGGTCGTAGGCGTTGCGCACGCCGGTCGCGTAAAGCGTGAGCGCGGCGCCAGCGGCGAAGGGGTCGTAGGTGCCGCCGTCGCCCTTGGTCTTGGCGTCAAGGGTGCCGGCGCCCACCTTGGTCACGTCCAGCCGCAGGATGGCCGAGTTCAGCAGCCGCTCTCCGCGCAGGCCCCACGCGTTGTCCGGGGCGCCCATGGCGGTGTTGGCGCCTTGCGAGAAGTAGAGCGCGCCGTCGGGGCCGAAGGCGAGCTGGTTGGTCATGTGGTCGCGGACCGACCGCGGGAGGTTGCTCACCACGCGCTGGTAGCCGGTGTAGTCGGTCCCGCTCAACTTGCTGATCATCCCGGTCCAGTCCGCCGCCTCGTTGGTATTGATATCGGTGAACTGGTTGTGGCTCACCCACAGGTTGCCCGCGGCGTCGAACGCCAGCCCGATGATCATGCGCGGGCCGCCCTCCTTGGCCTGGACGGTCTTGATCTCGAACGGGGTGGAGAGGGCGCCGCTGGCGGCGATGTCGAAGCGGTGGATGACGCCGTCGAGCGTCGCCGCGTACAGCTTCCCGCCGCGCACGGTGACGGCCGTGTACTGGTGGCCAGTGGCGGTCGGCAGCGCGATCTTCTCGAACGCCAGCGTCGAGTTGATCGGCAGGTCCTTGTTGTCAGTGGTGAACGTGGCGGTGTACGGCTGGAAGGGCGCCCCGCTGGTGTCCTGGAGGCCGCTGGTCACCTCAAAGGTGTACTTGGTGCCCTTCTCCAGCGCGACGGTGGGCGTCAGCACGATGGCGTCGCCGCCGCCGGACGTGTTCAGCACGGCGTCGATCGGCGCGAGGTCGCTGGTGCGGTAGAGCTTCACCGTCGACCCGTTCAACGTCGCGCCGTCGATGTTGGCCCCGGGCGTGGGGAGGAAGACGTCCGCGGCGACAAACCCGTCGCGCGGGACGTCGATCTGCCCGTTGGCGGGGCGGCTGGTGGTCACCTGCGGCTGCGCGCTGACGGCCGTGCCCGGCTCGATCGCGAAGCGGTCGAACGTTACGGTGATCGGGCCGACGTCGTTCTTGTGCAGCGCGATCAGGCCGGCGCGCGAGGTAGCGTTGAAGAAAGCCGACTTCTTCGCCCCGGTCAGCGTCACCGCCTGATTGCCCACCTCGACGAACCCGGTGCCGTTGATGTTGTAGTACGCGCGCACGGTCCCGTTGGCGGCGTTGCCGACCAACTGGAGGTCCAGTGTGTTGATGCTCGAGAAGCTGCCGACCGACTGGAACGTGTTGACCGAGTGGACGTAGCCGGTGCCGTTGGATTGCTCATCCGTGAACTGGATGAACTGCCCGTTCGGCTGGGAGACGGCGACGAGCTTGATGTAGTTGTCCTGGTCCGGGCCGAACATGATCCCGCCCTGCTCGGACGGGTTGTTGATGAACCCCAGGGGACCGATCAGCCGCGCGGTGACCTTCCAGCCCGACGTGGTGCCGTCGAACTGCGTCTCTAGGCCGTTGATCAGCGTGTTGCCCGACTCGTAGTTGCTGCCGACCGTGGAGTTGCCGGAGGTGGTGATCTTGAGCACGCCGGCGGCGGTGTCGAGATCGATCAGGCTCTTCTGGTACTCGTTGCCGTTCTTGTTTGCCTGGATGCGGGTGAAGCCGGTGGACTGGTTGTCCTTGTCGAGGACGTCGTTGCCGACCGCGCTGCTGAAGTCGAGGGCGAAGGGGAGCGGCTGAACGGTGGTGGCCGAGAAGAGGCGGCGGCTTTCCAGGCCTTCGATGATCGGTGCCCAGGCACGCGTAAGGTCGCGCCCGCTACCGCGCGCAGCGGCGCCGCCGGCGGGCCCGCCCGGGCGGCCGGATGCGGCGCGGGTGCGGGGACCGAATGACTTCTTCGACGGCTTCGGGCGAAACGACACAGCAATTCTCCCCACGGGCCGCCGCGACTTATGGCGATGGCCCCTCTGTCGGACACTTCGGGACGAACGGTCACAGGACCGGCCGGCCACGCTATCAGTTAGATGGAGCGCAGAGACGACGCGGGCGAGCGTCGGGTTTCACCCCAGACAGCCGCGACGGGCGCGCGGTACGGGGCGGCTCTCACGATACCCCAATCCCCTCCGGCGACAACCGCCGGCCCGGGCGGCCGGCGCCCTCGGGCGGGCGGATTATCCTTGCCGAAACGGACCCCCCGCGATAGCGTAAAAACCGGACCCGGCGAGCATTTTCCGCGCCGGCGCGGTATCTTATCGGGTACACAAACAAGTTCCGCGCAGGGCCCTCAACGCCGTTATCAGCAAATCACACGCGGCGGCACAAGGCTCATACGTGACACGAACCGCACGGTTTGGTGCGCGCGAACCTTTTGTGGGGCGATCGCAGAGAGCGAGAGGCGCAATGGGCGTTGTAATGGTGATGTTCCGGGCCGACGGGCAGCGGCGCAGCTTTTCGGTCACCCGCGACATGACGGTTATCGGCCGGCGGGAAGATTGCGACCTCCGCATCCCCCTCAGCGACGTCAGCCGCAAGCACTGCCGCCTGATCCTCAACGGGGAGGCGATCAAGGTTGAGGATCTGGGTAGTTCCAACGGGACGTACGTCAACGGCGAGCGGGTTCAGCAGGGGGAAGTGACCCCGGGCGACACGCTCCAGATTGGCCCGGTGGTGTTCGTGCTCCAGGTGGACGGCTTCCCCGCTGACGAGGATCTCACCCCCGTTACCGCCGCGGCCGCCGCGGGCGCTGCCGGCACCGCAGTCGCCGCCGCCGTGCCAGCGGACTCATCCGACGCCGGCGACGACGAGGAACCGGTCGATCTTGAAACCACCACCTCCGGCGACGACTCCGTCGCCGCCGGCGAGTTCGACCCGATGGAAGCCTTAGAATCCAACGAGGGCAGCGCCTTCGACTTCCAGATCGACGAGTCCCAGCACGGCGAGCAGTCGCCGGTGGACCTGGAAGAATCCGGGCACGGGTAAAGCCCGCGCCATTGGCAAACGACTTCAGCCCACGCAGCGCGTGCGGCGGCGGCGCGGACGCGTCCACCACGCGATCGTGAACCAGCGAGAGCACGCGCTGCTCAACCGCGAGCCGACATTTCATTGAGCAGTTGATCAGGAACGACGTTGGCGAGTGGAGCACGCGGCGGCCATCGGGCTGCGGTCGCAACGCTACTTCCGCGTCCTGCACTTCTCCCAAGCGCACATCGCCTCGACGACCGGTTGGACGCTCTTGCCGAGCTTCGTCAGCGAGTACTCCACCCGTGGCGGGACCTCCGCGTAAACCTTGCGCCGCACCAGCCCGTCGCGCTCCATCTGGCGCAACTGCTGGGTGAGCACCTTTGCCGTGCACTCCGCGAGCGACCGCCGGAGCTCCCCGAAGCGCCGGGCGTCGCGGCCGAACAGGTGCCAGAGGATCGGGACCTTCCACCGACCGCCCAGCAGCCCGACCAGGTCTTCGGCGGGGCACCGCACCTCGGTCCCGGGCGCGGGGCGGGCGGGCGGCTCGGCTTGGGCGCGCTTAGGCTTTGGCATGGTATCCAAGGGAAACTATACCGCCGGAAGGGACGTACTACCAGTTGGAAAACTGTCGCCCTATTATTCGGGCGGCACCAACGGAAGGACAGCCATGAACCGCATTGCACAGCTGATCAGTGACCCGAACGATTCCGCCCACGGCGTGGCGGTCGCCCCCGAGCGGCCGGCGCCCGAAGCGGTGGTGAACCCCGAAGCGGTGGTGAACGAGGATGAGCTGCTCGACGCCTACAGCCGCGCCGTCAGCGGCGTCGTCGACAAGGTCGGCGCGTCGGTCGTTCACATCCACGTGACGTCGGCGGCCGACCCGAAGCACCCCGACCCGCGCCGCCGCCAGGCCGGCCGGGGCTCGGGCTCCGGCTTCGTCTTCACCCCCGACGGCTTCATCCTGACCAACAGCCACGTCGTGCACGACGCGGAGCAGATCGACGTGAACCTTGCCGACGGCCGGACCGTGCCGGCGCGCATCGTCGGCGACGACCCGGAGACCGACCTGGCGGTCATCCGCATCACCGCGCCGGACCTGGTCGCCGCCGAGCTGGGTGACTCCTCGTGCCTGAAGGTCGGGCAGATCGCCATCGCCATCGGCAACCCCTACGGGTTCCAGGCGACCGTCACCGCGGGCGTTGTCAGCTCGCTCGGGCGCAGCCTGCGCGCCGCATCCGGGCGGCTGATCGACAACCTGGTGCAGACCGACGCAGCCCTCAACCCGGGCAACAGCGGCGGCCCGCTAGTCAACTCGCGCGGCGAGGTGATCGGCGTGAACACCGCCGTCATCCTGCCCGCGCAGGGCATCTGCTTCGCCATCGCCAGCAACACCGCGAAGTTCGTCGCGTCGCGGCTGATCCGCGACGGGCGGATCCTCCGCAGTTACATTGGCGTCGCCGGGCAGGACGTCCCGCTGCACCGCCGGCTGGTGCGCTACTTCCACCTGGACGCCGACACCGGCGTGCTGGCGTCGCACGTGGAGCCCAACAGCCCCGCCGCCCGCGCGGGGCTCCAGGAGGGCGACCTGATCGTCGCCTTCGCCGGCCGACCCATCACCGGCATCGACGACCTGCACCGCCTGCTCACCGGCGACCAAGTCCACGTGACGTCGAAGCTGACGGTGATCCGCCGAACCGAGAAGCTCGAGTTGGACATCACCCCGGCCGAGTCCCGCCCGCGCGGGTAGACGCTGTGCCGCGCCAGGTTCCCGGGACGCAACCAACGCCCCACGAGGATCATCCTCGTGGGGCGTTCTGCGTTTGGGCGCAGCGCCGGGAGCCGGGTGCGTCCGGCTGAACTTTTCGGTCACGTCCGCTGCGCCGGGCGTCGCGCCCACCAGACATTTTCCGCCCGCCGCCGTAGAATGTGCTGCGCGACCGGAACCGGCTGTTTAGGCAGGAAAAGCAGACATGTTCGACACACTGACCGGCAAGTTCAACGACGTTTTCCGCAACCTCTCGGGCCGCGGGAAGATCAGCGAGGAGAACATCCGCGAGTCGATGCGCGAGGTGCGCACCGCGCTGCTCGAGGCGGACGTGAACCTCCAGGTCGTGCGCGAGTTCACGGAGAAGGTCGTCGCCAAGGCGATCGGGCAGAACGTCATCGCCTCGCTCCAGCCGGGGCAGTTGATGGTGAAGATCGTCTATGACGAGCTGCTCGAGCTGCTCGGACCGGTCGACACGCGCATCTACTTCGTCCAGCCCGGGCCGACGGTCATCATGATGGCGGGCCTGCAGGGCTCGGGTAAGACCACGACCTGCGGCAAGCTGGCGCGCATGCTGCTCGGGAAGGGGCACCACCCGCTGCTGGCGGCGGTCGACCTCCAGCGGCCGGGCGCGGTGGAGCAGCTCCGCATCCTCGGCGAGCAGGTGGGCGTGCCGGTCTACACCGATCCGTCCAAGGTCGCGCCGCACGGGCAGGTGCAGAAGGGGGCGGCGGTCGCCGTCGCCCGCGCGGCCATCGCCGAGGCGAAGCGCACCGGCCGCGACGTCGTCATCCTCGACACCGCCGGGCGGCTCGCCATTGACCAGGAGCTGATGGCCGAGCTGCGCGACATCAACGCGCAGCTCAACCCGCACCAGATCTACCTCGTGCTCGACTCGATGACCGGGCAGGACGCGGTCAACAGCGCCAAGGCGTTCAATGAGCAGCTCGAGCTCGACGGCCTGATCCTCACCAAGCTCGATTCCGACACCCGCGGCGGCGCGCTGCTCAGCGCGAAGTACGTGACGGGGAAACCGGTCAAGTTCCTCGGCGTCGGCGAAAAGCTCGACCGCCTGGAAGAGTTCCGCCCCGAAGGGATGGCCCAGCGCATCCTGGGCATGGGCGACATCGTCGGCCTGGTCAGCGAGGCGATGGAGAAGTTCGACGCCGAGGAAACCGCCAAGCTCCAGGCCAAGATGGAGAAGGGGCAGTTCACCCTCGATGACTTCATGAGCCAGATGGGGCAGGTGAAGAAGCTGGGCCCGATGGGCAAGGTCATGGGGATGATCCCCGGCATGAGCGAGCTGTCGAAGCAGATGAACATGGGCGAGGGCGAGGTCGAGAAGCAGATGGGGCGGATGCGCGCCATCTACGATTCGATGAGCAAGAAGGAACGGAAGAACCCGGACGTGCTGGACGGCCCGCGCCGCCGCCGCATCGCCTCCGGCGCGGGAGTCGCGCCTCAGGAGGTGGGGCAGTTCATGAAGCAGTTCGAGATGACCCGCGACATGATGCGCGCCGTCGGCGGCATGGGGATGATGGGCCGACTGAAGATGATGAAGGCCCTCGCCGGCGGCGGGCTCGCCGGGCTGGGCATGCCGGGCGGGCCAATGCTCAAGACGAAGAAGAGCGGGTTCATGGAGAAGAAGGACCGGAACAAGAAGAAGCGGCGGTGAGGCAAGCGAGGGGCGTGCAACATGGCCACCATCACAGTCGATCTTCCGCCCGAGTCGGTCGCCGCGCTACAGCGTTCGTCTGAGGACCTGACGCGTGACGTGCGGCTGGCGGCGGGCATCTACTGGTACGCGCAGGGGCGGCTCTCGCAGGAACGCGCCGCTGAGGTGGCAGGTTTGGATCGCACCGAGTTTCTCCTCGCGTGCGGTCGCGCCGGAGTGAACGTGTTCCAGTCGGACGCCGAGCACTTCGGCCCTTCCGCGGATCGCGGCAATGGCTGACGTCGCGATCTTCAACGCCTCGCCGCTGATCGCCCTCGCCAACGCGCGACATCCTGAAGTGGCTCGTGCCGCCGCCGACGAACTGATCGTTCCCGCGGCAGTGCTTGAGGAGTTATCTCGGCGCGGCGAGGCCGATCCGGCGGTGCAACTGGCGCGCTCAGGGTGGTTTCAGATCGTCCGGCCGATCGACGTGCCCCCCGGAGATCGCGCAGCAGGAACTCGGCGCCGGCGAATCCGCAGTGTTGGCGCTGGGCGAAACGCATCGTGAAGCGGTGCTGATCCTGGATGACTTGGCGGCGCGACGGTATGCGGCGTCGCTGGGCATGGAGGTCCGGGAACGCTGTGGCTCGTGGCCGAAGCGAAGCGCAAGGGAATGATCGCAAGCCCCGCCGAGGTCATAGCGGACCTTGCGCGGGCGGGGCTGTATCTACCGCCGGCGCTGATCGCGCAGGTGCTGAAGTCGGTGGGTGAGGGTTGAGCATACGAGAAACGGGAAGGCCATTGCTGGCCTTCCCGTTTTTCGTTTGCGAACTGCTCTAGCGAGCGGACCGGGATTTAGTACCGGTCGCGGCCTCCGCCGCCGCTGCGGCCTCCGCCGCCGCCACCGCCGTAGCCGCCGCGGCCACCGCCGCCGCCACCGCCACCGCCGTAGCCACCGCTGCGGCCACCGCCGCCACCGCCGTAGCCACCGCGCCCGCCGCCGCCACCGCCGCCGCGGTCCTCGCGGGGCTTGGCTTCGTTGACGGTGAGGGCGCGGCCGTCATGCTGCTGGCCGTTGAGAGCGGAGATGGCCGCCTGGGCCTCCTCGTCGCTGCCCATCTGCACGAACCCGAAGCCCTTGCTCCGGCCCGTGTCACGGTCCTGAATGACTTCCGCGCTGCTGACGGTGCCGTGCTGCGCGAACAACTGTTCCAGATCCGAGCTCGTGGTGCCGTAGCTCAGGTTCCCGACGTACAACTTGCTGCCCATGTAGTTTCTCCAGCAATGGGCCTAGGTAACCCGCATTTGACTTTCGGGGTTAGCATCGAAAGGGGCCGACGTTCCGGCCCGGAAGGTAGGAGGGGCGACAGGGGCCGAACCGATATCAGGCAGAATACCTCGCCGAGACCGAGAGACCGATGCGTCGAACTTACCGGCGGCGATCCTACCCGATCCAATCTCAGAATGCTAGAAGCGAACTTTGCGCGATCGGGATAAGGGTTCCGGGGCCACCGTTGCAGCCCTCGATGCGGGGCGAAACCGCTAGGCGGGGCCGGTGCAAGGCGTGCCTGTGCCCGCCTTGCGCCGGTAACGCTGGTCGTCACGGGCGATTCTCGCGACGCCCTCACTGCCGTGGCGGCGGCTGCTCGGGCTCCTGCTCACGGCCACCGGTGTTGTCGCGCTCGATGAAGCGGCCGAGCTCGGGGGTGATGAGCTGGAGCGAGTCTCGGCTGTAGGATTGGGACGCCTTTTCCACCGCCTCCATCATGTCGGTGAAGACGTCGGGATGCCGGTAGCTCGGGGCGGCGCGCATCATGCTGAGCAGTTGCCGGCGGTAGTTGATCAGGTTGTTCTGCACCGGCATCTTGAAGTCGTTGGCGACGGCCGAGATCTTGCGCGACAGCGCGTCGAGGTCCCCCTGGTGGCTCTTGATCAGCATGTCGTAGAAGAACCGCCCGTGGCTCGCCTCGTCGGCGCCCATCTTGGTGAGCACCGTCTTGAGCAGCGGCTCGTCGATGTCCTTGGCCAGCGCGCGGTAGTACAGGTGCGTCGCCTTCTCCTGCAGCGCGAGGTATATGAATCCCTCGACAAGCTGCTGATAGGGGAAGATGTACGACTGCTTCCGCTCGCGCATCATGTCCAGCTCGAGCTCTTTCTGCCCGACCAGCCCGGACTTGATCAGGTAGCGCTCCAGCACGTGGGCGTGGCGGTCCTCCTCGGCGACCCAGCGGAAAGTGAAGTGCAGCGTGTTGCGGTTGGTGATGTGCTGCTCGTCGTTCACGTCCGGGTCGGTCATGATGCGCAAATACTCGCTGAGGTACCCGGGCAGGTGGTCCTCGACGAACAGCACGGTCTTGACCGCGTTGCGCTGGTACTCGTTGAGCCGCTCCGGCCGGCAGATCTGGGCGATGTTCTCCTGGTCGACCAGGTCGTACGGCGACCATCCCATCTTGTCCGAACGGCGGAAGTAGTCGTAGAGGGCCTCGTCCAGCACGTTGCGCGGCGGAAAGGCCGGCGCCGAGGGGTGCGGGGCGGCGGGGGCGTCGTGGTCGGGCGTCGACAAATGGGATCCTTCCGAGAAGCAAGGCTCGCGAACACGGGGCGCCGGGCATCCGGACCCGCACGCACGCTGGGATTGTTAGATTAGCCGCGCGGCGCGTTAACGTCGAGATCGGCGGCTGAAATAACGCTTTGTGGGCGGCAGGCGAGCACAACCGTAAGCGGGGCAGCGGCAGGCGCCGGCCCATCACGCCCGCGCGACGTCCGCCTCGCCGCCGCCGGACTCTTGGTACACTTGCCGAAGCCACTCGGCGGCGGTCTCGGCGCCGCGGTCGATGTGTCGGCCCATCACCGCGGCGGCCTCGGCTGCCCGGCCGGCGAGTAGGTGGTCCATCATGGCGGCGTGCTCGGATAAGTTCCGGTCGTGCGCGTGCAGCTTGTTCCCGACCGCGTCGCCGACGGCCACCACCATGTTGCGGTACTTGCCGATCTCCTCCGCCAGGCGCTCGCTTCCGCTGGAGCGGCTGATCAAGTCGTGCAATTGCTGATCGAGCGCCAGTGCCGCCTCCGCCCAGGCGGGGCTGCGATCCGCCTGCGCGATCAGCTCCTGCGTCTGCCGGCGGACCTGCTGCACGGCATCGGGGTCGATGTGCTCGCAGGACAGGCGGGTTGCCTCGACCTCGAGGATGCGGCGGACGTGGTAGATCTCGACGAGCTGCTCGGGGCCGAACGGGCGGACGATGGCGCCGTGGTTGGGCTTGAGGCGGATCACGCCGATGGCCGCCAGCTCGCCCAGCGCCTCGCGGACGGGCGTGCGGCTGACGCCGAACCGCTCGGCCAGCTCCTCCTCGACCAACCGGTCCCCGCCGCGCACCTTGCCGCTAAAAATCGAGCGCAGCACCTGGGCGACCAGCCGACCGCGCAGGGTGCTCCCGCCTCCGCTCGGATGCGGGCCACCGCCGTCCGCGCTGGCGCCTCGGGCGGCGGGGGCGCTGCTCGCGAGGCTGGCGCCATCGCCGGCGCTGCTTGTGCTGCCGCCGCGAACCCCGCGCGCGCCGGGTCTTTGCGCCATGTGCCACTTCCGGTTGAACGACGCCCCGATTGAAGCGCGTCAGCTTAGCCATCAGGGGCGAAGCGGTACAGAAAAAAGCGTGAGCGCGACCGCGCCTTCCCGCTGCGCCCGCAGCCGCGCGCTCAAGCGCGAGGCACGATCCCGCGGCGCCCGCAGCCGCCCGTCCGCAGCATACCTCTCGGGATCTTGACCGGTCGCAGCGCGCCGCGGAATGTCGCACGCGCAGGAAATATCGCTGTCCATCGCCCACGGTCGCTCTCGCGCGATCAGAGTTCGCACGGAACGCTATTTCCACCGCGCCAGCGATACCCCCAATCAGGGACATGGAACGCGTTCGCCCCCGGCGCCAACTATTCTCCCGTTCGAGCCGCAACGCGTGGCTCGACCCGAACCGCAAGAGCCGTCCGGCTGCGGAACTGGTTGGATCCACTAGTTTCGCGCAGGGCGGTGCGAGAGTGCGCACCTACATCCCGCCTGGGCGCGGGGCAGATTCATCCCAAGGAGAGTCGCAGTGACCACGCAGATTGCATCACGGAAGACCAGTGGTAGTACCACCCGCCGTCCCGCCACGAGGACCGCCAGCGCGGGGCTGGAGGCGCTGGAGCGGCGCGCGCTGATGTCCGCGGCCCCCGCCGCGCTGACCGCCCCGCCGCGCGACCACCTCATCCTCCAGGCGGAGCAGGCGGTCGTTTCGGGGGCGAAAATATCCAAGGCCGGCACCGGCTACACCGGCACCGGCTACGTCGACTTCGTCAACGCCAAGGGGGACTACGTCGAGTTCACCATCAACGCCCCCGTGGCAGGCAGCTACAGTCTCGAGTTCCGCTATGCCAACGGCGGCCCGAGCGCGGCGATGGGCCTGTCCGTCAACGGCGTGCAGCAGGGGAGCCGCGAGTTCCTCAGCAGCAACGGCTCGTGGAACGAGTGGTTCGGCAACGTCAGCGGCGCTAACCTCAAGGCCGGCGTCAACAAGGTCCGCCTGTACACGAACGGGCAGCAGGGTCCCAACGTGGACTCGCTGATCGTCCGCCGCACCAACCCCGTCGATGGCCCCGGCCGCTACGAGGCGGAGTCGTCGAAGGTGGCGACGGTCAAGGGTGGCGTCGTCGCCAACGCCCATGCCGGCTTCCACAACACCGGCTACGTGGACTTCCTCAACGCCAAGGGCGACTCGTTGCAGTTCACCATCAAGCCCTTTGCGGGCGGGAGCTACGCCCTCGACTTCCGCTACGCCAACGGCGGCACGGGCGCCCGCACGATGGGCCTTCAGATCGACGGCAAGGACGTCCCCGGCGGGATCACGTTCGGCTCGACCGGGTCGTGGACCTCGTGGAAGGTGGCCACCACCACGGTCACGCTCACACCCGGCACGCACACGGTTCGCCTTTACGCGACCGGCCAGAGCGGGCCGAACATCGACTGGCTGACGACCGAAGGGATCGCCTTCCCCGCCGCCTCGGCGAAGGCGGCAACGAGCGACCTGCTCACGGCGCCCCAGGCGCCAAAGCTCGCTGCCAGCTTCTCCGATGTCTCCGTCGCGGACGTGATTGGCGACAACGACGCCGCCGGGCTGGAACTCGCCTAGCCGTCGGCTGAGCAGCAATCGCTTAGAGGGACGATCGCCCGGCGGGGCTTCCCGCCGGGCGATGTCGTCTTGCGCCGCTGCCCGCATTGAAATCCCGTCCGCCGGCACGTAATGTTCGCTTGATGATTCACGAGAACCTTCCCGCCGCCATCGAGGACCTGTCGGCCCGGATCATTGCGATCCGGGACTCTCTTTGACCTGCCCACGCGGCTGGGCAGACGAAAAGAACTTGAGGCGAAGATGGGCGCCGACGGGTTCTGGGACAACCCGGACTCCGCCAAGGGCGTCGTCGCCGAGATGAAGCAGATCAAGGCTGCCGTCGAGCCGGTCGAGGAGCTGCTGCGCGCGGTGGACGACATCCGCGCGATGTACCAGCTCGGCGCCGAGGCGGGCGACGAAGAGACGGTCGCCGAGGCCGACCGCGCACTGGCGGACCTCGAGAAGCGCTACGCCAGCGTCGAGCTGCAAACGCTGCTCGACGGCCCGAACGATTCGAAGGACTGCTTCTTCAGCATCCAGTCCGGGCAGGGCGGCACCGAGGCGCAGGACTGGGCCGAGATGCTGCTGCGCATGTACCTCTACTACTTCGAGCGCCGAGGGTGGGACGTCTCAGAAATTGACCGCAACTACGGCGAGCAGGCCGGCATCAAGGACGTCACCCTGCACGTGAAGGGCGCGTACGCCTTCGGCTACCTGAAGGTCGAGGCGGGCGCGCACCGGCTGGTCCGCCCGTCGCCGTTCAACGCGCAGGGCAAGCGGCAGACCAGCTTCGCCGGCGTGAAGGTCGTGCCGGAGTTCGAGACCTCCGATACCAAGTTTGAGATCCCCGAGACCGACATCGACTTCGTCGCCTTCGTGCGCTCCGCCGGGCCAGGCGGGCAGAACGTCAACAAGGTGGCGTCGGCCGTCCGAATCACGCACAAGCCGACCGGCATCACCGTGGTCTGCTCCGTCGAGCGCAGCCAGCAGCAGAACAAGCGGCTGGCGATGGCCATCCTCACCTCAAAGATCGAGGCGCTGGAACAGGCCAAGCGCGACGCCGAGCTGCGGGAGGTGGTCGGCGATCCGAAATCGATCGGCTTCGGCAACCAGATTCGCAACTACGTCCTGGACGATCGCCGGGTGAAGGACGTCCGCACCGGTGTGGAGACGAGCAACGTTGAGAGCGTCCTGGACCGCGGTGAGCTCGATCCGTTCATCGACGCGGAGCTTCGGCGGCGCAAGCGCGAGAAGAAGTAGCTCGCCGCGTTATCGGTCGCTGCCCCGCGGGCCGCTCAACAGCGACTTCCGGAACAATCGGATCAATTTGCTTTCCGCGTGCGCCGATTGGATATCTCCCTCGGAGTTCGCCGTGGGAGAGGATCCGAGCATGGTGCGGTTCAATAGTCACACGTGGACGTCCGCGTTGCAGCAGGGGCTCGACCGGGACGCGCAGCGGTCCGGCGGCACCTACGGGTGGAGCGACATCAGCGGGCTGGCCGGCACCAGCGAGGAGCTTGCGACGGCGGGGCGGCAGGCGGACGAGCGGCTCCTCTTCGGCCCCTACGGCGCCAGCCCCCTGAGCGGGCTGCACTTTGAGGCGGCGGACGACACGGCGGCGTCGTAGCGTTACTTCCCACAAATGAAACTCTCATTCCCCCCGCAACCCCGCGCGCGGTCACGGAGCGGCCGCGCGCGGGCATCATGGCGGGAGGTACCCGCTCTCCCCGCCGCCGCTTGAACCCGCCGCGCCCGCTGCCGCGCCGCGCGCGCGCCGCGGGCCTCGCCAACTGCGCCGCCAGCGTCTAACCTTGCCGCCCGGAAAGGCGAGGCGAGCGCAGCACATGCAAGACTTCGAGAAACTCGGCGTGTTCTACCTGGGCCGCGAGTTCGACCTGTCGGCGAAGAAGCCGCTGGCGGACTCGCTGGTGCTATACGACTCAAAGGATTTGGTCACGCACGCGGTCTGCGTCGGCATGACCGGCAGCGGCAAGACCGGGCTGTGCATCTCGGTGCTGGAGGAGGCCGCGATTGACGGCATCCCGGCCATCGTGATCGACCCTAAGGGTGACCTCGCCAACCTGCTGCTGGCGTTCCCGGACCTAAAGCCGCAAGACTTCGAGCCGTGGGTGAACGCCGATGACGCGCGGCAGAAGGGCCTGAGCGCGCCGGAGTTCGCCGCGCAGCAGGCGGAGGCGTGGAAGAAGGGCCTGTCCGACTGGGGCCAGGAGCCCGAGCGCATCCGGCGGCTGAAGGCGGCCGCGGACTTCGCGATCTACACGCCCGGCAGCAACGCGGGCATCGGTGTCTCGATTCTCCGCTCGTTCTCCGCGCCCGAGCCGGCGGTGCGCGAGGATGGTGAACTGTTCCGCGAGCGCATCGCCACCACCGCCACCAGCCTGCTCGGGCTGCTCGATATTGACGCCGATCCGATCCAGAGCCGCCAGCACATTCTCATCTCCACCATCCTCGGCACCGCCTGGCAGCAGGGGCAGGACCTGGATCTGGCGCAGCTCATCGGGCAGATCCAGCAGCCGCCGGTCGAGCGCGTCGGGGTGATGGACCTCGACTCTTTCTTCCCCGCCAAGGAGCGGTTCGCGCTGGCGATGCGGCTGAACAACCTGCTGGCCGCGCCCGGGTTCAGCGCGTGGCTGGAAGGGGAGCCGCTGGACATCCAGCAGATCCTCTATTCGCCGCAGGGCAAGCCGCGCATCGCGATCTTCTCGATCGCGCACCTCGGCGACCCGGAGCGGATGTTCTTCGTCTCGATGCTGCTCAACCAGGTGCTGGGGTGGATGCGGCAGCAGCCGGGCACCACATCGTTGCGGGCGATCGTCTACATGGACGAGATCTTCGGCTACTTCCCCCCGACCGCGAACCCTCCGAGCAAGCAGCCGCTGCTCACGCTGATGAAGCAGGCCCGCGCGTTCGGCGTGGGGGTGATGCTGGCGACGCAGAACCCGGTCGACCTGGATTACAAGGGATTGTCTAACGCCGGCACGTGGTTCATCGGGCGGCTGCAGACGGAGCGCGACAAGGCGCGGCTGCTGGACGGTCTTGAAGGGGCGGCGGCGGGGCAGGGGCAGAAGTTCGACCGCGGGCGGATGGAGGAAACCCTCGCCGGCCTGGGCAGCCGCGTCTTCCTCATGAACAACGTTCACGAGGACGCGCCGGTGGTGTTCCAGAGCCGCTGGGCGCTTTCGTACCTGCGCGGGCCGATGACGCGAAACCAGATTAAGCAGTTGATGGACCCCGTGAAGGAAGTGATGGGGGTCGGCGACGCGGGGGCGGGGGCGGCGCCGGGCGCGGCGGGAAGTGCGGCCGGGGCGAAACCGGCAAGCGGCGGCCGCGCCGCCGATCGACCGGTGGGGCCGGCCGCGGCGAGGGGGGCTCGCTCCGCGGCGCCTGCTCCCGCGCCCGTTCCGCTCACGGGAAGCGCGACGGTCCGCCGGCCGGTGCTCGCGCCGGAGATCCAGCAACTGTTCCTCCCGATCCGTGCGAACCCGTCGTCGCCCGCCCAGGCGACGCTGGCTTACGAGCCGATGCTGCTCGGCTGCGCGACCGTCTACTTCAGCGACGCCAAGACCGGCATCAACCACGAGCAGGCGGTGTCGGCGCTGACGCCGGTGACCGGGGACGTGGTGCCGGTGGACTGGGCGCAGTCCCAGGAAGTCGAGTGGGTGGAGACGGACCTTGAGCGCGAGCCAGAGCCGGCGGGCGTCTTCGCGGCCCTGCCGCCGACGGCGTCGCGGGCGAAGAGCTACGACCTGTGGAAGAAGTCGTTCGTCGATTGGCTCTACCGCGGGCGGCAGCTCGAGCTGTTCCGCAGCCCGTCGCTGAAGCTGGTCTCCAACCCCGGAGAGTCCGAGCGCGACTTCCGCGTCCGCCTCCAGCAGTCCGCCCGCGAGGAGCGCGACGCGCGGGTGGAGAAGCTGCGGCAGAAGTACATGCCGAAGGTCAACGCGCTCCAGGAGCGCAAGCGCCGCGCGCAGCACGCGGTCGATCGCGAGCGCGAGCAGGCCAGCGCCGCCGGCTGGGGGACCGCGATCTCCGTCGGCAGTACCGTGCTGGGCGCGCTGTTCGGCAGGAAGACGATGACCGCCGGCACGATCGGCCGCGCCACCACCGCCGCCCGCGGCGCGTCGCGCACGTACAAGGAGCGCCAGGACATCACCCGCGCGGGCGAGAACGTCGAGGCCATCGACCAGCAGCTCGCGGACCTCAACGCTCAGTTCATGGAGGAGGCGACGCAGCTCTCCGCCGCCCACAACCCGATGACCGAGGAACTGGAGACCGTCGCGCTGAAGCCGAAGAAGACGAACATCAGCGTGCGAACGGTGGTGCTGGCATGGGCCCCCTACTGGCAGGCCGGCGAGCAGATGACGCCGGCGTGGGAGTGACGCAAGCGGCCATGGATGCCGGGCGTGTCGCGCTCGAGTCGGACGCGAAATCGCGCTGTTCCCGTGACACCAGGTCCCAGCCAATGGTGCGTGTGCGCGCACGCCTTACCGTGGCACGGGCTGCCAGCCCATGGTGCGTGGCCCCACGCACATCGGGCGCAGCCCGATCAAAGCAATCCGCGGCCAGCGGATCTTCAGCCAATTGAACGGGCACGGGAGGAAGATCGCTCCGCGACTGTTGCTTCACGGCTGCGCCGCGAGCGTCGGAATACCGACGTCATGGGTTGGCAGCCCATGCCACGCGAAGGAGATCGCTCCGCGATTGTTGCTTCGCGGCTGCGCCACGAGCGTGCGAGTACACACGCCATGGGCTGGGAGCCCATGCCACGTTGATTCATTCGCGGCTTCCGCGCGAGCGTGCCGGCCCATGCCTCGTGGCGTCTCGACGCGCACGCAGGGGCGGGGGAAAGCGCATGTCATAGCGTGGTCGCCGCCCGGTGCTCGCCGCGCGTGCCCGCCTCGCGGCGGTGTTTACGGCTCCAGCACCGCCGCCATCACCCGGCCGAACTCGGTCGCGACTACCTGCTCGGCGATCACCACGTCGTCGGCGCCGCGGCGGGTGGCTTCCATTCCGCCGGAGACGAACGTGCAGCGGGCGATGATCTTTACCGTCGCGTTCAGCTTCCGCGCCTGCTCGACGACGGCCAGGGTGATCTGATCCGACGGGACGGTGACCGCCACATCGCTGGCGCGGTCGATCCCGGCCCGGCGGAGGATCTCCGGGTTGCGCGCGTCGCCGAGAATGATGTGCAGGCCGGTCTTGCTGCAGCGGGCGACGGTCTCGGCGTTGGTCTCGATGATCGACATCGAAATGCCCTCGCGCCCCTCGATCGCGCCGGCACATGACCGCCCGGAGAGCCCGTAGCCGACGATGATGATGTGCCGAGCGCCGGCTGCGTCGCCGCCGGCCGCGCCCTTGCCTTGGCTGGTCCCCGGCGCCGCATCCGTCGGTGACGTCGTCGCTGTTGTCGGGGGGGCGGGCGTCGCCCCGCGTCGCTGTTCGTCCTGCATCACGCCACAACTCCCCGCGTTGCCGCGGCGCGCGTTACCGCAACCGATCCGCGGCACTCCCGCTACCGGTCCACCTCGCCCATGACGATGTCGATCGACCCGACGATGGCCGGCACGTCCGCCAGCAGCACGTTGCGGCACAACTCGCCGGTGACGGCCAGGTTGACGAAGCTGGGCCCGCGGATCTTCACCCGGTAGGGGATCGCCCCGCCCTGTGACTCGATGTAGAAGCCGAGGTGCCCGCGCGGGTTCTCGAACTCCTCGTACACCTCGCCCGGCGGGACCTTCATCGCCCGCGGGATCTTGGCGCGGAACGGCCCGTCGGGCATCTGGCGGATGCACTGCCGCAGGATGCGCACCGACTGCTTCATCTCCTGCATCTTCACCCAGTACCGGTCCCAGCAATCGCCGAGCGCGCCCTTGCGCCCGTCGCCGACACAGACGTCGAAGTCCAGTTCCGGGTAGACGCTGTACGGGCGGTCGCGGCGCAGGTCGAGCGGGATGCCGCTGCCGCGGATCATCGGACCGCTCAGCGCGTAGCGAATGCACTGGTCCTTGGTCACCACGCCCACGTTGGCCGTGCGCTTCACGAAGATGTGGTTGAAGGTGAGCAGGTCGTTGTACTCGTCGAGCTTGGGCTCGAAGTAGTCGAGGAACTCGCCGAGCTTCTCGAGGAACTGCGGCGGCAGGTCCCAGTGGACGCCGCCCACGTTGATGTAGCTCAGCGTCAGCCGTGCGCCGCACATCTGCTCGAACAGATCGAGGATGTACTCGCGCTCGCGGAAGGCGTAGAGGAACGGCGTGAAGGCGCCCATGTCCAGCCCGTAGGTGCCAAAGCTGACCAGGTGCGACGCGATGCGGTTCAGTTCCACCGCCAGCACGCGGATGTACTCCGCCCGCCTGGGCACCTCGATGCCGGCGAGCTTCTCGACCGTCATCGACCACGCGTGGTTGTTGTTCATCGCCGCCAGGTAGTCCAGGCGGTCGGTGTAGCCGATGTACTGGTAGTAGGCGAGGTTCTCGGCGATCTTCTCCTTGCAGCGGTGGAGGTAGCCGAGGTGGGGGACGGCCTCCAGGACCATCTCGCCATCGGTGCGGAGCACGATGCGGAGCACGCCGTGCGTGGACGGGTGCTGCGGGCCCATGTTGACGAGCATCTCTTCGGACTGCACGTCGATGTTCTCGTCCAGCCCGCCCGGCGCAAGACCATAATCGACGGTTTTCAGCGACGGGTCGGAACCGGGGGAGGTGGGGGGAAGAATCGTGCTCATTGGCAGCACCTTTCCGAGCTCGAACGACGCACGCCCGGGCGCGCCGCGGAGCGGATCGCAAAATCCTATTCGACGTCCGTGGCGATTGCACGTGCCACGTCTCCCGAGGCAGCGGCCGGCGGCTGCCCCGCGTGCCTGGGCACGTCGTCCCGCGGGCTACTTCTTCTCCAGCATCTTTCGCCCTTCCTGCTCGATCTTCGGGCGGAACTTCTCGGCCAGGGTGGCGATCAGCCAGGGCAGGTCGATGTCGATTTTGACCGCCTCCGCCTGCACGTCCACGCGCCCGGTGATCGCCTGGCCCATCGCGCTGAGGCGGAAGTCCATCCGGTTGCCGGTCCAGGTTTCCTGCACGCTGGCGACGTTGCCGGCGAACTTGGTCCGCAGGTCCGCCACGCCCGACTGGAGCCGCGTGCGCGCCTCCTCCTGCGTCAGGCGGTGCGGGATCGAGATGCTGATGGTCTTGTTCACGGCAGGATTTTAGGCTCCCCTCACCGCGGGTGCGGCAGGGCGGCGAGGACCGCGCCGGCGGCGATCATCCCGATCCCGAGCCAGTTCAGCGCGCCCGGCCGCTCGCGGAGGAACAGCACCGCCAGCACGATCCCCAGCGGCATCGAGAGCTTGTCGATCGGCGCCACCTTCGACACCTCCGCCAGCCGCAGCGCCTTGAAGTAGAAGATCCAGCTCGTCGCGCCCGCCGCCCCGGAAAGCACGATCGCCAGCAGCGGCCGCGGCGCGCGGAGCTGGCCGAGCTTGTCCCACGCGCCGATGGCGGTGGCGAAGGCGATCAGGATCAGCGACATCACGATGCTGCGGACGGCAGTGGCGAGGTTGTCGTCCAGCCGCTGCACGCCAAGCCGTCCGAAAATTCCCACGAGCGAAGCGGCCGCGGCGGACAGGATGGCGTAGACCAGCCAAGCGGAAAGTGACGGCATCGCCCCATGCTACCGCCGACCGGCCGCGCCGCTACCGACGAGACCCGCCCGCGGTCACAGCGCCAGGTGCATCCCGATGTCCTTCTTGAACCCGACGCGCTCGTAGAACGCGGGCTTTCCCGTGAACAGGCCCACGAACGCGCCCGACGGCCCCCGCTGGCGCAGCTCTGCCAGCGCCGCTTCCATCAGCGCCTGCCCGATCTTCTGCCCCTGGTGCGGGCGGCTGACGATCACGTCCCAGATCATGTAGGACCTGCCGTCGCCCGTGACGCGCGCCATTCCGACCGCCCGCCCGTCGCGCGCGTCGATCGCCCGCACGCCGAACAGCGAGTTCGCTAGCGCCTGCCGCATCGACGGCTCATCGCGCGCCCACCCGACCGACTCGTACAGGCGCTGGTACGTCTCCAGGTCCGGCAGCGCGACCTCGATGCGCACGTGCGACGGCAGCGCGTTGGCGGCGGCGGGCGGGCGCTCGTACTTCTCCGGGCCGCTGAAGCGCAGGTGGTAGCCGTTGAGGTCGCGCACCGTGTACTCGCGGATCCCCCACGGCTTGTTCTCCAGTGGCGAGATGATCGGCGCGCCGCTCGCCCGGTGCTGCTCGTACAGCGCCTCCACTTCCGCCCCCGCGTCAAAGAAGTGGAGGTGGCCGTCCACGTTCCCGGCAAGCTCCGGCTGCTGGCACAGAAACAGTTCGGCCTTGCCCAACCCAATGCACCCGAACGTGGGCGGGTTCCCCCAGAGCCAGTGCTGCTTGAACCCGAGGACCTCGGCGTAGAACGCGACCGTCTTGGTCACGTCGGCCGCGGCGAGGACGGCGGTGGATTGGTCGATCATGCGTCTCTGGAGCCGCAGCGTAGTCCGCTGGACGCGGATCGCAAGGTGGGCGGGTGATAGGGCGACACGGTGTGGCCGTGCCGGCCACCGTCACCCCTTCGCCTCGTCGCGGTGTCGCCTCGTCACTTGTGATTCGAGCGCGCCACGCTAAAACCACCCGCCATGGACGAGACGTTGACGTTGGAGTTCGACGGCGGGAGCCGGGGGAATCCCGGGCCGGCGGGGATCGGGGTGGTCGTGCGGGCGGCGGACGGCACGCCGCTGGTCACGCTGGGGCGCTTCGTCGGCACCTGTACCAACAACGTCGCCGAGTACCGCGCCCTCATCACCGCCCTCGAAGAGGCGGGCAAGCTGGGGGCGAAAAAGGTCGTCATCCGCGGCGACAGTGAGCTGATCATCAAGCAGATGCGCGGTGAGTACCGCGTGAAGCACCCGGACATGAAGGTGCTGTACGAGGAAGCGCAAGACCTCATCAGCCGCTTCGACAGCGCGACGATCACGCACAATTTGCGACACAAGAACGAGCTGGCCGACAAGCTGGCCAACCTGGCGATGGACCGGCGTCGCGACGTGACCGACCCGGGTGGCGGGGGCGGCGGCGGCGGTGGTGGTGGTGGGGCGGGCGGCGCCGGCGGCGAGCCGTCGCCTCTGGACGAGCCCTCACCCGTGGCGGCCAAGGCCGGCGACGCGTTCGCCTGCCCGAAGTGTCGCTGCACGATCGAGGTGACGACGCCGTCATCCGTCCGGCCGCACCAGTTGAAGCCGTTCGTGTGCCAGTGCGGCACCAAGATGAACCCGAGGTAATGCTCAGCAGGCAACGGAGGATCCTATGAATTGGTTGGCTCAGGTGGCGGCGCCAGGCGGCGGCGCGGGCGGCGGTGGCGGGAGCAGCATTCCCATCTTTGGCGGCATCCTCATGCTGCTGTTTGTCCTGCTCATCATCGCCGCGGCGGTGTCGCTGTGGGGGCTGATCTTCAGCAAGGCCGGCTACTCGTTCTGGTTCGGCCTGCTCATGCTCGTGCCGATTGGCAACTTCATCTGGCTGCTGATCTTCGCCTTCTCGAAGTGGCCGATCCAGCAGGAGGTCGAGATGCTGCGGCAGCGCGCCGGTTTTGGCGCGGGCGGCGCGGGCGGGTTCGGACCCAGCGGGTTCCCGGTCGGTCCACCGGCGGACGGAGGCTACGCGCCGCCGCAAGCTGGCGCCACGGGCGGCCACTCGACGCCGCCGCCGCCGCCGCCGCGGCAGTAGTCGCCTGCGTGCGCATCGGCTAACGTTCCGCCCATGGCAGCAGGTAAAGTCCGCGTTGGCGTCATCGGCACCGGGGCGATCAGCGGCGCGTACCTCGGGATGGCCCGGAACTTCCCGGCCGTCGAGATGGTCGCCTGCGCGGACGTGAACCTGGACGCGGCCAAGCGCAAGGCGCAGGAGTTCTCCATCCCGCGCGTCTGCGGCGTGGACGACCTGCTGCGCGACGAGTCGATCGAGGTCGTCCTGAACCTGACGGTCCCCAAGGCCCACGCGCCCATCGCCATGCGCGCGATCGAGGCGGGCAAGCACACCTACGCCGAGAAGCCGCTGGGCATCGACCGCGAGGAGGGCCGCCGGCTGCTCGAGGCGGCGGCGCGAAAGAACCTCCGCGTCGGCTGCGCGCCCGACACCTTCATGGGCGCCGGCATCCAGACCGCGCGCAAGATGATCGAGGTCGGCACGATCGGGCGGCCGGTCGCCTTCACCGCCTTCATGCTCTCGCGCGGACACGAATCGTGGCACCCCAGCCCGCAGTTTTACTACGAAAAAGGGGGCGGGCCGATGTTCGACATGGGTCCGTACTACCTCACCGCGCTGCTCAACCTCCTGGGCCCGGTCAAGCGCATCAGCGGGATGGCTGGCATCCAGATCCCGGACCGCGTCATCACCAGCGAGCCGAAGAAGGGAACGAAGATCAGCGTGGAGACGGCCGACCACGTCTGCGGGATGATGGAGTTCGAGCAGGGCGCCATCGGCACGATCATCCAGACCTTCGCCACGCGCTTCGGCGAGTTCGGCGGCAAGCAGCCAATCACCATTTTTGGCACCGATGGGACGCTCAAGGTACCCGATCCCAACCAGTTCGACGGGCCGGTGCACGTGCGCCTCGCCGGGGACGAGGAATGGCGCGAGGTGCCGCACGCGTTCGTGACCGGCTACGGGCGGAGCGTCGGGCTGGCGGACATGGCGCAGGCGGTCCGCTCCGGCCGAAAGCACCGGTGCAGCGCCGATCAGGCGTTCGCCGTGCTGGACCTGATGGCCGGTTTCCATGACTCCTCCGACACCGGCCGCGCGATCTCACCGAGCATCGCTTACGAGAAGCCCGCCCCCATGCCCGCGCACCTGCCGTTCGGCATCTTGGACGATTGAACCGCAGATGGACGCGGATCAACGCAGACGCAACGAGCAGATCGCGACTCTCTGATCTGCCTCCACCTGCGCTTATCTACGTTCACGCGCCGTTGCTCACTCCTGGCGCGCCCGTTGCGTGTACTCCGGCTGCGATGAAGGTGCACATCGGCTGTTCCGGGTGGTTCTACTGGGGATGGCGCGGGACGTTTTACCCGGAGGGCTGCCCCACCCACCGTTGGTTCGAGCACTACACCAAGCACTTCGCCACGTGCGAGCTGAACGCGCCGTTCTATTCCTGGCCGAAGCGATCCTCCGTCCAGTGCTGGATCCGCCAGGCGCCGCGGCGGTTTTCGTACAGCATCAAGGTTAACCGGATGATCACGCACGACTTCCGCATGGACGGCGTGAAGATGCTCGTCGAGCAGTTCTACCTCGACGTGGCCGAGCCGCTGGGCGACCGGCTGGCGTGCTTCCTGTTCCAGTTCCCGCCGAGCTTCCGCTACACCAAGACTCGGCTGGCGAAGGTGCTCAAGCACCTGGACCCGCGCTACCGCAACGTGATCGAGTTCCGCCACAAGAGCTGGTGGAACGCCGACACCTACCGCGCCGTCCGCAAGGCGCGCGCGATCATGTGCACGGTGAGCGCCCCGCGGCTGCCGGACAAGCTGATCGTCTCCCACGGCCGCGCCTACCTGCGCCTGCACGGCACGTCGCGCTGGTACCGCCACGACTACAGCAACGAAGAACTTTCCGCCTGGGCCGCGCGCATCCGCGACAGCGGCGCGGAGGAAGTCTGGATCTACTTCGACAACGACCGCGACGCCCACGCCATCCATAATGCCAAGACCTTGGCAAAGCTGCTGAAACGGGGCGCGGTCGCGCCCATGGCGGAGTTGCAAAAAAATTAGCCACCGATGGGGCACCGATGGACACCGATGAAGAGAAGAGAACTTAGCCACAGATTGCGAACAGACGACCACAGATGAAGATGAACCAAGACGCCGAGTCAGAGGGCTTCATCCTTCATCCTTCCGCCTTCATCCTTGTCTTCCATCGGTGTCCATCGGTGCCCCATCGGTGGCTAACTCCGCCGGTTCGGCCGAGCGCTGCGCCCAGCGGAGCTTGGCGGAGCGAGAGCGCGGGTTGCCGTGGACTTCTGCTTCAGTGGCGGTGACGGGATCGGGCGAGGCGTCGTCATAGATGCCCGCCCGCAGGCCGTCGCGGAAGGCTTTCTTGACCAGGCGGTCCTCGCCGCTGTGGAAGCTGATGATGGCGATCCGCCCGCCTGGCGAGAGGTGGTGCGGGGCGACGTCGAGCAGGCGCTGGAGGTTGCCCAATTCGCGGTTGACCAGCATCCGCAGCGCCTGGAACGTCCGCGCGGCCGGGTGCAGCTTGGCGCCGGCGGCGCGCTGCAGGGTGAAGTCGCGGGCCTCGCACACGATGGCGACGAGGTCCTGCGTCGTCTCGATCGGCTTCACCTTGCGCTGCCGCACGATCAGCCGCGCGATCGCTGGCGCGTCGGTCTCGTCGCCCAGCTCGAGCAGCGCGTCCGCCAGGTCGCGCTCGCACATGCGGTTGACCAGGGCGGAAGCCGGCTCGCCGCGCGTCGGGTCCATCCGCATGTCGAGGGGCCCCGGGCGGCGGTAGGAAAAGCCGCGCGCCGGGTCGTCGATCTGCGGGCTGGCGACGCCCACGTCGGCCAGGATCGCGTCCACCCGCTCGATCCCCTCGCTCGCCAGCACCTTCGGCAGCGCGGCAAAGTTGGAGTGGTGCAGCGAGAACAATCCGCCCACGCGCTCCAGCACCGCGCGGGCCCGCTCGATGTTGCCAACGTCGAAGTCCAGGCCGATCAGCCGCCCGCCCGGCCGGACGCGATTGAGCAGCTCCGCTGAGTGCCCGCCGAGACCAAGCGTGCAATCGACGATTGTCTGGCCCGGGCGTGGCGCGAAGACCTGGAGCACCGCGTCGAGGAGGACGGGGATGTGGCGGAGGCGCTTCATGCGGCCGCCTCACCGAATCGTCGATTCCTCATGATCCAGCTCCTGCTCGACGAGCCTTAGCACGTCGTCGCCAATGGTCCCCTGGTCGCGCAGGCGCAGGAGCATGTCGCGCTGGGCGGCGATGGCCTGGTGGATCGCCTGCTCGCCGGTCTCGCAGGTGAGCAGGTCGTGGCCGTCAGGATTCATCAGGCGGCTGTAGTAGCTCAGGCGGTCGTCGTAGGTCGCGCGCAGGCGCTGGAGCATGGCGGCGGCGTCGCCGTTGGCGGCGCCCAGCGCGTCCAGCCGCTCGATCGCCGCCAGCGCCGCGAGGTAGCGGGCGGTCACTTCCTCGTCCTCGGTCTCGTCCGGGCCGACGTCGAGCTTCAGCGCGCGGATCATCGCCGGCAGGGTGACGCCCTGGCCGACGAGGGTGATGAGGATGACGCCGAAGGTGATGAACAGGATCAGGTCGCGGTCCCCCCGCGGCATGGTCAGCGGCAGCGCCAGCGCGGCGGCGAGCGACACGACGCCGCGCATCTGCGTCCAGGCGATGAGGAAGATGAAGGAAAAGGCGGGCACCGGGTCGCGCTGCCGCAGCCCCGGCACGATCCATCGCGGCACGTACGCCGCGGGGAACACCCACGCCATGCGCGCCAGGATCGCGACGATGCTGATGACCGTCGCGTACCACAGCCAGCTCGGCGACAGGTCCTTCCAGATGCGCGAGATCTGCAAGCCGATGAGGATGAAGACGACGCCGTTGAGCAGGAAGATGAACGCCTCCCAGACGGCGAACGTGCGCAGCCGCACCTGGGCGGTGGTGATGCGACCGATGCGGCGCGAGAGGTAGATGCCGCAGGTGACCACCGCCAGCACGCCGGAAAGTCCGGCGCGGTCCGCCGGCAGGTACGCGATGTAGGGGATGAGCAGGGCGACGACGTTCTCCACCGCGCTGTCCCGGATGCGCGGGCGAACCCAGACCACGACGATGCCGACCAGCAACCCGAAGATCACGCCGCCGCCGCCGGCGACGACGAACTTCAGCATCGCACCGGCGGGCGAGAACGCGCCGGTGACGGCGGCGGCGACGGCGAACTGGTAGGTCACCAGGGCGGTCGCGTCATTGATCAGGCTTTCCCCCTCCAGCACCGTCAGCACGCGCCGCGGGACGCGCAGCCGCTGGAGGATGGCGGTGGCGGCCACCGCGTCGGGCGGGCTGATGATCGCCCCCAGCACGAACGCGCTCGCCCACGAGAGCCCCGGGACCAGTTGGTGCGCCGCGTAGGCGACGGCGACGGTGCAGAACAGCACCAGCCCGACCGCCAGCAGCGTGATCGGCCGAAGGTTGGCCCGGAAGTCGCGCCACGACGTTTGCGTGGCGGCGTAATAGAGGATCGGCGGGAGGAACAGCAGGAAGACGTGCTCGGGGTTCAGCTCGATCCGCGGCAGGTGCGGGACGAACGACAGGCCGAGCCCCCCGAGCACCAGCAGGATCGGGTACGGCACGCGCAGCCGGCTCGCCAGCCACGCGAGCGCGGCGACGGCGGTGAGCAGGCCGAGAATGATCTCCGTGGTGTGCATGAGCGGCGAGCGGCGCGCGCGCCCCGTGAGCGGGGCAGAATCAGTCGATTCCGGGGGGCGGTTGCTGCGGCGGCGCGCCGGCGGGCGGCTGGCCGGGCGGCTGCGGCAGTTGTGGCTGCGGCGGCGCGGGCTGCCCCGCGTGCCGCTGCTGGAACTGCTGCATGCTCCCGCGCAGCGTGTTGAGGAACTTCGGCGCCTGCCCCGCCGGCAGGATCACCCGCGCGCCGATCGCCGCGCTGGGGTAAAACGCCGTCGCGAAGTCGAACAGGAACTCGGTGGGGGCGTGGCCGATGATCACCGTGTTGCAGTAGGTGCCGCTGTGGGCGTCGTCGGCAAGCTTGTAGTGCTCGTAGATCTCCTCGATCCCCGGGCGGCGGTCCGGCGGCGGGGTGTTGGGCATCGTCGGCGGCCCGAACTGCCGCACGTAGTTGTCCAGGTTCTGCTGAAACGTCGAGATGAACTCGAGCATCGTCTGCGGCGCCATCACCACCCGCGCCACCACCTGGAACGGGCGGTTGAGCCCCTGGAGGAAGTCGATGACGAATTCCTTGGGCGAGTCGTGGATGATCTGCCCCGTGCAGTAGACGCCGCGGCCCACCTTCTCCGGGACGCGCGCGGAGAAGTGCTGCTGCGGCGGTTGTTGCGGCGGTTGCTGCGGCGAGGGATCGCCGGTGTTAAACGGGTTACTCACGGGCGCGGATGATAGCAGAACTTTCTATTCGCGCGGCGGGCGCGGCGCGTGACGGCGGACGGGCGATTTGATATTTTCCGCCGCGGGCTGCAACGCAAGGGGCAAAAAAGAATGGATCGCACCAACTTCATGGACGCCGCCTTCCTGGCGGCGGGGCTGACGTTCCTCATGTTCCTCCTCGCGCAGGCGCTGAGCCTGCTGATCCGCTCGACCTGAACCGGCGTTCAGAAGAATCGGGTGTCGCGGGGCCATGGCGCTAGCGCGGCGCCCCCACGGGGTTCATCGGCATCGCCTCAAGCCGCTCCCATCGCCGTCAAGTTCCGGTAGCTGATCTCGATGGACTCGAACGGGTCGCGGTAGCAGGTGTCCTGCTCGACCAGCAGGTGCTCGGCGCCGGCGGCCTCGCAGGCGTCGAGGATGGCGGGCCAGTTGAGGTTTCCCTCGCCCACCTCCGCCATGTACTGCGTGCGATCGAGCTTGATGAGCATGTCCTTGAGGTGGACGGCCGGGATGCGGCCGGCGCACTTGCGGATCCACGCCGCCGGGTCGCCGCCGCCGTGGGTGATCCAGTAGGTGTCGATCTCGAACCAGACCGACGGGTCGAGCCGCTCGATCAGGATCGCCAGCGCCGGCTTACCGTCGAAGTGCGCCAACTCGTGGCTGTGATTGTGGTATCCGACGGCCACGCCGGAGCCGGCGAACCGTTTGGCGACGGCGTTGAACCGAGCGGCGTAATCCACCCACGTCTGCGCGGTGGCTTCCTTGGGAAAGAACCCGCCGACGGCCGTGAGCTTGCAGCCCCAGAGGTGATGTTCGTCGATCACGCGCTGCGGCTCGCCCTCCATCTCTTCGAGCTTGACGTGCGTGGCGACGCAGGTGAGCCCCTCGCCCTGGAGCATCGTCGCCAGTTCCTTCGGATCGACTGGCCCCAGCGCCGAGCACTGCACGCCGCGGTAGCCGATCTTGCGCACGCGCGCCAGCGTCCTGGCGATGTCGGCGGGGGTCTTGGTGAACTCGCGGAGGGTGTAAAGTTGCGCGGAGAGCATCCCCGCAAGATTAAGCGGCCGCGCACCGGACGCAAGAAGTGGCTGCACCGCCCTGGAACGGGATGCGCCGGCTCGCGCCAAAGGGCGCCGAAGCCGGGTGGCCGCTACGTTTCCAGCCACGCCGCCAGCAGGTCGATGGCGCTTTGAAGATCTTTCTTGCTGACCGATTCGGTGACCGTGTGGATGTAGCGCGTTGGCACGGAAAGCGTCATGGCGCGGTAGCCGCCGCGGATGCGCTGCATCGCGCCGGCGTCGGTGCCGCCGCGGGTGAGGATGCTGAACTGGCAGGGGATCTCGCGCGCCTTGGCCACGCGCTCGAAATCGTCCACCAGCGCGCGGTCTGCGATGAGGGAGGAATCCATGATCGTCAGCGCCACGCCGTCGTGCTGGCGGGTGATCCGCTCGTCCTCCGGCACGCCGGGCGTGTCGACGCAAAGGGTGGTGTCGACGGCGATGGCGATGTCGGGCTCGGCGCTGTACGCGGCGGGGCCGGCGCCGCGCAGGCCGACCTCCTCCTGCACCGTCGCCGCCAGCGTCACGTCGTACTTCAGCGTCTTCGCCTTGCGCAGCGCCTCGACCGCGACGAACGCGGCCACGCGGTTGTCGAGGCACTTGCCGGTCACGCACTGCCCGACCTCGGCGAACGCCTGAACGAGCGTCACCGGGTCGCCGACGCGGACCTTCTGCTTCACCTCGTCCGCCGGCAGGCACAGGTCGACGAAGAAGTCGTTGATCTCCGGTACCTTCTTCTTCTCCTCGTCCTTGGCGATGTGGAGCGGGCGCCCGGCCGGGTTGAGCAGGCCGGGCAGGTCGCCGCCGCCGCTGGACTGGATCATCACCCGCCGCGCGAGCAGGTTGCGCGTGTCGAACCCGCCGACGTTGTGGACGCGGACGAACCCCTTGTCGTCGACGTGGCGGACGTAGAACCCGATCTCGTCGATGTGGCAGGCGAGCAGGACCTTCTTGGCGTCGCCGGAAGCGGCGCGCTTCCGCCCGATCAGGCTTCCGAGCGGATCGACCGAGACGTCATCGAAGAGGGCGTCGAACTCCTTGCGCAGGATCTCGCGGACGCGCTCCTCGCGCCCGGGAACGCCGGGCGCTTCGGAGAGTTGCTTGAGCAGGGCGAGGTTCA
>DASQDR010000039.1:0-2999 GCA_035634055.1 Tepidisphaeraceae bacterium | reverse complement strand
CAGACCGCCGCGCGAGCGACCGATCGCCTGGTCCGAAAGGTTTCGTCCAACCGCGCCACTGCTGTGTTGATGGGCTCGAACCAAAGTGCTGTCGATCATCACATATTCCTCATCGGCATCCTCGGTCAGAAGGGATAACAGGTTGGTCCAAAGGCCCTTCTCAGCCCACCGGCTAAACCGGCGATGAATATTCTTGAAGTCCCCGAACCGTTCAGGAAGGTCACGCCAGGGAATGCCGGTCCGAATTCGATACAAAACAGCATCGATGAACAAACGATTGTTCCGCGCCGTTGCTCCAACATGTCCAATACGACCCGGCAGCAAATCTTTGATTCGATCCCATTGGTCGTCTCGTATACCATCTCTCAACATGGCTCATAGCTTCAATGAAACAGCAGGACTGAGCCATTACATAGGTTCTTTACAGGCCTCCGTCTAATTGACGACAGCCCCTAGCACTACTTTGTCATTCTAAATATTTAGGTAAGTACGGAATGAGGGTGTTGCAGCACGGACATCGTATCAGGGTTCGGAACAACTCTCTTGCGATCTGGCGGCGCACCTGGGGCAAGGTTGGTTGTGGGGGCGGCCCGACGGGAGCGCGGTCGGCGCACCTTTTTTTCCCCAAGCCGCACGTGCTGGAGGAAGCACAGGGCGATCATGGTGAGAACCGTGTGGTGGCGTAGGGCCGTTGCGACACTCCAGGTGATCGAGGCCGAGTTCCTCCTTCATCTGCTGGTGCCCCTGTTCGCAGACCCAGCGGGCCTTGATATCGGCGGCCAGGACCGCCAGCGGCGTGCCCTCGGGGTGGTTGGTCAGGTAGTATCGGCGCTCGTCCGGGGTGCGCTGCTCGCAGACCAGCCACGCCGTCGAGCCCGGCAGGTGCCGGCGATCGCGCCGCTGCGGGCCGTCGGCGACGCGCACTGGTACGGCGACGAAGCGCGCCCGCAGCCGGCCCTTGGTGCCGGAGCGCCACGACACGAAGCGCCAGTCCTGCGCCGGAAGCGCGTCGACCATCGCCGCGACGCTGCGCGCCTCGACCGAGGGCACCGGGTGCTTGGGCCGGCGCCCGGTCGGGCCGAGCGGGGCGGGCTCGAGCGTGACGTCGGCGGGATAGACCTTCTGGGTCGGCGGGATGCCGACGGCGTAGCGCAGCCCGCGCTCGGTCAGGCCGGCCCGGAACGCCGCCTTGCCGTACTCGGCGTCGGCGGCCACGCAGCCGAACACCGCCCCGGCGGCCCGGACCCGGTCGATCTCCTCCAGGGCGAGGCGCCACTTGGGCTGGAACGCGACGGGCAGCGGAACCCCGGCGCGCAGACGGCGGTCGGTGTCGTCCGCCCAGGCTTCGGGCAGGAACAGGCGCAGCCCGATGCACACCGGCACCTCGCGCCGGGCCAGGGTAAGCGAGACCAGGACCTGGCAGTTGGCCGGCTTGCCGAGCTGACCGCAATACTGGTGCGCCACGCCGACCGACTCGCGCCCTTGCTTGACCAGGGCCGTGTCGTCGATCGCCAGGACGGCGTCGGGGCCGCCGACGAGTTCCTGGGCCTTGCGGACGAGTTCCAATTCCAGCGGCTCCGGCCGCCAGCTCGAGGCCGAAACGAAGTGGTGGAGTTGCTGGAAAGCGCCCGGGGCCAGCCGATCCGCGATCGGCTCGATGCTCTTGCGCTCGCCCGGACCCAGCAGCCCTTGCAGATAGACCGGTGCCCAGTGCTTCTGGGAGGGATGCCGGAGATGGTCAAGGAACGGGGCCAGCCAGTCCGTTAAATAGGCGTGCCAGTCGGTTTCATGAAGGTCTGCCAAGGAGCCTCCGATGATGCTCAGCGGGTCTCTGGTCACCCCAGATGATGCCACTCAGCCAACTACATCATACCTCATTCGGAAGAGTGACAAGGTAGTGCTAGGGCGTGTCTGCAAAGCCAGCTTGGTTGAGGAAGCTGTCTGAGTTCCTATATTATTAGCATGCGAAGCAAGAGACGTTACGAGTTGACCGATGCGCAGTGGGCGCGTCTGGAACCGCTGCTGCCGCCGGAGAAGCCCGGTCGGCCGAATGACGACCACCGCCGGATCGTCAATGGCATTTTGTGGGTGCTCAACAGCGTGGCGCGACCTGCCGCGCCGCTACGGCCCGGTGGGCACGGTGTCGAGCCGGTTTTACCGCTGGCGCCGGTCGGGCGTGTGGCACCGCGTGCTGGAGGAGTTGCAGGCCCTGGCCGACGCCGAGGGGCGGGTCGGTTGGGAGTTGCACTTCCTGGACAGCACGGTCGTGCGCGCCCACCAGCACGCCGCCGGGGCGCGCAAGGCGGGGCGCGAGCGAACCCGGCGCCGGGGACGAGGCGCTGGGCCGCTCGCGCGGCGGCTTCACGATCCATGTGCGTTGCGAGGGCTACGGCAAGCCGGTCACCTTCGCGCTGACCGGTGGTCAGGTGCACGACAGCCAGCGGGTGACAGCGCTGATCGACCGCGGCGCGATCCGCCGCATCGGCCGGGGCCGGCCGCGCCTGCGGCCGGCCAAGTTGGCTGGCGACAAAGGCTATAGCAGCCGGAGCATCCGGCTCGCCCTGCGCAAGCGCGGCATCACCCCGGTGATCCCGACCAAGAGCGCCGCCAGCCCGACTTCGACCGCGAGGCGTACCGGCAACGCAACATCATCGAGCGGCTGATCAACCGGTTGAAGAACTTTCGACGGATCGCCACAAGATACGAAAAGCGTGCCGCGAACTATCTCGCGATGATACACATCGCCGCGATCCTTCTATGGATCTAGAGTTTGCAGACACGCCCTAGGTGACGGAAATCAGGTCCCCCAGCGCGGCGACACGCTGAACGTGGATGGCCTGCCGGCACGCAAGCGAGACCTTCTGGTTGATGTAGCTGGTCGGGCGCAGGAAGCTCATCGAAGGCCCGGCAGAAACGATGAGCAGCATCGAATTCCTTGAAGCCGCGCAACGGCTGGTAACGTCCCTTTATTGCTCGGTGATGTTGGCGGCACAGTACCC
>DASQDR010000038.1:0-9770 GCA_035634055.1 Tepidisphaeraceae bacterium | reverse complement strand
GACGGACCCCCGGGCGCAGCCGCGGCGGGCAGGGCGCGCGGCACGCTCTGGATCCAGGACGGCCAGTTCGTTCGCCCGGTGCGCGTCCGCCTTGGCGTGAGCGACGGACTCGTCACCGAGGTTATCGCCGACGACCTCAAGGAAGGCGCCTTGGCCGTTACCGGCGAGGCCCAGCCCGGGCAGGGCGGCGTCGCCGAGGAAGCGCGCAACCCGTTCGCCCCGCAGTGGCGTCGCGGCGGCGGCCGGAGGTAGCACGCACGGGGGCGCGTCGCGCCGCAAGTAAGGAAGACGCGACGCGTCGATCCGCGCCCGCTTGTGATCTCGCTGAAGGACCCGCACGAAGCATCCCGATGGACCTCATCCGCCTGAACAACATCACCAAGACCTACCACGTCGGCGAGATGGACGTGCCGGTGCTCAAGGGCGTGTCGCTCGGCATCGGCCGCGGCGACTTCGTCGCGCTCACCGGCGCGTCGGGGTCGGGCAAGAGCACGCTGATGAACATCCTGGGTTGCCTCGACCGCCCGACCAGCGGCGAGTACTGGCTCGACGGCGAGGAGGTGTCGCGCCTCTCCACCGACCAGCGCGCCAGCGTGCGCAACCGGAAGATCGGCTTCGTCTTCCAGAACTTCAACCTGCTCCCCCGCACTTCGGCGATCGACCAGGTGACCATGCCGCTGACCTACACCCACGCCCACCTGAGCGAGAAGGAGGGCCGCGAGCGCGCCAAGGCGCTGCTGGACCGCGTCGGGCTCGGCGACCGCGGGCACCACCAGCCGTCGCAACTGTCCGGCGGTCAGCAGCAGCGCGTCGCCATCGCCCGGGCGCTGATCAACAGCCCGCCGCTGCTCTTCGCCGACGAGCCGACGGGCAACCTCGATTCCAAGACCAGCCGCGAGGTGCTGGCGATGTTCCGCCGGCTGAACGAGGAAGAGCGCATCACCATCATCCTCGTCACCCACGACGCGAACGTCGCCAACACCGCCAAGCGGAACGTCCGCATGGTGGACGGCCTGATCGAGAGCGGGGCGTTCGACGGCGTCACCGACCGCGGCGACACCACCCGCAGCGGCGCCGGCGCCAGCGGCGCGACCGCCGCCCCCGCGCCGCTGGTAACGGGGACGGCGGGGACGGCGGGGACGGCAGCTAACGCGGAAGTGACCTCGTCATGAAGACCGTCGTCCGCACCTTCCAAACTTCCCTTCGCGCCCTGCGGCGCAACATCATGCGCAGCGCCCTCACGTGCGTTGGGATCATCATCGGCATCGGCGCGGTGATCGCGATGATGGAGATCGGCAACGGCATCTCCACGCTCAACCAGCGCGCGATCGCCAGCCTGGGCGCCAACAACCTGGTGATCTTCCCCGGCCAGGCGGCCAGCGGCGGGGTGAGCTGGGGGGCGGGCAGCTCGATGAACCTGACTCCACAAGATTGCGAAGCGATCCTGCGCGAGTGCACCGCCGTCCGCGCCGCCGCCCCGGAGGTGCGCTCGGGCGGGCAGATCGTCTACGGCAACAAAAATTGGGTGCCGATGCAGATCACCGGCTCGACCGCCGACTACCTCGACGTCCGCCAGTGGCCCGTCGATGAGGGGGCGGTCTTCACCGAGCAGGACGTGCGCAACAGCGGCAAGGTCTGCGTCATCGGCCAGACCATCCGCCGCGAGATGTTTGGCGACGAGAACCCCATCGGCAAAGAAATCCGACTGGCGAACGTCAGCCTCAAGGTCGTCGGCGTGCTGACGCGCAAGGGCGCCAACATGTGGGGCGGCGACCAGGACGATGTCATCATTGCGCCGTGGACCACGATCAAGTATCGCGTTTCCGGGAACAATCGCTCCGGCTCCGGCGGCGGCGGCTCGAGCGCTTCCAGCGGATCGTCCTCCGGCGGGGTGAACACGCTGAACAACCTCTACCCCAACAGCGGCGTCAAGCTCTACCCGCAGCAGTCCGAGACCCAGGCCGCCAACTACCCCCAGCCGGTCCGCTTCACCAACGTCAACTCCATCACCACCGCCGCCACCACCGCTGAGGAGGTGCCGCTGGCGATCAAGCAGATCACCCAGGTGCTGCGCGAGCGGCACCGCCTGGGCGATGGCGAGCCCGACGACTTTCAGGTCCGCGACATGACCGAGATGATGAACACCCTGGCCTCCACCACGCAGCTCATCAGCACGCTGCTGCTGATCGTGGCCGGCATCTCGCTGGTCGTCGGCGGGGTGGGAATCATGAACATCATGCTCGTCAGCGTCACCGAGCGCACCCGCGAGATTGGCCTGCGCATGGCGGTCGGGGCGCACGGGAAGCACATCCTCATGCAGTTCCTCGTCGAGGCAATCGTCCTCTGCCTGGCGGGCGGGATCATCGGCATCAGCCTCGGGCGCGGCGTCTCGCTGCTGGTCCGCCAGCTCCTCAAGTGGCCGACGGCCGTCTCCGTGCCGGCGATCGTCGCGTCGGTCGTCGTCAGCGCGACCGTCGGCATCGTCTTCGGGTTCTACCCGGCGTGGAAAGCGTCGCGATTGGACCCGATCGAGGCGCTGCGGTACGAGTAGGCTGCGCCGGCGCGCGACAGAAGAAGCAATTCGAAGCACGAAAAAAACGGCAATGCTCAAAGCAGAAGACGCGGAAACGCCAATTATCTCCCCCTTCGCGGTTTTCCCCTCCCATTGCGTTGTGTGCCTCCTGCTAATCCTGTTCGCCGGCTGCAAGGTCGGACCAAATTACAAGCCACCCGAATCACGGGTCCCCAAAGGCTTCCTCGGCGCCACGACGCGCCCGGCGACGACGCGGCCGGCGAGCATCGCCAACGAGCAGCCGGCGGACGTGGCGGCGTGGTGGGCGACGTTCGACGACCCGATGCTGCAATCGCTGATCGCGCGGGCGGCGGAGCAGAACCTCGACGTGCGGCAGGCGGCGGCGCGCGTGCGCGAGGCGCGGGCGTCGCGCCGCGCCGTCGGCGCCAACCTCTGGCCCTTCCTCGACACCAGCGCCAGCTACCGCCGCGCCGGCGGCGGCGGTGACGGCGGGGAGTCCGACCTGTTCAACGCGGGGATCGACGCCTCCTGGGAGCTGGACATCTTCGGCGGGCGCCGGCGCGACATCGAGGCCGCCAACGCCGACGTCCGCGCGGCCGTCGAGGACCGTCGCGACGTGCTGATCACGCTGCTGTCGGAGGTCGCCCTCACCTACCTCGACCTCCGCGGCTTTCAGCGACAGATCCACATTGCCAACGACAACCTCATTGCCCAGCGCCGCAGCGCCGGGCTGACGCAGCGGCTGTTCGCCGGCGGGTTCAGCAGCCGGTTGGACGTGGCCAACGCGACGGCCCAGGTGGCGTCTACCGAATCGCAGATCCCGCTGCTGGAAGCGAACGTGCAGCAGACGATCTTCACGCTCGGGGTGCTGCTCGGGCAGGAGCCGACGGCGCTGCTGGAGGAACTGGCAGGCGGGGGCTCGATCCCGCCGGTGCCGCCGGCGGTGCCGGTCGGGCTGCCCAGTGACCTGCTTCGCCGCCGCCCGGACATTCGCCGCGCCGACGCGCAGCTTCACGCCGCCACCGCCCGCATCGGCTCGGCCACCGCTGACCTTTTTCCCCGCTTCACCCTCAACGGGTCGGTCGGTTACCAGGGGGCGCGCCCGGGCAATTTGTTCAACGCCGGCAACCGCAACTGGTCGGTCGGCCCGGGCGTGAGCTGGCCGCTGTTCAACGCCGGGCAGATCCGCGCGGAAATCGCGGTCCAGAATGCCCGCCAGGAGCAGGCGCTGCTCGCCTACCGGCAGGCGGTGCTCAACGCGCTGCGCGAGGTGGAGAACGCCCTGATCTCGTATACCAAGGAGCAGGAGCGGCGGGCGAGCTTGTCCGACGCGGTCGTCGCCAACCGCCAGGCGGTGGAATTATCGACACAGCTTTACAGCAACGGGCGGACCGACTTCCTGAATGTGCTCTCGGCCCAGAGATCGCTCTTGTCCAGCGAGGACGCGCTGGTGCAAAGTGATCGCGTTCTCGCCCAGAACCTGATCGCGCTGTACAAGGCGCTGGGCGGCGGGTGGGAGTTCGAGGAGCAGCCGCCGAGCGCGGCGGCGACGCGGCCCACGCCCGACTCGCAGGGCCCGCAGGTGCCGCCGGCCTCGGAGGACCTGCCGCCCGCGACGCCGCCCGCACTCGCCACGCAGCCCGCCGCGCCGCCCACGCGGTAGGGCATCGGGCCGTCCGTGGATCGCGTGGGGCGATGGCTTCGCGCCGAGGAGAGTGAATGATCCGCCGCCGCCGCCGCCTCCGCCCGCTCGCGTTCTGCTGCGCCGCTCTCGTCGTCTTCGTCGCCGTCACCGCCTTCACGTCCGCCGAGTTTCAACCCGCCACCGCGCCGGCGGAGGTCGAGCCGGGCCAGGCCGAAGTGCGCGTGACGCACCGCAGCATCGAAGGCGAAGTCCGCTTCACGCAGCCGGCCGTCGAGGCGCGCGGCGTCTGGGTCCCGTCCAACGACCTGCTCGGCCCGCGCGACGCGATGCTGCGGAAGTTCGACCAGTTGAAGCGGGCCAACTTCAACACGGTCCTGATCGACGCCTGGTTCCGCGGCTACACCGCGTACGCCGGCAGCGCCGTCGCGCCGCTGCACCCGGACCTCAAGGGCGGGGACGCTTTCGGCGCTGCGCTCGCCGAAGCGAAGTCGCGCGGCTTGCGGGTTGAACCGTGGATCAGCTACGGCTTTTACGCCTACTTCACCCCCGACGCCACGAAGGACCGCTCGCTGGGGCCGGTGCTCAGCAGCCACCCGGAGCTGGCGTCGATCGACGCGCGGGGCAACAGGTCGATCCACCGCGCCTTCGGCGACTACTATTCCCTCTGCCCTGCCAACCCGCGCTCCCACGAGGTGCTCGGGCGGCTGATGGTGGAGGTGGTCGCCAAGTATCCGGTGGACGGCCTGCACCTGGACCGCATCCGCTTCGCCGAGGCCGACCACTGCTTCTGCAACTATTGCAAGGCACGCTTCCTCAAGGACGCGGGGCTGGAACTCAAGCGGTTCGAGAACGGGAGCGACGAGCACGAGAAGTGGACGCAGTGGAAGCGGCAACAAACGCTGGCGGCCATGCGGCACTTCCGCCGCGTCGTCCACGCCGCCCGGCCGGGGCTGCCGATCACGTCCTACGTCGTCGGCCCGGACGAGATGGACGCGCGTGGGCAAAGCTGGGACCTGTGGGCGCGCGAGGGGCTGCTCGACGCGGTGGCCGTGAGCATGTACGGCGCCGACATCCGCCCGGCCGCCGAGAAGGCGCTGGCGCGGCTCGGCGAGGCGGGCCGCTCGCGCCTGATCTGCGCCCTTTCCGCCGACCGCATCCCCACCCCCATCTTCGCCGCCAACGTGCAGGTGGCCCGGCAGTACGCCCCGCTCGGGCAGTTCACGTGGTACCTCGGCCGACTCGACGAAATCGACCTCGAGGCGCTTCACGATGGCCCGTACGCGCGGCCGGCGAAAGACCCGCTGGCAAAGTGACCGCCCGCCCCTGAGGTGGGTTGGGCCTCCCGCCCAAGCATGCGCCGCGCCAGAGGCCGACCGCGAAGATCGGCTCGCCGCGGGAAACGTGCCGGCGAGACCCGGCGGGCCACTTCCGGAGCGGTCACGCCACCCGCCCGCCCGGCGGTTTCCCCTCACGATGGTCCGCCTCCAGTCGCGCATTTTCTGGTTGCTGGTCCTCCTCGCCCACGCGGTGGCCGCCGCGGCGTGGTGGCTTCTCATGCCGGGCGGCTTTCCGCTGCTGCACCCGCATTTCTTGGTGAACCAAATTCTGCCGCCGGTGGTGATCGCAGCGATCGCGCTAGCACTGTTGGCCGCACGCCGCGGGCGGCTGGACGTGGCGCGGGCCGTGCTGATTTCGCTCGCGGTGCTCTGGCTGTCCGGCGCCTGCTCTGCCCGGGTGGTCTTCCCAGTCAGCTTCCGCCTGCGGTTCCTCGTATTTGTCGCGGCGGCCGCGGTGGTCGCCGCGGGGGCGGTCGCGCCAACCCTGCGCGGCGCGTCGCTGCGGCGCGCGGTCACGTTGCCGATGCTGATCCTCGGGGCGGCGATCGGCGTGGCGCTGCCGCTGTCGCAGCGCGCGGGCTTGCCCGGCACGCGGCCCCGCATGGCGACCTTGGAGCCGCTTCCATTACATGCCTCCCCGGCGGCCGCCCGTCGCCCGCGCGGTTTCAGCGTGAACGTTCAGAGCGGCCTCGTCACCCTTCAGCGTGGTCGCTACGTGGCGTACGTGGAGCCGCTGCTCACGTTCCGAAGCCGCTCGCCCGACCGCTGCTGGACCATGTTCGCGCCGCCGGCCGAGCGCATGAAACCGCTGCGCATGCTGACCGGTTTCTCGGCCGCTGATGACGCGATTTCGGCGTGGTACGAGGACCCGATCGGCTGCCGCTCCCGGCTCGACATCCGTGAAGCGTCCGCCGCCTCCGGCTGCGACGTCGATTGCACGTCGCACCTCCCCGGGCCGGTCTTCTCGCACCTGAACACCTATGCCGCCATCACGCTCGCGGGCCACCGGAAGCTGACGGTGACCTTCTCCCCCTGCCCGCAGACGCCGGTGGAGGTGAGGCACTTGGGCTACCCGCTCGGCGCCCCGGCCCGCTTCGCCTATCTCGCCGCCGACGGAACGTTCCGCATCGCCGAGGCGGCAAGCGGCGAGAAGGGCCCGTTTCGCACGCTCGCGGAGGGACCGATGGGGTTAGAGGATCCGCTCACCGTGACGCTGCACGACGAGGGGGCGCCGCTCGCCTCGCTCGAGCTGAAGGATTGGGCGGCCCAGGCGTCGACGGCGGTATCGCCGACGGCCGGGTGGGGCGTGCCGGTCAACGCGATTGAGTTCAGCCTCGACAGCGAGGATCCGCGTTCGCCAGCCAGCTTTTTCGTGACGCTCGCCGCCACCAGCGTCGGCCGCGGTTTCAGCAGTGTCGGTCACGCCGCCGGGGCGTACCGCAACCGCCTGCTCTTCCGTTGGCAGGGCGCCGCGCCGGAGGCGACTTCCGCCCCTGGCACCGCTCCGGCCGGTCGGGGCGCGCGTTCCATCGCGGGCGATGTTTTATACTCACCCGATCGGCTGCGGGCGGATTAAGATGCTCCGGAGTCGCGGCCATGAGCACCATCGGAACCCGAGAACTCGCCCGCCGAAACGGATCGCAGCTCAGCCTGCGGCCGGAGCCGCTGCGCTGCCGCGTGCGGCTGGCGGGCCTGCAATCGGCGGACGCGCACGCGCTGGAGGTCGCCTTCACGTTCAGCGCCCGCGCCATTGACCAGCGCGGCGACCGCGAGATGTTCGCCGAGGCGTTCCTGTCCGACCGCGACGCCGCCACCAGCGATGACGTGTCCGCCCACTTCTCGCCGAAGCTGCACGACGGTGCCGAGCCCCTGCTGGCGCAGCGATCCGCCGAGGAGTGGACCGGCGGGGCGCACAGGGAGGCTGTGGTGGAGGCGTTGCGCGCGGCGGCGAAGCCGGTCGCCTTCGCCTGCGGCGTCGAGGTGCTGCCGCCGTTCGATCTGTCGATTGAAAGCCCGACGCTGGAGCGGGAAAAGCTCGAGGCGATGCAGCGGAAGCTGGCGGAGCGGCGGGCGGCGGGGCAGGCGGAGCACGTGCAGAGGGCGGCAGAGCTGCTGCGGCAGTTCGAGGCGCTGCGCCAGACCATGCCGGGACTGTCGCCGGGACAACTGCTCGATCGCGTCAGCCCCGCCGATCGCGGGAGCATGCTCCAGACGCTGCTGCTCGCCTCCGGCGGCGGCGGCGCGGCGGCGCAGCTCCGGGCGGTCGCGGGGACGAGCGTGATCAGCGTCGACACGCGCGCCGATTCGCCGCGGCCCGCGGTGAGCGAGCTGCCGAGCGACCTCGGCCCGCTGCGTAGCGTGCAACCGGCGACCCTGGCCGGCCGTCGCGGGCTTCTGGTCGGCGCGCAGGTCGGCGTGCTGTTCGCCGACGCGGCGGCCGCTTCCGACGCCGTGCGATTCCGCGATGCCGGCGTCACCTCGCCGCTAGGCTTCAACGCCGCCGTCGTCGCGGGCGATTTGATCTGGGCCTCCCACGGGGACGCGGGCGTGGTGGCTTGGCGCGCCGACGCGCCGGGCGAACCGCCGGTGCGAACGATCCGCCAGCAGGGGAGCAGGAATGTCGTCGCCGTCGATGACCAACGGGTGATCTACAGCGCCGGCGGCGACGTGTTCGTCGCGTCGGCGGACGACGGCGAGCAGCCGCGGCGCGTCGGCACGAGTGGGTCGACGGCCCCGGTCATCTTCCTGGCCGCCGACGCCGGCGCGGTGATGGTGGTTCGGTCCGACGGGTTCGTCGAGAGCCTGAACGCCGCGACGCTCGAGCCGCACTGCGCCGGCGCCCGGCGCTGCGGTGACGTGACGGCGGCGTGCCTGTTGCCGTGGCTCGGGTCGCACCGATTGCTGCTCGCCACCGAGGACGGGCCGGTGCAGTGCGTTGGACAGGACGACCCGCTGGTCACGCAGTACGCCAGCGCCCACCGCGGGCTGCGCGCGATCGCCGCCAGCACCGACACCATTGCCGCCCTCAGTTCTGACCGCCAGCGGCTGATCCTGTGGCGCACCTGGGACGCCAGCAAACCCGCTGCCGAGATCCACGTCGCCGGCCTGACCCGCCACCGGGCGGCGGATGTCTGCTTCGCGTGAACGCCGCAAGACCACCCGCATCCGAACCGTCACCGACCCCCGACGGTTGGGATCCTACGCAAGCCCATGACGGCGTAGCGGTTGGAGTTACTGCCCGGCGCCCGGCGCCGCGGGCGCGGCAGTGATCGACCAGGGGATCACGGGCTCGAATTTTTCGGGGTACCGGGGCAGCTTGTAGAGCTGCGTCGCTGCGTCGTATGCCTTCTGCGCCGCGTCGAGGTTCTTCTGCGCGAGGTCGAGCTGCCCGCGGAGCCCGACGATGTCCCCGCCGCCGCCCGCGGCGCTGGCCTGATCGAGCTTTTGCTGCGCCGCCAGCGCCTTGGCTTTGGCGATCTCAAGGTCGCGGGTGGCGCGGGTGACGCCGCGGAAGATCTCCGCGGACGTCGGGTTCGCGCGCACCAGCCGATAGCGGCGGACCTCCTCGGCGGGCAGCCAGTCGGTGCCCCACTTGAGCTGGTTCGGGTGCGCCGCCGCGACCTCCGGGTTGTGCGCGAGCTGGTCGTAGTACGTATCGAGGAACGCCCAGTGCGGCTCGAGCTGCTTGGATACGTTGGGGAAGGCGCTCGCCTTGGCGAGCAGTCCGGCAAAGATATCGGCCGCCTTCTCGTCGTTCGCGTTCGCCTGAAGGTACGCCTTGAGCTCACCGGCGGCGACGTCGAACTGCTTGAACGTGACGCCCTTGCTCAGCACCGTCGCGATCGCGCGGTTGAGCACGAGCGAGCGCGTGCGGACGTTGTGCTCGAACGCGGTATCGAGGCGGGCGCGGGCGTCCTCCGGGTTGCCGCGCCCGATGTCGGCGGCGGCGGTCCCTTCCCATGCGAGCGCCTGCTGCGGCGTGAGCGCCTCGTTCGCCCCGACGGGGCGCGCCGTGTACCGGCGGCGCAGCGCGTCGAACTGCTGCCACGCGACGTTGTAGTCCTTCGCCTGCAACCGCTCGATTGCCTGGTCGAAGGGATCGGACGACGCCACCGCCGGCGGCGCGGGGGCCGGCGCGGGGGGCGTGGCGCTTCCCGGCGCGGGCGGCGCTGGTGGGACGACGGTGGGCGCCGCAGGCGCGCCCGGATCGTCGTTCGGAAAGATGATGCTGCCGGGTGCCTCGGCCGTGGTCGGC
>DASQDR010000037.1:0-12016 GCA_035634055.1 Tepidisphaeraceae bacterium | reverse complement strand
GACGCCCGGCAGCCGCGCCGCCACCATGCCCACCACCACGCCGGCGGCGATCGCCAGTGCCGTCAACCCGACCAGCATCGCCTGCCTGCCCGGACGGGTCATCGCTCTACCCTCGGCTGAAGCCCCTGGAGCATCCAATCGGCCAGCGCCGCATCGTACCCCTCGGCGAGCTGCCGGTCAGGATCGGCGGTGATGGGCAGGGTGAGCGGGTCCGGGCGGAGCGTCACCGCGACGTGCTCCCACGCCTGCTCGCGCGAGGACCAATTCGAAGCCGCGACCGCGCCGGCCGGGCCGGCGCCCGGCGCTGTCGGTGCGGGCGTCAGCACGCGCAGCCACGCCAGGCTGACGAGCAGGACAGAAGCGGCGATGACCGCCAGCGTCGCGGCGGTTCGCATGAATCGCGCGTCGTCGGCGGCCGCGTCGTCCACGGCCGCGTGCAGGGCGGCAAGTTGTCGACGGGTGAGGTTAACGTCCCGCAGCGGCCGGAAGGGTTGCGACGTGTCGCGCAGCGATTCGAGCTCCCGCGCGCACGTCGCGCACTGGCGGACGTGCGCCTCAACCCGTGCACGGGTGGCCGCGTCCAGCTCGTCATCGTGGTAGGCGGCCAGCAGGTGTTGCTCCTCGTGGGAAGGCGCGTTCATCGGCCCGCCTCCCCTCGGTGATCAAGTCGCCGTTCCGGGCGGCGGTCCGAAGCCTCCAGCCGCTCGCGAAATGCCGCCCGCGCCCGCGATAACCGCGACTCGACGGTGCCGCGCGGGACCGACAGCGCCCGCGCCATCTCGTCGTAGCTCAGCCCGAGGATCTCGCGCATAACGAGCACCTCGCGGTGCACCGCGGAGAGCCCCTGAAGGATGTCGGCGGTGTCGATCCGATGGTCGACGCCGGCGGCGGCCGATGGGGTGGTCAGCGCGGCGTCGTGGTGGTCGCCGCCGGCGGCGGTGGCGGCGTCGATCGAGAGCGTGCCGCGCCGGTGCCGCCCCCGCCGCCACGCGCGCGATGCGTTGCGGGCCAGGATCTGTACCAGCCAGGTGCGCACCGCCGACCGCCCGGCGAAGCCGCTGGACCCTCGGTATGCCGCGATCAGCGTCTCCTGCACGAGGTCTTCCGCGTCGGCCCGGTTCCGCGAGAAGGAGATCGCCACCTGGAATAGCGCCGTCGCATGGCGGTCCACCAGCGCGTGGAACGCGGCTGCGTCCCCGCGCCCGGCGGCGCGGAGCAGGTCGGCGTCGGATGGCTCCAATTAGCGTTCTCCCGCCGGCGGCGAGGGCCACCGCCCATCATACCGGCCTCATAGACTTAGAGCCTCCGAGCGGCGGTTCTCTTCCCCTACCGGCACATTTCCACCGGCGCCGCGTCCTGGATGGAATAAACCTCCCCTGCCCCGCCTCTAACGTTTTGACCACGTCGCTCAACCGTAAAGGGAAGCCGCCATGGAACTCGCCTTCAGCCAGCGCGCCATCACCGCCGCCGACCTCCTTCCCCTGGAATGCCTCCGCCCTTTGCGCCGGCGCTGGCGCGGCCGGCAGGGGTGCTGGATCGAGCGGCTGGAGCGGCGCATCTCCTGCTCCGCCGACACGGGAATGGAGCTCCCGGAGATCCCGCTGGTGATCGACCACACCACTAACGGGAGCTGGCTGCTCGCCAACGGCATGCAGCTCGACGTTGTCAACGGCAACGCCTCGGTCCACCCCGTCCAAATCGACCCCTCGGGCGAGCGGGACATCAAGGACCACTCCTTCGGCGACGGCGGCATCGCGGTTCACGACTTGTTCGATCAAGACAGCGCGCAGAGCATTGCCGTGCAGAAGGACGGCAAGGTTTTGGTCGCCGGCTGGTCCGGCCCGCGCCTGCCGGACGAGGCGCGCGGCAGCGGCGGCGAGAAGGTCACCTCCATCACCGTCGTCCGCCTCAACGCCGACGGCTCGCTTGACAAGTCCTTCGCCAACAATGGCGTTGCCAACTTTGGCGCCGATGCGAACAGCGGCCACTGGCACGGCGGCGACCTGCCGATCGCGCTGCTCGACGACGGCACAATCCTGGTCGGCGGGCACGGCGTGCGCAAGCTCGACCCGGACGGAACCCTCGACACCGACTTCGGCGACGGCGGCGCGATCCTCCAGTCACCCACCGCGCCGGTCGCCGTTGACCAAGGCAACATCGGGGGCAACACGTACGGATCGTCCGACACCGTGGTACACGCTCCGCCGTTCGATCCGACACGAGACGCGGCGCAGTCGGCGCACGTGGTGTCGGCGCTCGGCGTGACGGCCGAGGGCAAGATCGTCACCGCCGACGGCGCCTTCCACTTCCGGCGCTTCAACGCTGACGGCACGCCCGACACCACCTTCGGCGCCCACGGCTTGGCCGACATCAAGCGCACCCTGCCCGACGGAAACAAAAATCTCTACGACATGGTCCTCCAGCCCGACGGCAAGATCGTCGGCGTCGGGACGCTCGCGTTCGACCACGAGCTGCACAAGATGAGCCTGGCCGTCGTGCGCCTCAACGCCGACGGATCGCGCGACGGGACCTTCGGCGATGACGGGCTGATCACGCTGCACGACAAGAAGGAGGACGGGTGGATGGAGGGATACAGCGTCGCCCTCGCGGCCGACGGGAAGATCGTCGTCGGCGGGCAGACCCGTTACGGCGGCATGGTGCTGGTCCGCTACAATGCGGATGGATCGCTGGACGGCTCGTTCGGTGACGGCGGCATCGCGTTCCAGCGGCACCTCGACGGCTACCCCTACGACATGCTCATCGACGCCGACGGCAAGATCCTCGTCGCTGACAACGCGGTCGGCGGCATTAACGTCCACAAGTTCAACAGCGACGGCACGGTCGACACCACCTTCGGCCACAAGGGTCGATCGATCACCATGACCCAGACAGGCGACGCGCGCTGGAACGCGTTCCTCGGCGGGTACGGCATCGCGCTGGCGCCGGACGGCGACATCCTCGTCGCCGGGCAGGTCGAGCTGGGCAATTCCGCCGGCAGCATGCAATGGTCGCAGGACCACGCCGATTTCATGGTCGTCCGCTTGAACGGCGACAACAGCACGAGCGCTCCGGAAGCCGAGATCCCCGAGGAGCCCGCGCCACCGCCATCGGATCAGCCTGACGGCGTTGGCGAAGGATCCGCGGGCGGCGACGACGACGCCACGTCCGCCGGCGACGCCGCGGAAGCCGCGGCCACCGCGGCGGGACTGACGGCGTTTTCGTCGCTGACGCTCGCCGGCGCGTTTGACTTCGATGACCCCACTGGCGCGAAAAAGGAGCTGATGGCGGAATTGGAGGACGAACTGGCCAGCGCGTGATCCCCCGCGCGAGCTCGGCCGGCGCCGACCCCGCCCCGTCACGCCGCCCCCTTCGCGCCGCCCTCGGCTCCACTGCATCGCTGCCGCCCGGTCGCGTGTGTCCGGGCGCGGTCGGCGAACGAAAAGCGGCCCCAGTCCCGTGGGGAGTGCGGGACTCGGGCCGGCTCGTTGCTATCAATTCGATGGCGGCGTGACGGGCGTGCGTACCGGAGGATCGCGGAAGGAAATCGCTCCGGTTAGAGCAGCACGAGCCCGATGTCGATACGCGGGCGTGAGCGCTGTCCAGGCTGTCGATGGCGTCCCTGCACAGGCGAGCATTTCGGTCAGCGGACCGGGCTACATCCCCAGCCGCTTCTTCTTCTCATCCCACTCCGCCGCCTCGCGCTTGTTCGCGGTGGCAATAGGTTGGCCGCTGCGGATGGCCTCGATCTCCAGGCGCGTGAGGTGCATCGAGCCGGCGTGGTAGTCCATGAACGCCTCGGCCGCGATCGGGATGATCGGCTGGACCAGCTTGAACATCGCCGTAGCGTAGTCGCGGATCTCCTGCTGCGCGTGCGGGTCCATCCGCAGCGACAGGAAGTGGAAGAGGTTGTGCAGGTCGATCTTCCAGTACCACTCGGTGTAGACGCTGGCCGGCAGCGCGATGCGCGCGATCTCGCGGGCGACGCCCTTGTCGAGGAACTCCTGGTAGCGCTCGTAGCTCTTCTCCACCTCGTCGAGGTAGTCGAGGAACGCCTGCGCGGTGGTGACGTCCATGGGCTCGTCGCCGCCCTGGCGGTTGCTCGCCGACTGCCGGCGGACGTTCTCCATCGTCGGCTTGAAGAAACGGTCGCGCACCACGCTGTAGCGGGCGCTGTACTCGTTGACGTTGGCGGTGCGGTGGCGGATCCACTGGCGGGCAATGAAGATCGGCATCACGTGGTGGAACTTGAACTCCACCATCTCGAACGGCGTGGTGTGGCGGTGGCGGGCGAGGTAGCGGATCAGCCCGCGGTCCTCGTTCACCTGCTTGGTTCCCTCGCCGTAGCTCACCCGCGCGGCCTGCACGATGGCGAAGTCGGCGGTCTTGCCGACCGGCGCCAGCCGCGGCATCACGTCGACCAGCGCGACCAGCCCGTGGTCGTGGACCCTCGTCTCCCACCGCGCGCTGCCGCCCATGACGTCGTACGTCTCGGCTTCGAAAGGCTTCTTCTCGATCCGCGCAGCTTCTTCCACTTCAACGTCCAGGCTCATGTTCGCATCTTCACCCCACCCGCCGTGGCCGGCGATTCCGGCAGAAGCGGGCGACACGTTGCACACACGTTATTCACAATCGCACCGCGATCGCCGTCGATACGAGGAGGTAGGCCACGTATCCCAGCGCCAGCGCGATTCCTTCCCCCTTCTTCAGCGACCACCGCCCGAGCGAGATCGGGACCAGCAGCAGCCCGAGCACGATCAGCAGGACCGTATCGACGCGCCACACGCCGATCGGGAACGGCATCGGCCGGACTGCCGCAAGCAGTTCTGCCAGCTCGCGCGTTCCGCCGCGCCAGGCGAGGATCAACTGCCGCGCCGCCCCGAGCAGCACGACGGCCGGCAGCAGCAGGCACAGGTTCAGCAGCGTGATGCCGACCAGCGTCGCCATCACGTGGCCGGTCCGCCCATTCTGGGACGCCACCGCGCCCGCCCCGAGCGCCGGCAGCACCAGCAGCGGCGACATGACGGCGGCGGCGATCAGGCCCGCGGTGGCGACGCGCGTGCGCGAGTCGGCGATGAGGATTCCCTGGAAGCCGATCCAAGCCCCGACGCCCGCCAACGCGATCGCCAGCAGCAGTTGCACCGGCCGGACCCGGCGCCGCGCCGGCGGCAGCGGGGCCGCGTCGTCCGTCGGCCCGCTTTGCCAGACCGCCAGCACGCACCCGCCGAGCACCAGCAGCATCAGCGCGTGCAGCACGTTGAGGAACCCGCTGAACCCTGCCAGCAGCGCGAGCAGCGCTGCGGGGATGACGAACGGCCAAGCGCGGCCGGCGGGAACGGGCGCGGGATCGGGATCGGACACAGGAGCGGGCGAGGGATCGGGATTCTCCGGCGGCGCCAGCAGCACCAGCACCCCGAGGTTCAGCGCCAGTGCCGCGACGCTGGTCGCCATCGCGACGCCGATCCCCACCTCCGCGTGCCCCGCGCCGGTGGCGAGCAGCGCCAGCCACGCCACGGGCATCCACTGCGCCACCGCCATCCGTCCAGGGGAGGGATCGGCGGTCACCGTCAGCGCGTCCACCGCGGCGCGCGACGCCACGTAGAGCAACAGCCCCGCGGCGGCGAACAGCAGCACGATGTCGGGCGAAGCCGCCGCGGCCAGCACCATTCGCGGCGGAGTGTGCAGGAAGGGCGACAGCGTGTCCAGTCGCCGGGAGGGGAGCAGTGGTCAGTTGCGGTTGCCAGTGGCCAGTGGCCAGTGGCCAGCGGTCAGTGGCCAGCGGTCAGTGGCTAGTCGCCAGTGGTTAGTCACCCGTTGCCATTGATCAGTCCGTGGGTCAGGACGCGCCTGATCGCTGGGAACGCCGACGCGCGCATTCCCTCCTAACCACTAGCAACTGACCAATAGCCACTTATTCGCTCATTCCACCCCCACCGGCAACACCGCGCGCAGCCGTGCGATCACCCCCGGCAGCACGTCCAGCGTGCGGTCGATCTCCGCATCCGTCGTGTAGCGGGAGAGGCTGAAGCGGATCGCGCCGTGCGCGACCTTCGGGTCGATCTTCATCGCGCGAAGCACGTGCGAGGGCTCGAGGCTGCCGCTGCTGCACGCGGCGCCGGCGCTGGCGGCAATGCCCTGCTCGCTGAGCAGCAGCAGAATGGCCTCGGCCTCCAGCCGGGCGAAGCCGATGTTGGTCGTGTTCGGCAGCCGCGCGTCCGTCCGGCCGTTGACGTGCGCCCCGTCGATCTGCGCGAGGATCTCGCGCTCCAGGCGGTCGCGCTGCTGCGCGACGCGCAGCATCTCCGGCAGCGCCGCCCTCGCCAGTTCCGCCGCCGCGCCCATGCCGACGATGGCCGGCACGTTCTCCGTCCCGCCGCGCCGCCCGCGCTCCTGCGGCCCGCCGACCAGCAGCGGCCGGAATCGCAGCCCCCGGCGCACGAACAGCCCTCCCGCACCCTTGGGGCCGTGGAACTTGTGCGACGCGAAGCTCATTGCGTCGATGCCCGCCGCCGCCACGTCCACCGCGATCTTCCCGACCGCTTGCGTCCCGTCACAGTGGAACGGCACGCGCCGCGCGCGGCACAGCGCCGCGATCGATTGGACGGGGAACAGTACGCCCGTCTCGTTGTTGGCCCACATGATCGTCACCAGCGCCGCGTCGTCGGTGATCGCGTCGCGCACCGCCGCGTCGTCCAGCGCGCCGGCCGGATCCACGGGCAGCTCGACGATCTCGGCCAGCCCCTCCTTCGCCAGTTGCTGGCACAGCTCGCGCGTGGCCGAGTGCTCGACGGCGGTGGTGATGATCCGCCGCCGCGGCGCCCGCGCCGCCAGCAGCCCGCGCACGGCCGTATTGATCGACTCGGTCCCCCCGCCGGTGAACAGCACCTCCGCGTCGCCGCACCCGACCAGCGCCGCGACCCGCGCCCGCGCCTCGTCGATCGCCCGCCGCGCGCTCTGCCCGAACCGGTGCACGCTGGACGGGTTGCCGAAGAACTCCTGGAGGTAAGGCAGCATCGCCTTCACCGCCTCGGGCGCCGGTCGCGTGCTGGCGTTGTTGTCGAGGTAAGTCAGGTCCACGGGAAGATTGTACGCGGGCGACCGCCGCGGTGAGGGAGGGGAAGGACGTCAGGGACTGAGGGGCGGAGGGACTAAGGGGCGGAGGCTTCCATCGCTCAGCACTCACCAGTCGGCTCAGACGCATGACGGCACGAGCGGATGGAGGAGGGCGAAGGTGCGTTGCTCCCTTAGTCCCTTCGTCCCACAGTTCCTCAGTCCCCCACTCTTCCTCCGACGCTCCGTCGCTCCCCTCCTCCTTTCAATCTTTCCGAAACTTCCCGACGCGATTCGCCGCTTTCACTGCGTCCGCTACAATTCGCCGCCAACCGTGGAGAATACACCCACATCCGCCGCCGCCCGCGCCGCCAACGCCCGAGCCGCCAACGCCGCATTGGCCAGCCTCACCGAGTGCATTGCCCCGCAGTTGGCGCAGGTGACGCAGCGTTTTCGTGAAGAGCTCGACAGTGACCTCCCGTGCGTCAACGCGCTGGTCAAGCACGTTGCCCGCTTCCACGGCAAGATGCTCCGGCCGATGCTGGTCCTGCTCAGCGGCCAGGCCGTCGCGGGCGCGGGCGGCGCGGCGAGCGCGGGCAGCGGCGCAGCGAAAGTTTCCGATGCCCACATCACTCTCGCCACCGTAGTCGAGATGGTCCACATGGCCACGCTCGTCCACGACGACGTCCTGGACGAGGCGGAGCTTCGCCGCAAGGGCGCGACAATCAACCATCTCCGCGGCAACGAGGCGGCCGTGCTGCTCGGCGACTACCTGATCAGCCACAGCTACCACCTCTGCTCGAGCCTCCAGTCGCAGTTCGCCTCGCGCACAATCGCGCGGACGACCAACCAAGTGTGCGAGGGGGAACTGCTGCAGATCGACAACCGCAACAACCTCGATCTGACCGAGGCCGTTTACCTCCAGATCATCACCCGCAAGACCGCCGTGCTCTGCGCCACCTGCTGCCTGCTGGGCGCGACCTTCGCCGGCGGCACGCCGCAGCAGGTCGCGGCGCTGGAGACCTACGGCCGCTCGCTGGGCATCGCCTTCCAGATCCAGGACGACATCCTCGACATCGTCGGCGACGCCGGCACGGTCGGAAAGACGCTCGGGATCGACCTCGAGAAGCAGAAGATGACCCTGCCGGTGATCCACTTCCTCGCCACCGCCCCGCCCGAGCACCGGGCGCTCCTGCGGTCGCTGATCAGCAGCCGCGACGCGGACAAGCTCGAGCGCATCCGCAACCTGATCCTCCCCAGCGACTCCATCGCCTACGCCCGCGCCCGCGCCGGCCAACTCGTCGACCAAGCCCGCTCCGCACTCACCACCTTGCCAGAGACCGAGGCCCGCCGCGTCCTCGACACGATGGCCGACTTCGTCGTCAACCGCCCAATCTGATCCTCCACCACGCGCGTCGCCACGAATGAACAGGCGGCCCGCGCCTTAGCGAGAGCGGACGCGGGGCTTTGGGAACGGGCTGAAGGAAGGTGCGCTGAGGCTCACCCTGCTGGACCACGGCATCGTTCTTGTCCCCTCTACTTCGATCGCGTGGTCGCCGCGGAGCGATAAGGGCGATGGCCGCGGGGTCGCGGGCGCGGGCCGCGGGGCGCGGGGCGCGGGGCGCGGGGCGCGATAAAAGCCGCGTTCGCGGGGGCGGGAGCGTTCGTAAGCGACGTTTTTTCGTGGGGGCGGAGGCGCTGAGGGACTTGCCTCGGCAGCCGAGCGGCTTGCCTGAGCCGCTGAGCGGCTTGCCTCGGCCGCTCAAAGCTTTGCCTGAGCTGCTTGGGGTCCGGCCTCACCGTTTAGCAGGTGCCTGGGCGGCTGAGGGCCGTACCCTCGGAGGCTTAGAGGAGGGGTTCGGCGGTTCTGGGCGCCGTCTCGCTGATGGGCTCGATCAGGGGGCCCTGGACGGGGCCGAGGCGGTGGAGGAGGGGGCCGCACGCGGCGGCGGCGGCCATGGTCGCGCCGATCGTGCCGAACAGGGGGAGGTAGGCCGACGGCCGCTCGGCGCGCTCGCCCAGCAGGTCGGTCCACCACCCCATTACCCACGGCGAGGCCGACGCCAGGGCGCCGGCGACGGTCAGGAACAGCCCCACCACCCGCCCGCGCACCGCGCCGGGGACGCGCTCGAGCATGGCCGCGTCGCTGACGGCGTAGCTGCCAAGCTGGAAGGCCATGAACGTCATCAGCACCCAGAGGACCGACCGCGCGGGCCACAACGGCGTCGTCGCGACCACCGCCCCGCCGGCCAGCAGCAGCCCCGCCAGCACCGGCAGCCGCCGCGCCCCGCCGCTGAGGTAAACGGCCAGCGGGCTCACGACCACGCCGATCAGCATCATCGAGCCGACAATCAAACCCGTGCGCGCGGCGTCGAGGCCGTGGGCGCGCTGCAAGTAAATGCTGGCAAGGGAGAGGGTCGCGATGCCGGCGAAGTCGCGCAGGCCGAGCACCAGGGCCACCCGCACCACTGCCCCGCGCAGCGCGGGGCCGAGGGCGCCCGCCGGCTCGGCCCGCGACGCGCGGGACGCAGGGGATGGCCGCAGCGGCTGGCGCGCCGCCGGTCCTCGCGCCGTCGCGGGACGCGGGGCTTCGCGGGCGATGAGCAGGAAGATCACACCCACCACAAATCCGGCAAGGCCGGCCTCGACGAGGGGGCGTTGCCAGTTGACAACGGAGGAAAAGTGCCAGTTGGCGGCCTGGGCGCGCCAGCCGGCGAACTGCGGGCCGGCGAAGAAGCCGATGCCCGAGCCGATGCCGAGCAGGCCGATCGCCATCCCGGGCGAGCGCGGGTAGTGGGCGGGGACCAGGGCGTTGGCGGCGGGGTGAAAAATCGCGCCGAACGCGCCGCCGAGGACGGACCAGAGCATGAGCAGCTCGTAGCGCCGCGTCAGTCCCATGGCCGCGACCGCCAGCGCGTTGCCGAGCAGGCCGACGCCCAGCAGCAGGCTGCGGCTGAAGCGGTCGGCGAGCAGGCCGGCGGGGTAGCTGAGGAAGCAGTAAACCAGGCCGTACACCGTGACGATCGCCGACGCCCGCCCGACGCCGGGCAGGCCGAGGTCGTCGCGCACCAGCAGGTAGAGCGGGACCAGCAGCGTGGCGTAGGCGTGGGTGAACGCGTGCAGCACGGCGCACAGCGCGAGCGTGGCGTGGCTGCGCAGGCCGGGGCGGAGGATTATATCGCCGGCGGCGGCGATGGCGGCGGCGGCGACGCGATCATCATCACGACCCGCGGCGCGGGCGGCGACGGGATTTGCGGGGCACGGATCGTCGGCGCGGGCGGCGGCGGCGGGATCGCTGGCACCCGCGACGGTGCCGGCGCGGGCGGCAGGATGACCGCCACGCGCCGCAACGGGGGCTTGGGCGGAGGCGGTGGCGCCGGCGGCCGCCGAGGGCGGCGTGCTCGCTTGGAACGATGAGAAGGGCCGGTCGGACATCAGGGGCGGATTGTAGTCAGGGGCGAGGCGCGGCGGGCGCGGCTGCGGCGGGCGCGGCGAGCGCGGGGTCACTGGAAGGTTTGCGGGGCGCGGGGTAGGCTTGGGGGTCCGCCCGCCAACGCCGCCGGGAGCGTAGCTCAACGGTCAGAGCAGGGGACTCATAATCCCTTGGTTCTCGGTTCGAATCCGAGCGCTCCCATTCCCGCGCCGATCGGGCGGCAGCCCCCGCTGCGCTCGTGGCCGCTCCTCGTCCCGCTAAGGAGCGCCCAGCGCGCCCGGCGAGGCCGGTGCCTCCCTCGTCTCCCGCGCCTCCGGCATTTCCCGTCGCGCCGGCGTCTCCCGCGTCTCGCGGCCCTCCGCCCGCGCCGCATCCAGCGCGCGGAAGATCGTGTGCATGGTGGTGCGCCGCTTGTAGTCTGGGTCGACGCGGGCGAAGCGGATGGCGCCGGCGGCGTCGAGGACGAAAACGGCAGGGAGAACGCTGCGCGAGGGCGCGCGCGGCGACGCGGCGACGACCACGCGGGCTGCGACGACCACGCGGGCGGCATGGGCGGCCGCGCGGGCGGCGCCGGCGCGGGAGAGGGGGTGGCGGGCGCCGTAGCGGGCGATGGTCTCTCCGGTGCGGTCGGCGAGGAGGGGGAAGGCGAGGCCGAGGTCGCGGGCGAGTTGCGCGCTCGTGGCGCCGGGCTCCGGGCTGATGGCGAGGATGTCGGCGGCGCCGCGCTCGAGGAAGTGGGCGTGATTCGCTTGCAGCTTGGCGAGGTAGCGGCGGCAGTACGGGCACCAGTGGCCGCGGTAGAAGACCAGCACGACCGGGCCGCGGCCGAGGCGGTCGCGCAGGCGGACGATCTGGCCGCCGCAGTCGGGGAGGGCGAAGTCGGGGGCGAGCGCCAGCGCCAGCGCGGGCGCGGGCGCGGCCGTAGCGGCGGCGGCGGCGGCGGTGGCGGTGGCGGCTAACGCTGTCGCGGGCAGGGTGGCAGCAGTGGCGGCCAGCGGAGTGTCGCTAGCGCTGGCGGCCGTGGCGGCCAGCGGAGTGTCGCTAGCGGTGGCGGCGACGGCGGCGCTCGCGACAGAGGCGGCCGTCGTGGCGGCGCTCGTTGCGGCGATGTCGGGGGCGGCGGGCATCACGGTGCAAAGATTAGCGGAGACGGCGGTCGGCGCGGCCGGATGAATTATGAGCCCTGGCTCCCGCGGCTCCCGCGGCGGTGCGTGCGTCGGCACGGTCACGCGCGGCGGCGCGGTCATGCGCAGCGGCGCGGCCATGCGCGGCGGCATGGTCGTACATGTGGGCGGGTCGCGGTGGTCGTGAAAGGGCCGGGAAGGCCCTCGGCACCGCCAGAGGTCGGCGACCCGACGAGCCACGCTGACCGACGAAGGGGGTTCCCGCGGGCGGGCTCGTGCGTTGCGCATCTCGACCGGCGCGCTCTACTGCGGCGCGGCGGGCGGGGTCGCCGGGGCGGGGTCGGGGGCGGCGGCCGGGTCTGCGGGGGCGGCGGGGGTCGCCGGTGTCGCGGCGTCCGCGGGCGTCGCGGGC
>DASQDR010000036.1:0-51159 GCA_035634055.1 Tepidisphaeraceae bacterium | reverse complement strand
GGTGGCGTTCTTCCTCCGCCGCGTCGGCGGCACGGCGATCTTCTGGGCGGCCATCGCGGCGCAACTGCTGGTCTTCGCGCTCTACTTCTCACTGAGCATCAGCTACCTCTGGTACAACGTGATCGGCTGCGCCGCGTGCGTTGCGCTTGCCCTCCTGCTCCAGCTCGTGCTGGGCGCGCCGGGCCAGCGCCGCGATTTCGAGGTGCAGGCCGGATCATGAGCACCACGCCGGTCATCTGCTTCGGCCAGCAGCCGTGCGGGCTGTTCCCCAAGCGGTTTCTGTTCGCCAAGTTCCTCACCGCGCGGCGGCTGCGCGACGAAATCGGTGGCGACATCGTCTTCTTCTATCACGACAGCGACCATGATCCGCGCGAAACGCGCACGATCCTGCGGCACCGCAAGTCCGGCGAGCCGTTCGAGCTGAACTTCGCCTTCGAGAACAAGCTCCAGCGCAAGTACGCCCCGCTCTACCTCAAGCGCGTGCCGCCCGACTGGCGTGCCAAGACGTCCCTGCAACTTCCCGCGTACGTTGACCGCGAATTGGCCGAAGCCTTCAAGCAGATCGAGGCGACGACGGTCGGAGAGTTCTGCCTGGAGATGTACCGCCGGATGGGACTGCTCGAAGGCATCCAGGTGGTGCGGTCAAGTGACCCGGAGTTCCGTCGGGCGGCGTGCGACGTCGACGACTTCTTCGTCGACGTGCCCCACGGCGGCGAGATCGTCCGAGCGCGGCTCGTCGACGGCCGCCTGAAGCTGCACGAGGGAGGCAGCTCGTTCGTCACGCTGCCGGCGACGCCGTTCACCAAGGAGCAGATCAGCCCCGCGCGAGACGCGCGCCTGGCGTGGATGCAGTCCGTCGTGCGCTGCACGCATTACGTCGCCGGCGCCGGCGAGCAGAACTACCTCCGCCGTGAGGATGCTCCCGAGATCGCCTACGTCAGCCGCGATACAATCGACCGTGCCGATGAAGCCTACACCGACCTGCCCGCCTAGCCCCGCCGCGCCTTCCGCCCCGCCCGGTCTCGCCCCGGCCGGGTTTGCCGCACCCGCCCCCGCCGCAGCCGGCTTCGCACCGGCGGGCCTCGCCCCGCTGGTGGCGTTCGGCGCGCACCCTGACGATGTGGAATTTGGGTGCGGCGGCGTGATCGCGCTAGAGGCGCGCGGCGGGCGGGCGGCGCACGTGGTGGTCTGCTCGCGCGGCGAATCGGCGACGCACGGCACGCCCGGCGGTCGCGCCGACGAGGCGTGCCGCGCCGCCGCCGCGCTCGGCGCTACGCTGGAGTTCCTGGAATTGGATGGCGACGCGCACCTGGAGGCGAGCGTCGCGCACGCGATGCGTTTGGCCGAAGTGCTGCGGCGCGTCCGGCCGGGCATCGTGCTGGCGCCCAGCCTGGTCGAGAACCAGCACCCGGATCACCCGCGGCTGGGCGCGCTCGTGCGCGACGCCGCGCGGCTGGCGCGGTACGGCGGCGTCGCCGAGCTGCGCGGCGCGCCGCCGCACGCGATCGACCAGCTCTTGTTCTACGCCGGCTCCGCCGACGCCGAGCCGCGCGACGTGACGCCGGTGCTAATCGACGTGTCCGATGCGCCGGTGATGGCCGCGTGGATCGAGGCGATGAACGCGCACGCTTCGCAGACCAGCGCGCGGAACTACGTCGAGCTGCAACTGGCCCGGGCGCGGGTGCGCGGCCTGAGCGCGGGCGTCGGCCACGCCATCGCGCTGTTCCCGAACGATCCGGTCGTCGTCGATTCGCTCGCAACCGTCGGGCGCGGCGCGCGTTCCTTCTGACACATGGCCTTTGACGCACCGCTCAAGATCGGCCTCACGTGCTATCCCACCGTCGGCGGGAGCGGCATCCTGGCGACCGCGCTCGGCGAGGAGCTGGCGCGGCGCGGGCACGAGCTGCACTTCATCAGCTACGAGCGCCCCTTCCGCCTGCCGAGCGACGTGCCGCGCATCCACTTCCACGCGGTCGAGGTGAACGATTACGGCCTGTTCAAGTACCCGGATTACACGCTGCCGCTCTCGGTGAAGATGGCGGAGGTCAGCCGCGATTTCGGGCTGGACATCCTGCACGTTCACTACGCGGTGCCGCACGCGACGGCGGCGATCTTGGCGCGCTCGATGCTCCCGCCGGCGCAGCAGCCGCGCGTCGTTACCACGCTGCACGGCACCGACACCACGCTGCTCGGCCGCGACGCGCACTACGGCCCGGCGATCCGGCACGCGCTCGCCTGCTCCGACGCCGTCACGGCCGTCTCCGGCTTCCTGCGCGACGAGACGCACCGGCTGCTCCAGGTCGATCGCCCGATCGACGTGATCCACAACTTCTTCACCCCCCGCCCGCCGCGCCGCGGCCGGGACGAGGTGCGCCGCGAGCTGGGCGTGCGCGACGGCGAGGCGATGCTGCTGCACCACTCCAACCTCCGCCCGCTGAAGCGCGTCGACCTGCTGCTGGAGGCGGTCGCGCGCGTCCGCCCGCGCGAGGGTTTCAAGCTCGTCGTCCTGGCGGGCGAACCGTTCGAGCCCTTCGCGTCCGACGTCCGCCGGCTGGGCCTTGAGGGGCGGGTGATCGTGCGAGAGAAGGTGAACGAGGTGGAGGAGTACCTCGCCGCCGCCGACATCGCGCTGGTGACGTCGGAAACCGAGAGTTTCTGCCTCAGCATCCTCGAGGCGATGTGCTTCGCCTGCCCGAGCGTCGCCACGCGCGTCGGCGGGATTCCCGAAGTCATCGAGGCCGACCGCTCCGGGCTGCTCGTGCCGTTCGGCGAAGCCGACGCCATCGCCCGCGCGCTGGAGGACCTGATCCGCCACCCCGACCGCCGCGCCGCCATGGGCCGCGCGGCGCAGGAGCGCGCCCGCGCCCGCTTCTCCGCCGACGCGATCGTCCCGCGCTACGAATCCGTCTACCGCCGCGTCCGCGGCGAGTGACACGTCCTCTTGGCCCAGCGCTCAGCGACAATCGACGCGCGCGGCGAGTTGACGAGCATCTCCAGCGGGTTTGAAAGCAAGAACCCGTGGCTTTCCGTCCCTCCTCCGATGGTCTCGATTGAACTATCCGATTACCCGACACCGTCTGGCGCGGAACTTGCCTCTGTGCGGGTGCCCGTGACGCGAGCCGCCAGGACGGCCGGCCGCGGGCGTACGGGTCCGCTCGCTTCATGGGCGGTCGGGCCCGATCAGCGGGACGTGCGGTGGCTGCCGAAGGTTGCGACGCCGTGCTCCCGCCCAAGCTGCCACGGTTGACGCCAGCGCCCGCTCGTCGGCGAGAGCGCACGGCGGAAATGGGATGACCTTCCCGTCGCCTCCCCGCGCGGGCACGCGTGTGCGATCGCGGGCGGAGCGGGAAGCGGGAACTTGCTTCGGAGCGGACGCATGTCGAGCTTGTTGATCGTCGAAGATGACAGTTCCACGTCGGCCGCGCTCGGCGCGCTGCTGCGGATGCACGGCCACGATGTCGCGTCTGCGCAGAGCGCGGTGGAGGCGTTGTCGCAGCTCAGGCGGCACCAGCCGGACCTGGTCCTGCTGGACCTGGGGCTGCCGCGCGTGGACGGGCTGGACCTGCTGGACGCCCTGGCGGACGAGCCATGCTTCTCGGGCATCCCGGTGGTCGTCTACTCCGGCCGCGCCGAGCCCGACACCGTTACCGCCGCCAAGCAGCTCGGCGCGTGCGACTACATCGTCAAGAGCGAGGACTGGAACCAGACCTACCAGCGCATCGAGGCCTGCCTGGCGCGCACCGCCGGCGGCGCGTGAAGCCGCGCCTCACGGGCGAGGGGGCGGCAAGGATGCGGACGGATCCGCCCCAGGTGACGACCGCGGTGGCAACGCCACGGACGCCGGCCCCTCCGCGGGCACCATCGCCGTTGACTGAAAAATCAAGGAACCGGACCCGCGCCGCCACCGGCGCGGGCGCTCCCGGCAAGAGACCATGATCCGACCGATCCGCCGCCTCCGCATCCGCCACACGACCCGCTACACCTACGACGCCCCGATCGAGCGCAGCTCGCACCGGCTGCATCTCCGGCCGATCGACGAGTGGCGGCAAGGCGTGGTCGGCTACCGCCTCAGCATCACGCCTGCGGCGCCGGTCATCGAATATGAGGACGTCTTCGGCAACTGGACGCAGCGCTTCGAGGTGACCGAGCCTTACACCGAGCTGACGATCAGCGCCGAATCAGAGGTGGAGCTGAGCGACCTGGACCCGTTCGGCTTCGCCAGGCTGCCGATCCGCCCGCCAGGCTGGCCGCTGGTCTGGATGCCCTGGGAGCGGACAATGCTCGCGCCCTACCTCACGCCGGTCGAGCTCCCCGACACGCAGTTGCGGGCGCTGTACGACTACGCGATGGAATTCGTCCGCCGCAACGACGGCGATTTGATGGAGACGCTGTTCGCCATCAACCTGTCGCTCTACCACGACTACGAGTACGTCCCCGGCTGCACCGACCTGGGCACCACGCCCTATCAGATCTACGTTCAGCGCAAGGGCGTCTGCCAGGACTTCGCCAATTTGTTCATCACCCTGGCCCGGCTGGTCGGGGTGCCGGCCCGTTACGTGTGCGGCTACCTCTACACCGGCAACAGCGCGGGCGCAGGGGCGCACGGGGGGGCGCGCGCCACCTCCGACGCCACGCACGCGTGGGTGCAGCTCTACATCCCGAACATCGGCTGGAAAGGTTTTGACCCGACCAACGGCGTGCTCCCGCAGGCGGACCACGTCCGCGTCGCCTACGGCCGACACTACCGCGACACCGCCCCCACCGCCGGCACGCTCTACGGCAGCGCGAATGAGACGATGAGCGTGGACGTGGAGGTGAGCGAGGCCAGCGATGGTGACCATGCCCCCCGCGACGCCGCTGACCCGAACGCCGACAACCTTGCATGGCCGGCGGAGCCCGCGGGCGCACCGGGGAACGGCCGCGCTTGCGCCGCGCAAGGAGCGGCACCGGCAGCTCATTAAACTGTCACACTACCGCCGCTTGGAGGCCGGCTTCACACCGTCCGCCGGCGCAGGCTTGGCGCGGGTCGGCTTCCGCACGACGGCGGCGGCAGCGGCGGGCGCGGCGGCGGGCGTGGCGGCGGGCGGTTTCGCGGACGCGGACTTCTTACCGGCGGCGACGGCGGCAGCGGCAGCGGCAGCGCGCGGCGCGAGCTTTTGCGCCGCTTCGGGCGGGCTGATTCGGACGACGCCGACCGCCTGGCCCGCGATGTTGAGCCCGGGCGGGACCGGTCCGGCGGTGTACTGGGCGCTCGTAGTCGGGCTTCCGTCGCCGCCGATGAACTCAACGCGTTGCCCGTCACGGAACACGTCAATGGTCGCCTGCGTCGCCGGGCCGGAGATCAGCACGCTGCCGAACTGGAACGCGCCGGTGGGGACGGCGCCGGGCCAATAACCGATCTCGATGCCGCCGTTGGCGCCGCCGCGGTGATCGAACGGGATGCGCCCGCCGCTGCCGGTCTCGTCCAGGCCACCGATCGGCAGCAGCGAGAAGCCCTGGTTCTGGTCGCCGGGAATGTGGAAGACGCCGAGGTTCAGGTCCGTGTTGCCCTGCCAGCGGAGCACGACATTGAAGGTGCCGGGCAGCGTCGGGACGAGCTCTTGATCCGTGCGCGGCACGCGCCCGCCGCGGACGACGCGGATGCCCTTGTCGTAGTCGAACCCGATAGTCGCGCCGCTGGAGAGCAGCGTGCTGACGAGCTGCGCCTCGGCCGCGGTGCGCGCCAGGCGGGCGCCGGGATCGACGACGGACTGGTTCAGCGCGAAGGCGGGCGCATTGGGATTGTCGGTGGTGACGGCCGTCTTGCCCGCGCCGGGGCCGCCGACGAAAACGCGCTTCTTGAAGTCGCGAAACTCGACCCGCCCGCTCAAGCTGATCCCCTTGGCCGGGAACGGGCGCTGGTCGAAGGCGACGAACTCCGTGCCGCGCACCGCCAGCGTCGCGCTGGGAGTGACGATGCTGGACTCGTGCTCGCGCCCGGCCCCCTCGATGTCGTAGAGCGTGCGGCCGTACTGCATGCCGACGCGGGTCTTCATCTTGCCGCCGGCGTTAACGGCCTGGAGCAGCTTGACCTTGCTGAGCCGATCAATGGTGACCGAGTGTCCGCCCGGCAGCTCGAAGCGGACGGCGCTCTTCGGGGCGGTGAAGAACTCGGCGTTCTCGTCGAGGATCATGCCGACGGCGGCAGGCACCCACGGGGCGGATTCACTGGAGCGCACGCGGACGTTCCCCTGCACGGCGGTGATCGTCGCGCGCAGCCGCTCGACGCCCGCATCGGCCGTCGCATCGGCCGTAGTGGCGGCCGTCGTCGCGGGGGGCGTGGTCGCCGGAAGCGCGGGCCCGGTCGATTGAAGCGCGACGCCTCGTGCGACGCCGGCACTGGAGAGCGCGAGAGCGGCGAGGGCAGCGGCGGCAAGGCGGAGCGTTTGGCGAGGCATGGTGCTGGTCCTGTTCTCCCCCGTCACGGGCCGCGATCGCGGGGACGCGGGCGCGGCGCGGCGCGGCGCCGGCACGCGGGGCGGTCACGGCGCGGCCTTTACGGCGTGGCGGTCACCTCGGGCGGAACGTCCGCGGCGGCGTCACCGCGCTGGTGGTCCTCGATCGCGCCGATGATACCGACGAACTCGTTGCCGGAGAACGACTGGTTCGGCGTGCTGGGCGGATAGACGTTGAGGAACATCAGCTCGCGCACCGCGTAGCGCGGCCGCACGCCGAACAGCCGCGTCGTCGCCCCGCCCTTCTCGCCCAGCATGCGCATCACCGCCACCGCCACCGTCCCGCGCTTCACCGCCGCCTCGGCAGGCTCGCCGAAGTTCGACGCGAGCATCTTGCGCGACTTCAGCGCGGCGACGCGGGCGGCGTAGTCGGCGCTGTCGTCCTTTCCGTCGGCGTAGAGCAGCAGCCCGTGGAAGGCGGCGTCGTTGCTCGTCACCGGCTCGTCCGCCAGCGCGTGCCAGAACGCAACCTGCGCGTCCGGCTCGCTTCCAGCCAACTCCTTGGCAAGCGGCTTCCCGGCCCGTGGCGTCTGACAGCCGATCATGATCAGGACGATAAGCGACACGGCGACCCCGCGGCAGTGCCCCGAGCGGGGATGGCCCGGTCGGGCGTGGCACGAACAGGCCGGTCGGCGCGCGACGTCAAAAGGCATACGTCATCCCCGCGTAGAAGTACTGCCGCGGCTCGTCGCTGCGCAGGGCGTCGTTGTTGGGGAAGAAGATCCCGTAGCGCAGCACGAGCGTCACGTCGCTGGTCGCCTGCCAGTTGACGAACAGGTCCGGCTCCCAGCCGAGGTAGCGTTGCTCGGCCGACGACGGCTCGTCGATCGGGGCGTCCCGCTCCAGCTTGTGGTAGATGAAGATGTCGCTCCCCACCTGCAACCGCCGCAGCGGGCCGGCGTCGGGCAGCGGGAAGGTCGAGCCGCCGACGCGAACCGCCAGCAGGTTGCTCACCGCCGGCGCGAAGGCGAGGCCGGTGTTGAGCAGGCCGAAGGCGTTGAACGCGCGGTCGTTGGTGCCGGGCTTGTTACCGTTGAACGTGTTGGACGTGCTGCCGCGATCGTCGTCGCCGGAAGCGAGGATCACCTCCGCGCTCAGGCGGGTGCGGCGGACGTCGGGCAGCAGGTAATCCAGCCGCGCGTCCAGCGCCCACGCCTGGACCTGGTCGCGCGTCTGCTCGATCGGAATGATGAACGGCCCGCCGCCGGCGGTGAAGCTGTTCGAGAGGCTCGTTCCCCCCTCGTACACCGCTTCCACGCCGTAGAGCAGCCGGTTGCCGATGGGCCCACTAGAGCCGACGCCGAGGTAGTAGCTGTCGTAATCGAACCGCGTGACGACCGGCCCGGTCGCCAGCACGTCGTACGCGTTGTAGTCGCGCTGGAGCAGGCCGTAGACGTACGGGACGTGACCCTCGACCTGCCGCGAGAGCTGCGCGCCGTAGAACCCGCGGCGGGTGTTGTGGTCGAACGCGGGACGCGAGGCGTCGAAGTCCACCGTGCGCGTCGGCGTCACGCCGGCCAGGATCGTCAGGTCGTTGCCGCCCCACGAAAGCGTGCCGCTGACGCCTTCGAGATCGGTGCTGAGGACCAGGCCGTTGCCCCAGATGTAAAGATCGCGGCCGGCCTTGAGGACGAGGTTGTAGTCGATCTGCTCCCCGGCGTAGGCGGCGCGGTGGCGGGCGAGGTCGAAGCGGTAGAACCAGCGGTCGAACTCGAAGTCGATCGGCTCGTCGCCGCGACCGTCGAAGCTGTCGCCGGGGTTGAAGTCGCGGTAGCCCCAGCGGGCGCGGAGGAAGAACTCGTGCGCGCCGTCGAGGTTAAACCGCGCGTAGCCGAGCAGGTCGTACTGCCGCAGGGTGTGCGTGTCACCGGCGTTGTCGTCGGCCGACAAGTAGCCGGGCGTGGCGTAGGCGCCGTAGTCGAAATAGGCGCGCTGGTTGAGGCTGAGGTCCTGGTCGATGCGGAGCAGCGTGTCGCGACGGACCTGCTCGAGCTGCCGCTCGAACCGCTCGAGGTCCGCCTGCGCCACCGCCTGGCGCGGCGCCAGCAGGAGCAGCGACAGCGAGAGCCCCGCGCAGAAGATTGCCCGTCGCAAAAACCCCACGCCGTCACCTCGTTGCCGCCCGAAGCGGGAAATGGTGCGGGAGGAGGGGCGGGGACGCAAATGTTTGCCGGATGGGTGACAGGCCTGGCGGAAGCATGGCTTGCGACCGCACCTGACCCCCGGGCGTCATGATTGGTCGCCGGCGCGAAATGTGGACGTGGCTTGGGCGCCCGCCCGAGCAGTTGCGACGGGCAGCCGCTTTGGTCTCTTCCGAAGATGAGCCGCTGGCGCGGCGAGCGCTCGGGTGGGATGCCCAATCCACGGTGGGGACGGCGCACCGTGGCCGGATGTTCATCGCGCGGCGTGGTTGGACGCCAGGATCAGGGGCGCGACGCGGGCGCGGTCGCCGGTGCCGTGGTCGCGGGGCCGACCGTCACGGGGACGCCGCTGGCCAAGCGGTTCTTGCCGCTGGCGACGAGCGGCGCGATGCCCTTGAAGCCGCGGACGACCTCGACCGCGTCGCCCACCGGTTGGCCGACGTCGATCTTGTGCTCGATCGCCTTGCCGTCGGCGACGCTGAAGACCTTGCTCACGCCGGCGAAGGTGACGATCGCCTCCACCGGCACCAGCGTCACGTCCGCCTGCGTGCGCGTGAGGATCGCGCCGTTGGCGAACGCGCCCGCCTGCAACCGGCCGTCGGCGTTGGGGACCAGGATCTCCACCTGGAACGACCGCGACGCCACGTCCACCTGCGGGCTGATGCGCGCGACGGTTCCCTCGAACGCTGCGCCCGGATACGCGGACACCGTGACGCGAACCTTCTGCCCCACCTGCACCTGTCCCTGGTACTTCTCCGGCACCTGCGGGCGGAACTTGATCGGGTCGTTGGCCACCAGCCGAAAGAGCGGCGTCCCCTCGCGCACGTACTCGCCGACCGACACCAGCCGCGCGCCGACGGCGTATTTCCCCGCCTGCGGCTTCGAACGATCACTCGCGCCCTTCGCATTGTCCCCCGCCCCAGCGCGGCCGGCGGCGGCGGCGGCACCGGCGGGCTGCGTGGTCGTCGCCGGCGCCGCCCCCGGCGCGCGCACCGTCGCGTCCCGCAGCTTCTGTTGCTCGAGGTCGAAGTCCGAGCGCATCGCCCGCGCGTCGGCCGCCAGCGAGCGCGCGGTCAGCAGCTCGACGTCGTAGTTGCTCCGCGCCACGTCGAAAGCGGTCTGGAGGTCGGCGAAATCCTGGTCGCTGATCAGCGGCGGGGCCTGGTCGTGAAGCTGCTTGCCGCGGTTGAACTTCGCCTCGGCGTTGGCCGCCTGAAGGCGCGCGCGCTGGACGGTGGGGATCTTGTCCAGGTCCAGGTCGGCAGACGGCATGTCGGTCAGCCCCAGCTTCGCCAGCGCCGCCTGCACCGCCATCTGCTTCTGCGCGGCGGCCAGCTCGTAGTCGGTCTTTTCGATCTGCGCCAGCGGCTCGCCGGGCGCGGCGCGATCGCCAACGTCCGTGAAGATTTGCGTGACGCGCCCCGGCACCTTGGCCGAGACGGTCGCCTCCTCGTCGCCGTAAAGCGTCCCGGTGACGGCGACCTCGCGCTGCACCGGCCCGACGCGCGAGCTGACGACGCTGACGGCGACCGCTTCCACCGGCCGCTGCGCCTTCGCCGACGCCGCCTCGTCCCCGCACCCGCCTACCATGACGGCGGACGCACAAAGCATTGCTATCACTACCACTTGTCGCATGACTTTTTGACTCTAGCACAACGACCCGGACAATTCCTGATACTCCAGAAGCACCGATGATTTCCCCGCCCCGCCGCCCGATCCTTTCGCTGTCGCTGTCGATCATCGTGGCGCTGGCGCACGCCGGTTGCCGGGTGGATCAGAAGAAGGAAGTCGCGCGGTACGAGGGCGTGCTTCGCGGCAACCTGCTGAGCGACGAGCGCGCCTTCGAGCCGGGCGAGCCGCTGAGCCTGCGGCAGGCCCTGGACCTGACGAACCGGCAGAACGAACGGCTGGCGATCGAAGGGGAAAACTACGTCCAGGCGCTGATCGCCCGCCGCCGCGCCGCCGCGGCGTTCCTGCCCACCGTCAGCCTCGCCCCGAGCTATACCGTCCGCCAGCGCGTCAGCGACAACGGCGACGACGATGACACGGGTAGCGGCGGCGGCGGCGGCGGGTCGACCGCGCAGAACCGCACTTTTGACGTCCCGCTGCGGGGCGAGGCCAACGTCTTCAACGGCTTCGCGGACGTCGCCCGCCTGCGCTCGACCCGCCAGACCGTCGAGCAGCGCCGCAACTTGCTGCTGGACCTCCAGGAAGCGGTGCTGCTGGACACCGCGCAGGTTTACTACGACGTGCTGCGGGCCGAGCGGTCGGTCGAGGTGTTGAAGAACTCGCTCCAGGTGCAGGAGGCGCGCGTGCGCGACATCACCGGGCGCCAGCGCGCGGGGATGGCGCGGCCGCTGGACGTGGCGCAGACCGAGGCGCAGGCGTCGGCGACGCGCGTCGGGCTGATCAACGCGCTGAACGACGTGCGCAACGGTCGGGCGACGCTGTCGTTCCTGACGGCGGCGCCCGTCGTCGACGCGCCGCTGGTCGAGCAGTTCGAGGCGCCCGCCGAGCCGCCGCCGCTGGAAACGCTGCGCGAGACGGCGGTCGCGCGCCGGCGCGACCTTGCCGCCGCGCAGGCCGCCGCCCGCGCCGCGCGGCAGAACGTGCAGGCGGCGGTCGGGCAGTATTACCCGTCGGTCACGCTCAACGCGCAACTGTTCCTGTACCGCGAGTCCTTCCCCGACGAGCGCCGCTGGGACGCGCTGCTGTCGGCGAACCTGCCGATCTTCTCCGCGGGGCTCATCCAGGCGGACGTGCGCGAGGCGTGGTCCCTGTTCCGCCAGGCGGGCATGACCGAATCGCTGCTCCGCAGGCAGGTGATGCAGGAGGTCCAGCTCGCTTACCAGGACCTGCTGACGACCGACCAGCGAATCGCCGAACTTCAAACCCAACTGGCCGCGGCGCAACAGGCGTTCAACCAGGCGGACCAGTCATACAACGTCGGGCTGGCCACCAACCTTGAGCGGGTGGCGGCGCAGGACCAGCTCCTGACCGCCCAGCTCCAACTCACCAGCGCGCGGTTCGACCGGACGCTGTCGTACTTCGCCCTGGCGAGGGTGACCGGAAGCCTCCGCCACGAACTGGAGACCAGCCCCAGCACGATGCCAGCGACCGCCCCGACAACCGTTCCAGCCGACCACCGCCCCCTGTCAACTCTGCGAGAGGGCCGGGCTGCGGGTGTTTCAATCGACAATTGAGAATTGAAATTATCGATTGTCGATTGCTGTCGGCCCCCGGCCCGCCCTTCACCCGGCCCTCTCCCGGCTTACCGGGCGCGGGAGGCAGGGCCTAGAATGATCCCGACTTAAAGCCATGCGCACCCTCGCCGACATCTGTATCCGCCGGCCCGTCTTCGCGAGCATGTTGATCCTCGCGCTGGTGGTGGTCGGCGCCGCCGCCTACGGCAACCTTGGCGTCGACCGGCTGCCGTCGGTGGACCTGCCGAGCGTGACGATCCGCACCACCCTTCCCGGCGCCAGCCCGGAGGAGGTGGAGACCGAGGTCTCGCAGACGATCGAGGAGAACGTCAACACCGTCGAGGGGATCGAGGAGCTGCGCTCGGTCTCCGGGGCCGGCACGTCGTTCGTCATCGTGACCTTCGGGCTCGACCGCGACATCGACGTCGCCACGCAGGACGTGCGCGACCGCATCGCCTCGATCGCGCGCGAGCTGCCCGACGAGGTGGAGCCGCCGATCGTCAGCAAGTTCGACAACGACTCGCAGCCGGTGCTGACGCTGGCGCTGTCCGGTTCGCGCACGATGCGCGAGCTGACCGAGCTGGCGGACAAGATCGTGAAGGTGCAGCTCGAGCGGTCGGTCGGCGTGGGCGAGGTGGAGATCCGCGGCGGGCTGGAGCGGACGATCAACGTCTGGGCCGACAGCCGCAAGCTGGCGGCGTACAACCTGCCGATCACCGCCCTTCGCGATGCCATCACCGCGCAGAACGCGGAGGTGCCCGGCGGCAACGTCACCGGGCCGCTGAAGGAACGCGCGCTGCGGACGATGGGCCGCTTCACCACCGCCGAGCAGTTCAACGACATGGTGGTCGCCACCGTCGGCGGCACGCCGATCCGCGTGCGCGACGTCGGCCGCGCCGAGGACGGCACGCGCGAGGTGCGCTCGGTCTCGCGGCTGAACGGGCAGCCGACCGTTGGCGTCGAGATCCGCCGCCAGACCGGCGCCAACACCATTGAGGTGATCGAGGCCATCAAGGCCAAGCTCGTCGACGTGCGCAACCAGATGCCGCCGGGCGTGGAGATCCAGGTCATCCGCGACCAGTCCAGCTACATCTACGCGGCACAGCACGAGATCAACGTCCACCTGGTGCTCGGGGCGATCCTGGCCTGCCTGGTGGTGCTGGCGTTCATGCGCTCCTGGCGCTCGACCATCATCGCGGGCGTGGCCATCCCGGCATCGGTCATCTCCACCTACGGCATGATGTGGGCGCTGGACTTCACCCTCAACAGCGTGACCATGCTCGCGCTGGTGCTGATGGTCGGCATCGTCATCGACGACGCCATCGTGGTCCTCGAAAACATCTACCGCTTCCTGGAGGAGAAGAAGCTCTCCCCGATGGAGGCGGCGCGACAGGGGACGGCGGAGATCGCGCTGGCGGTGCTGGCGACCACGCTCTCGCTGGTGGTCATCTTCGTCCCGGTCAGCTTCATGAGCAGCATCTCCGGGCGCTTCCTCTACCAGTTCGGCATCACCGCGGCCGTTTCGGTCATGGTCAGCCTGCTCGTCTCGTTCACGCTCACGCCGATGATGAGCGCTCGCCTGCTGCGAAGCCACGGCGGCAAGGGCGACGCCGGCGGCAACGGGCACGGCGCCGACTCGCGCGGCGGCTTCTACGGGTGGATCGACCGCGCCTACACCGTCATGCTGCAATTCGTCATGCGGCACCGCATCGCCGTCTCGGTGCTGGCGGTGCTGGTCGTGGCGTCGGCGGCGCCGCTGTACAAGGTGGTGCCGGTCGAGTTCACGCCCGGCGACGTGGACGAGGGAGAGTTCCAGGTCACCTACACCACCCCGGAGGGAACCGCCATCCCCGCCACCGACGAGGTCGGGCAGGCGATCGAGGCGGAGCTGCGCGAGACGCGCGGCGTGCAGACGGTGCTCGGCACCAGCGGCGCCGGGTTCGCCGGCGCAGCCAACGGCGGCGACGTCCACGTGGGGCTGATCCCGCACGAGCATCGCTACTTCTCCTTCTCGCGCCTGCTCAAGGAAACCCTGCGCGGCACGCCCGCCAACGCCTTCCGCGGGAACTTCACGCAGCGCGACGTCGTGGCGGAGGTGCGGCAGCGGCTGCGCAAGTTCAAGGATGTCCGCGCGGCCGTGCGCCCCTACGCGTCGTTCAACATCGGCGGCGGCAACTTCGAGGTCGACTTCGTCATCCTCGGCCCGGAGCTGGAGAAGCTCGACCGCTACGCCGAGGCGCTGCGCCAGCGATCGCCGGAGCTGGGGCTGGCGGACATCGACACCACGCTGAAGCTCAACAAGCCGGAGCTGCGCGTGGACATCGACCGCGACCGCGCGGCCGACCTCGGCGTCAGCTCGCGCGACATCGGCACCGCGCTGCGCCTGATGGTCGGCGGCGACACCGAGGTCTCGCGCTTCCGCGACCCGGCCACCAACGAGGATTACGACGTCCAGCTCCGCCTCGAGGAGCCCGACCGCACGGACCCGGGCCAGATCCCCAACCTCTTCCTCCCGCGCAAGGACGGTGGGCTGGTGGAGCTCCAGAGCCTGGCGTCGATGCGGCCGATCGAGAGCGCATCCCGCATTGACCGCCTAGACCGCCAGCGCACCAACCGCCTGCGCGGCGCGGTCGCGCCCGGGTACGCCTTGGGCGACCGCCTCGACGCGCTCCGCGGCGCGGCGGCGGAGCTGAACATGCCGCCCGCCTACACCTACCGGGTTTCCGGGCGCGGGCGCGAGCTCGAGCGCACGTTCAAGGAGTTCCTCTGGGCGTTCCTGCTCTCGGTCATCTTCATGTACATGATCCTGGCCTCGAACTACGAAAGCCTGGTTCACCCGCTGACCATCCTGCTGTCGCTGCCGCTGTCGATCCCGTTCGCGCTGCTCTCGCTCTGGGCGACCGGCGGGACGCTCAACCTTTACTCGGCCCTGGGGATCCTGGTGCTGTTCGGCGTGGTGAAGAAGAACTCGATCCTCCAGATCGACCACATGAACCACCTGCGCGAGGACCAGGGGAGGAGCCGCTACGACGCCATTATCCAGGGCCACCGCGACCGGCTTCGGCCGATCCTGATGACGACGCTTTGCCTCGTCGCTGCCATGCTCCCGCTGGCGCTGGGGACCGGGCCGGGCGCGGAAGAGCGGCGCGCGGTGGCGATCGTGGTGATCGGCGGGCAGACGCTGTCGCTGCTGCTCACGCTGCTGGTGACGCCGGTCGCTTATTCGCTGTTCGACGACGCGCGCAACGCCTTCCTGCGCCGGCGCCGACCCCCGTCGCGGCTGGACCCCGGCCCGCGCGACCGCGAACTTGCCTCCGCCGAGGCGCGGTAAACAAGATCTCCACAATCGCTGCACCGAGCGTGGCAGCAGGCGAGGCAAGCCGCCACGCCCACCGGCAGGAACTGCGTCCGGGGGCGACGTTTTACCTATGTCCCGCCTGGTATCGGACTTGCGCGACCCGTCGCCGAAGGTGCGGCCGAATGCCGCACTCAGTTTGTGGCAAGGCCAAGGGAAAAGGCGATTTTTCGCACTCGACATCCCTTAGCGCCGTTCCCACAATCGCGCCGATGCCAACCGCCATCGACCCGCTGACGGAATTGGACATGATCGGCCGGGAGCTTTACGCGCGCCGGGTGCGGGAGCTCACCCTTTTCGGCGCGATGACCGAGCCGGAAGCCCACGACTGGGCCCTGCGCTACGCCCTGGGCAAGAGCAGCCTTCCGCCGGTGCAGGAATACCCCGACGACTACAGCCTGCCGGCGCAGTAACGCCGGACGATCGCCTACCGCGAGGCGGGCTCGCCGCCGCCGCTTCGCCGCCGCCGCTTCGCCGCCGCGTTCGCCGCTACCGCCTTCGCCACCGCGGGCCGTCTCCAAAACTTCACACCGCCACCACCGCCCCTTCCGCCTGCGAGCGCAGCGCGGCGGTGAACAGTTGGTGGCTCAGGTGCGTTTCCTCCGGCGTGACGCAGCCGGCGAAGCGCTTCAGCGGCCGGCCGTGCGCCAGCTCGTGGACGAACGCCGCGACCATCTGGAGGAAGCAATCGGGGAAACCGAACTCGAAGTTCGGGCCGGTGATGGTCCTGAACGGGGGATCGAAGGCCACCTGCACCCGCGTCCAGTTCTGCTCCCCGCCCGGCTCGTAGCGCAGCACGTCGAGCGCCTTCGGCTCGCGCGTGGACCAGCGGGCGGACGCGCGCGTGCCGTAGACCTCGAGGTACCACGTGTTCCGCTCGCCGGGGGCGATGCGGTACGTCTTGAGCGTCCACGGGAAAACGTTGCCGTCGTCGCCGCCGTCGCTCGCCTCCGACAGCAGCGTGGCGTTGTCCCACGTGTCCGACGCCGCCGCGCCGCCGCGGCCGTCGGGGCGCTGCGGCATCAGGTTCGACAGCACCGCGCGCGTGTTCCGCGGCCGCCACCCTGCGCGGAACGGCACGTGGCAGACGTGCATGCCGAGGTCACCCATGCACCCGTACGCGCCGTTGGTCGCCGCCTGCCGCTTCCAGTTGATCGGCTTGTTGGGATCGAGGTCGCTGGAGTGCAGGAACCCGGTCTGCACCTCGATGATCCGCCCGAGCGCGCCGGACTCGATCAGGTCGCACGCCTTCTGCGCGCCGGGGTAGAAGGGGAACTCCGACGAGCAGCGCGCGACCCGCTCCGGACGGCGCCGGGCGGCGGCGAGGATCGCCTCGTTCGCCGCCAGGTCGATCCCGAACGGCTTCTCCCCCAACAGGTGCTTGCCGGCGTCGAGGGCGGCGACGTACGTTTCCTCGTGCAGATCGTGCGGCACCGCGACGTACACCGCGTCCACCGCGTCGTTCTTCAGCACCTCGCGCCAGTCGGTGGTGGCCTGGCGAACGGACGGAAAGTGCGACGTGAACCAGTCGAGCGACCGCGGCGTGCGGCTGGCGACGGCGACGATCTCCGGCCGCGCCGCCGGCTCCAACAGCGTCGCCCACCGCGCCACCGCCGTGGCGAACTCCCGCCCCATCAACCCGCCGCCGATGATCGCGAAGCGTATGGTTATCATGAGTGAAGGTTAGCCACGGATGGGGCACCGATGGACACCGATAAAGAAAGGCGGATTTAGCCAAAGAGGGAGATCGATCAGCCGCACCTCACCGCGCGGCGTCCCTGACCTGACCTGGCGCGGCGGGCCGCGGAGCGCCGAAGGCGACGGTGTTGAATCCGAAGCGGCCGAAGCCAATTTCCTGCCGCCGTCACCCGTGTTGGTCACCCGTGTTGAAAGGCACCACCCATGCAAAAGTCATCGGTTGATGAGATCCGCCGGCGGTTCGATGGTGACGTCGAGCGGTTCAGCAACCTTGAGACCGGCCAGAGCGCGACGATCGACGCGCCGCTGGCGCTGGAATTGATCGCCGCATCGGCGGCGGCGGTCAACCCGCGGGCGACGCACGTGCTCGACGTCGGCTGCGGGGCCGGGAACTACACGCTGAAGCTGCTGGAGAAGCTGCCCGGCCTGAGCGCGACGCTGATCGACCTGTCGAAGCCGATGCTCGACCGCGCGTACCAGCGCGTCTCGGCGGCGACGCGCGGGACCGTGACCACCCTGCAAGGCGACGTGCGCGAGCTGGACTTGGGAGACGAGCGCTTCGACGTCATCCTCGCCGCCGCCGTGCTGCACCACCTGCGCGGCGAGGACGAGTGGCACGCGGCGTTCGCCAAGTTCCACCGCGCGCTCAAGCCGGGCGGCTCGATTTGGATCTCGGACCTCGTGAGCCACGCGGAGCCCGCCGTCCACGCCCTGATGTGGCAGCGGTACGGCGACTACTTATCCGGGCTGAAGGACGAGGCGTACCGCGACGCCGTTTTTGCCTACGTCGAGCGCGAGGACACGCCGCGCCCGCTGGCCTGGCAGCTCGACGTGCTCCGCGCCGCCGGCTTCGCGCACGTGGAAGTGCTGCACAAGAATTCCTGCTTCGCCGCCTTCGGTGCGGTAAGGTCGTAGCGGGACGGATCGAACGTCATCCTCAAGCGGGGCGCACATCCTGCCGCGCTCCTTGACGATGGCGAAAAGCGGGCGCAAAAAATAACCCCGTAGGCGTGGGTGAGACCTACGGGGTAAGGAGGGAAGAAACTCTTCGCTACATCTTTAGTACGCCATCTCACACCACCTCGGTTCGACCCACCGCGCACTAAAGTTCAGCTCGACATTATCCGGTTTGGCCGCCAACGGCTCGGCTAACCGGACTGGGCCAAAACTACCTTGGCCTTGGGCGTGATATCGGCCCACCGGGCCTCGGAACTTTTGTTTATCGTGATGAAGTCGCCCAGCAGGAGCAGGCTGCTGACGCCCTCGATCGCGAACAGCTCGGTTGCCAGCGGGTGCCCCGCCGCGGCCGCCTGGTTGAAGAAGCTAATCGGCTGCTCCGACACCGGCCGGTCCAGCACGAATTTCAACGCATTCGGGTTGGGTGTCGGCTGGATCTCCACGACGCGAAAACCCATCGCCGCCACTCCACCCAACTCTGCCACAGACTGGCACAACTATACATGGCCGAGACTGCCGAGTCTACCCAGCTTTACAAGAAAATCCGGAAGCTGGAACAAACGTGCGTCAACGACGTTGCGGCTGTTTTAACCCCGCGGGCGCACGTGGGGCAAGTTCGGGCGCGGCTCGCAACAGCCCACCGGAATGGGACCTGCGCGTCTGAGGACGTTACGAGGGCGCTGGTGTGACGGGACGTTTGGCAACGGGCCGCGCGCGGCCCGCCGGCGATGCCGCGGGTGCCGCCGCCTTTCGCCCCTTGACCAGCGCGCGCCTCGGGCGGGCGCGGGACGTTCGGTCGTGATCTCACAGCGCGTCGCCCGCGCGCCGATCACGTGGCCGCCACGACCGCAGGACGTCCGACCCCGGCGCCCGTCCGCGGATGAGGCGAGTGCTGTCGGCGGCGTGGCGTTTGTCGCTGGCGTCGAAGGCGTTTCCCGCTCGCGCCGAACCGGCGGATTTCGGGTTAAACCGCCGCCCCCGCCCGCGCTTGCGCTTGGCTTGACTTCGGATTCCCCATTACTAAGATGCTCGATTCCTCGCGGCCGGGCACCCCCGCGTCGCGATTAACCCGCGCGTGACTAACGCAGGCGAAAAGGCAAAGCAGGACACCGACATGAGTACGTACATGCCCAAGCCGGGCGAGATCAAGGCGAACTGGCACGTCGTAGACGCGACCGACCAGGTGCTGGGCCGCTTGGCCTCGCGGATCGCCCTGATCCTCCAAGGCAAGCACAAGGCGACCTACACCCCGCACGTCGACACCGGTGATTTCGTCATCGTGCTCAACGCCGACAAGGTCAAGGTCACCGGCGCCAAGGCCGACGTGATCGAGTACGACACCTACTCGCGCTACCCCGGCGGGCGGCACGTCTACTCGTACAAGCGGATGAACCAGTTGCACCCCGAGAAGGTCGTGGAGCTGGCCGTCCGCCGCATGCTCCCGAAGAACAAGCTCTCGCGGGACGTGCTGGGCAAGCTGAAGATTTACAAGGGCACCACGCACCCGCACCAGGCGCAGCAGCCGCAAGAGCTGAAGATTGCCTGAGAGGCGCTGAGCGACCCGAATAAGCGAGCGATTCGAGACCACCCCCATGGCTGAAACGACGACCCCCGCCGCCGACACCGCGACCGCCACCCCCGAGGCCCCCGCCGCCAACCGCACCTACGTGTGGGGCGTCGGCCGCCGCAAGAGCGCCTGCGCCCGCGTGCGCATCGCGCCCGGCAGCGGCAAGATCGAGATCAACGGGCGGACGCTGAACGACTATTTCACCGCCGAGCGCGACCGCAAGTCGATCTTCGGCCCGCTGGAAGTGACTAACGTCGCCGGGAAGATGGACGTGCTGGTGAACGCCGACGGCGGCGGCCCCAGCGGCCAGACCGGCGCGATCGTCATGGGCCTGGGCCGGGCGCTGGCGAAGTACGACACGAGCCTTGAGATCGCCCTTCGCGGCGCCGGGTTCCTCACCCGCGACAGCCGCATGAAGGAACGCAAGAAGTACGGCCAGCGCGGCGCCCGTCGCCGCTTCCAGTTCAGCAAGCGGTAAGCGCTGCTGCTGGAGATCACGAACGCGGAGGGTGCGGTTTCGACCGCGCCTTCTTTTTTGCGCATGCGCAGTAACCGGTGACCGCCACCGCGGTCGAGCCCGCTCGCTCCAAGGCCGGTGCCGACGAAACGGCTGCTGTTCCCTGAGTGAGCGACCCACCCCTGCCGCGACAGTGGGCGTCGGCTTTCTCGTCCAACGCTCAGGCGCGTCACGCCTGCGACAAACAATTAAATTTTAAGCGCTCTCAGCTTCCTGCTCGCGCGCCTACATTCCACCGGATCAATCACACATCCTCTTCGTGGGTAGCAGGAGCGTTCCGATGCTGAGCCGATCGCCATCGCAAGTGAATCGCGTCGTTCGCCTGACGCAGGATCTGCCCGAGCTGGGCCTGCGATCGGGACAGGTCGGGGTGATCTGTAGCACGTGGTTCGAGCCCTCGCCCGCCTACGAGGTGGAGTTCCAGCCGCAGGGCCTCAACTTCGCGACCCGCGCGTTGTTGCTCGCGCACCAGATCCAGGAAGCCGAGCGCCCGAACTAGCTCGCGTCGCCTCCCGCCCGGCGATTTGGTGGTCATCAAAGACGTCAATTGACGCGCTTCAACGCCCGCGCCCCGCGCGGGCGGTTCTCGCTCGCGTGTCGCGCGGTTTTCGTCGTCGCGTGTCCCCCGGGTTTTCATCGTCGCCTGTCGCGGTTTTCGTCGTCGCGTGTCCCGCGGTTTTCATCCGTGTCCCGCGGTTTTCATCGTCGCGTGGCGGCGCTTAGACTTCCGGGGATGCGATTCGTTCCCGCCCTCTGCTTCGCGCTGATCGCACTGCTGTCCATCTCGCCGGTTTGCGCGCAGCTCGGCGCCGTCGCCGGCGTTCACGACCCCGCCATCGCGCGGGTCAACGGCAACTACTACGTCTTCAGCACCGGCGGCGGCGTGCAGATCCGCAAGTCGCGCGACCTGATCACCTGGGAGCGCGCCGGCCGGGTCTTCGAGCAGTTGCCGGAATGGGCCATGAAGGAAGTCCCCGGCGCCCGCGGCCCGTGGGCGCCGGACGTCAGCTTCTTCAACGGCCGCTGGCACCTTTACTACTCCGTCTCCACCTACGGCTCGCGCCGCTCGTGCATCGGGCTGGCCACCAACGTCACGCTGGACCCCGCCGACGCCAAGTACCGCTGGGTCGATCACGGGATGGTGCTCGAGACGCGGCAGACCGACGATTGGAACGCGATCGACGCCAACGTGGTGCTGGACGAATCGGGCACGCCGTGGCTGTCGCTCGGCTCGTTCTGGGGCGGGCTGAAGATCGTCCGGCTCGACGCGTCGACGGGGATGCCGTCGAAGGCGGACGGCGGCCTGCGCCCGATCGCCCGCCGCCCCAAGCCGGGCGCGATCGAGGCGCCGTTCATCATCCGCCGCGGCGAGTTCTATTACCTCTTCGCGTCGTTCGACTACTGCTGCAAGCGCGCCGAGAGCACCTACAACATCCGCGTCGGCCGCTCGCGCGCGGTGGTGGGGCCGTACGTGGACCGGGACGGCAAGCCGATGCTGGAGGGCGGCGGCACGATGGTTGTCCAAGGCGCCGGCACCATCCGCGGCCCCGGCCATAACGCGGTGTTGCAGGAGCCGGATCGCGACTGGCTCGTCCACCACTTCTACGACGCCGCCGACGCCGGCCGCCCGAAGTTGCAGGTCCGCCCGATGACGTGGGACGAGGCCGGCTGGCCCGTCGCGGGGGAACCGGTCGCCAAGCCGCCGCCCACAACAGCCGCCGCGACCACGACGACGGCGACGAGCACGACGACCACGCAACCCGGCCGATAGCGCGAGGCTTGAGGATTGAAAATTGGAACTTGAACGGTCGGCGCGATTTAGCGCCGTTCAAGTTCCAATCCTCAATCCCCAAGCTTCATTCCTGACACGCCGCCCGTTGCCGCGGCGTCTCTTGCTGTCGGTGGGTGATGACGGTCGTGCCTCTATGATTTACGCAGCGACGGGCGCGCGGGCGACGCTCCCCTTCTTTCACGGCGATCGGATGCACTGGTTCTACCAGCGGGTCTACTCGGCGGCGGCCTGCGTGGGCGGGACCGAGGCGGCCGCCTTCGCGGTCGGGCCGACCGGTGCGTTGTCCGAGCTGTTCCACATCCGCCCCGACGAGGCGTCCGCCGAGCAGCGCGGCAAGGCGATCGCCGCCTTCAAGGATCTGGTCGCGCCGTGCGCGCAGGACAATCGCGAGGATGTGCTGGAGATCGAGCCGGGGTCGGCGGAGCGGCCCGCGCAGTACTGCCTGGTGCGCCTGATCCGCCGCGGCCTGCACGTGACCGCCGCCGTCGCCGTCATCGCCCGCTGCCGCGATGACGACCACGCGCTGGAACGCCTCGGCATCCTTCGTAAGGTCTTGTGAGCTGCCGCGGCACGGCCGGGCTTACAGGTGTTGCAACTGAGGACGTTACCGCCACTCGCTCTCGCCCAGCTCGCTCACCTCGCCGTCGTCGGCGCTGGCGGCGCAGTGTGCCACGGTCGGGATCGGGTGTTCGCTGATGGCCTCGATGCGGAAGAAGGTCGGCCCCAGCTTGTAGTTGGCCAGCCAGCGCAGGACGACCGCCTCGAGGGCGCCGTCCAGGTCCCGGGCCTGGTCTTCGGTCACGTGGGCGAGATAGGCGCGAGCGTCGTCGCCGGCGGTCGCGCGGGCGCGGGAGCGCATGTCGCGGATAATCTCCCAGGCGTGCAGGTTCGCCTGCGGGTCGCCCATCACGCGCTGGCCGACGTAGATCTCGTTGACGTTGGCGTTCAGGCGGTCGGCGGCGCGGCAGCCGGCGGTGAAGGCCTCCTGCCGCGTATTGTAGATCCCGGTGAAGCTCTCTCGATCGAGCGAATAAGCGTAGGTCCCTCTCACGTGATGAACTCCTTTACCCACCATTGTATCTCTCATCGGGCCCGGGGGCGGGGCGGCATGAACGCAGATTCCGGGCGGGTCCGCCCCCTGCCCCGCTCGCCTCGCACACTGGGCAATTCCCGCCGCTTTTGACGGGCCGGACCCCTCATAAGACACCCCCGAGCGGCCAGGGGTACGGGGGCGGCCGCACAAAAAAGTGGCCCTTGATCGAGAGGCGGCGGCGCAGCCGCGGGAACGCGCCGGAGGCGGCGGCGGAGGGGGAACACGCGTGTTGGCGGGCGTGCACAAGTCGGGCATGCCTGCCGCGCGGCGTCACTTCACGTACTGAAATTCGGGGCTGGTGATCAGCGCCCACAGCATGTCGCCGATGACGGCCGGGTCGTGCAGCGGCGGGCCCTTCATCGCGCCGGACTTGTCCCAGTACGCGCGCCCGCCCGCGGTGTCGAACGACAGCCCGTCGATCACCGCCGGCCGGGTGAAGCCGACCTTCTCGGCGGCGAATTCCAGCCGCACCCACTCGCCCGGCCCCGGCAGCGGCCCGAGGTTCTCCTTGGGTGCGAACGGAATCTGGCTCTCGCCCCACGCCGCGCGCTGGTTCCAACCCGTGGCGGCGGTGTGGAACTGGAGGAGGATTTCCTTCGGCGGGCGTTCCGGGTCGAGGTAGACGTACGCGAACAGCGTGTCCTTCGGCGCCACCGGCAGCTTCAACCCCCTCACCAGGTGCTGCACGATCCCGTGCGACGGCTCGTCGTCGGTGTGCGAGAACTTCCCCGCGAAGACCGGCTGTTCCGGGGGGCCGGCGAGCTTCCACTGTCCAGCCGTGGCGGCGCCGGGCGGGACGGCGTCGTCGAGCCAGACGACCTCCGTCGGCCGGGTGCTCGCCGGCGCGGGGGCGGATCGGAGGAACGCCACTGCTGCCGACTTCTCCTGCTCGCTCGCCGCCCGGCCGTGGGTGGACCAGTAGAGCGCGTCGGCAACTTCCTGCGCCTTCTCCTCCAGCGACCAATTCGTGACCATCGCCCCCTTGTAGACGCGGTCGTGGTACTCCTGCCCGTTGAGCAGCTCCAGCGCCTGCACGACGGCGGTATCGTCCGGGCGCTGCGTGCTGACCTCGTTCCGCGCCGCCGGCCGGCCGAGGCTGCGGGTCAGCGGCGTGGAATTGTCGTCCTGGTACGCGCGGCGCTGCGGGACGTTCTGCTCCAGCGCCACCCGCACGCTGTCGAACATCTGCTCGGCCGTCAGCCGGCGGAGGCTCGGCGAGCGGTAGTAGCGCGGCGCCCTCGGCTGCGCGACGTCGAAGCGGTCTTCCAACTTCGGGTCGTAGCGCAACTGGTACGTGCGGCTGGTGAGGATCAGGCGGACGGTGCGCTTCACGTCGTAGCCGTGGCGGACGAAGTCGTCCGCCAGCCAGTCCAGCAGCTCCGGGTGGCTGGGCGGCGTGTCGGCGCGGAAGTCGTCGGCCGGCTCGAACAGCCCGAGCCCGACGTAACGCTTCCACAGGCGGTTCACCAGCGTCCTGGCGAAGCGCGGGTTGGTCGGGTCCGTCACGAGCTGCGCCAGCCGCTTGCGCCGCTGCACCGGATCGGCGGGCGTGGTGGTCGGGGCGGAGGGCAGGTCGAACATGAAGTGCGTCCGCACGAACTGCCCGCTCTTGCGCTCGCAGCGAACCAGCTCCAGGTCCTTGTCAGAGAAGAACCCCGCGAAGGCAACCGCGCGCGACTGCGGCCACTCGTCGTTGTCGAAGTGGCTGTGGCAGCTCGCGCACTTGATGGCGGTGCCGAGGAACACCTGCGCGACGTCGGACGACGACTGAACCGTCCGCGCGTGGTTGTCGTTCAGCACGTAGCGCGGCGGGTGGTCGGGCATCGTCGGGTCCAGCAGCGCCTGGACCATCGTGTCGTACGGCACGTTCCGATCGAAGTGGTCGAAGATCCACTTGCGGTAGTTACCGTGCGTGCCGACGCCGCCCTGGTGCAGGCCGTTGCTGGTCAGGGCCTCTTCCCACCACGGAACCCAGTGGCCGGCGTAATCCCTGGTGCGCGACAGCAGCGCATCGACGAGCTTCTCGCGCTTCTCAGGGTCCTTGTCGTTGACGAAGTTCTTCGCCTCGCCCGCGGACGGGATCATGCCGATCAGGTCGAGGTAGGCGCGCCGCGCGAACGTCGAATCGTCGCACAGCGCCAACGGAACGGGCTGCGCCGCCGGCTGCGTCGACGGCCGCGTGGACGGTCGCGTCGTGGCGGGCAACTTCGCCTGCGCCTGGGCGTCCGCCGGCCACTTCGAGATGATGAAGCGATCGATGGGGTTGAAGGCGATCGCATCCACCTCCGGCGGCTTGGGCGCCGGCGGCAGGTTCTTCAGCCGCACGTACCGGCGGACGGCGACCGCTTCGTCCGCCTTGAAGTTCACCTGCGGGTCCCAATCCCCGGGCACCTGCTCTCCGCCGGCCGGCGACGGAGCGGGCGCGGGTGCTGCCGGGGTGACCGCCGCCACCGCAGCAGCGGGTGCAGGCGGGGCTGTCGCCGTCATCGCCACCGTGCGGCCGTCGCTGTCGTCGGCCGCGCCGCCGGCGATCCACGCGCGGATCAATGCCACCTCCGCCTGCGGCATCGGCTTGCCACCCTTTGGCATCCGCGGCTGCCGGGTTCCCTCGATGTACTGCACGAGCGGACTGTCGTCCGGCCTGCCGGCGATCAGGCCCGGCCCGGACTTCTTTCCTCCGGTCAGCATTGCCGCGACCGACGAGGCATCGAAGCCGCCCTTGGCGTCGGCGCCCGCGTGACACTCCACGCACCGCGTCGAAAGCAGGGGCTTGATCTCGCGGATGTAGCTGATCGCCTTCGCGCTCGCCTCAGCGCTGGCGCGCGTGCTGGCGTCGTGCCCGCGCGGAGGCGTTGCCGCCGCGACGGCGGCCCGGTGCGCCCGGCGCATCGCCACGGTGCCGAGGTTCTGCTCGTACACCGCGACGCCGCCGCTGTGGGCGGTGACGCCGACCCAGCCGACGGTGACGACGCTGAAGACGACCGCCAGCGTCGCGAACGTCTGCCGCGCCCACTTGTGCGGGAGGTTGGTCAGCAGCAACAGCAGCGCGGTGCCGCCCGCCAGCATCCAGACCTTGTCGGCCATCCGCTCGTGGAACTCCACCTGCGCCCAGGCGGCGGGCGAAAGCGACGGCGGGAGGTCGCCCATCGCCTTCTCCCCGGTGACCTTCGCCCACCCGGCCGACAGCGTGACGACGACGTAGAACACCGCCGCCGACCACCGCAGCCACCTGTGCGTCGCCCCGATGATCGCCACCACGCACACGAGCGGCAGCCCGAGCACCGCCAGCGCGATCGGCAGGTGAACGTTGATCGCGTGCCAGATGGCGGGATGGTTCCAGGGGTCGAGCATGTGGATCTGCAACTGCCGGTCGCCGACGCCAAATTCGTGACGCCGCTACTTCTGCGGCCAACGGAACGCAGGCACCCCTAAGCGAACATCGCTTCGATCGCCTTTCCCTTCCCATCCTTCGTCACGTAGAACGGCCGGCCCTCGGTGACGTAGTGGTGATCCGCGGGGATGCCCAGCGCGCGGTAGATCGTGGCGTGGACGTCGCTGACGCCGACGGGGTTCTCGATCGCCAGCATCGGGTGGGCGTCGGCGGTCTTGCCGTAGGCGAGGCCGGGTCGAATGCCGCCGCCGAACAGCAGCATGGCGTTGCACGAGCTGAAGTGGCCGTGGAAGCCGTACATCGCCTCGTTGTCGATGCTGAGCTGCGCGCCGTCGGACTTCTCGGCGAAGCCGTCGGGCTCGCCGCCAGCGGCGGGATGGTTGGCGATGGTCCGCCCGAATTCGGTCATCACCACCACCAGCGTGCGCGCGAGCAGCCCGCGCTCCTTCAGCTCGCGTACCAGTGTTCCGATCGGCCGGTCGATCTGCGCCTTCATCTCCTTCATGCGCGACTTGCCGTTCTCGTGCATGTCGAACCCGCGGAACGCGCTGTACTGGTATTCCACCTCCACGAACCGCGCGCCGACCTCGATCAGCCGGCGGGCGAGCAGGCAGCCGTGGCCGAAGCGGTGGCCGACGTCGTACGCCTTGAGCACCTCGGGCTTCTCTTCCCTGGCGAAGTCGAACGCGCGCTTGACGGGCGAATCCATCATCGCCCGCGCGTCCTCCATCACGTTCATGTAGTCGGCGACCTTGTTGGCCTCGCGCAGCTCGAGCGCGCTCATGCCGGTGACCGCTTGGAGATACGCCTGCCGGCGGTCGAGGCGGTCCAGCTTCATCCCCGCGACGGCGCTCAGCGTCGGCATCCCCTGCGCCGGCTCGGGGACCATGAACGGCGCGTGCTTGGCGCCATAGAACCCCGGGCCGGAGTACTCGTTGATGAAGGTGAACTCCTGGTCGGCGGCGTTGATGTCGCGGCCGACGTCGATGAACGCCGGCACGCGCGGGTCCTTTCGCCCCAGCGATCGCGCCACCACCGCCCCCATGCTCGGCACCTTCACGCCGGCCGGGAACAGGTAGCCGGTCTTCATGTAGTACTGCGCCTTGAGGTGGACGGCGCCGAACTTCACGTCGCTGCCGATCGAGCGGATGACCGCGCCATCGTCCATCACCGACGCGATCGTCTCCAGCCCCGCGCCAAAGCGGATGCCGTCGGCGGCGGTGGGGATGAGCGGGCAGGTGCCGAGCAGTTGGCTCCCCTTCATCCCTTTTTCGTACGGCGTGTGCCGCTTCGGGTCCCACGTGTCGGTCTGCGCGACGCCGCCGGGCAACCAGATGAGGATGCATGCATCGGCGGTGGCGGCGGCCGGCTTGAGCGGCTGCTCGTCGGAGACGCCGTGGACGGCGGCCGCGCCGGCACCCAGCGGCTGCCGCGACAGCGCCACCCCCGCCGCCGCGCCCAACGATGCTTGCAAGAACTGGCGTCGGTTCATAGGCCCATAACTTCGCGCGGCGACAACCGCGCGAACGCGCCGCCCCGCGGACATCCCGCACTTGGATAGCAGGAAGGCCATCAGGTTGTTGAAGTCCTCGGTGGTGAGAATTTGTGAAAAGTTGGCCGGCACAAGCGAGGCGGTCCCTTTCTCGTTTCCTGGGGCGGCGCGGTAAGATGCCCGCGTGCAGGTACCACGACGACGGACCGGGATGATCATCGGGTGGGCGGTGGCCCTGGTGGCGCTGGGGTCGCTGCTGGCATCGCTCAAGCCGGGCGGGCGGGCGGCGGCGGCGGGCGAGCCGCTGGACCCGGCCAAGCTCCAGCGCCCGGAGCAGCTCGCCGGGCCGATCACCGTCTGGAGTTGGAACGTCGCGGCCAAGGGGCTGATGAGCACCCGCGAGGGGTTCAACCGCCGCTATCCCAACATCGACGTGACCGTGGAGATGAGCGGCACCAACCTTCAGGCCCGCTTCCTGCTGTCGCTCTCCTCCGGCACCGCCGGGCCCGACGTGATGCAGTTGCAGGGGCACGAGGCGGCGCGCTACACCGCGACGGGCCGGCTGACCGACCTGACGGCGGTGGCGGCGAAGTACAAGGATCGCTTCCCCCCCGCCGCCTGGGCCAACTGCGTCCACGACGGCCGCGTCTACGCCATCCCCTGGGACATCGGCCCGTGCGCCGTCTTCTACAAGCGCGACCTGCTCCAGCGCTACGGCGTGGACCCCGAATCGATCGAGACCTGGGACGACTTCATCGCCGCCGGCAAGCAGGTGCGCGAAAGGTCGGGCGGGCAGACCAAGATGCTGCCGCTGAGCCCCACCAACATCGCGCTGGTCTACGAGATGCTGCTCCAGCAACTGGGCGGGCAGGTGTTCGATGATGAGGGCCGCATCGCCGTCGCGTCCGAGACCTCGCGGCGGGTGATGGACCTGATCCGGCGGATGCGCGAGGCGGGCATTTGCGCCAACGTCGACGAGTTCAGTCACGAGTGGATGGGCGGCTTCAATGGCGATCACATCGCCACCTATCCCGGCGCCGTCTGGCTGGGCGGCACGATGAAGGACACGGCCGGCGTCTACAGCGGCAACAAGGCGCGCTGGGGCGTGTTCAAGCTGCCGGCGTTCGAGCGCGGCGGGCGGCGCACCAGCAACAAGGGCGGCTCCGTGCTATCGATCCCGGACCAGACGCCAAACAAGGAAGCGGCCTGGGCGTTCATCGAGTACGCGCTCTGCACCGTCGAGGGGCAGTTGACGCAGTACGCCAAGTTCGACCTGTTCCCGGCTTATCTGCCGGCGCTGGAGGACCCGTTCTTCCAGCAACCCGACCCGTTCTACGACAACCAGAAGACGCGCGCCCTGTTCGCCGCCGGCGTGCACGGCCTGCCGCTGCTGCACCGCACGCAGGACTGGGTGGAAGCGCAGAACTACTCCGGGCAGGCCTTCACCATGTGGGACACGCGGCACGAGCCCACCGGGCCGATGCTGGAAACCCTGTCGCGCAAGCTCCAGCGGCGGCTGGGGAGGAAGGCCGCGCCGGAAGACGCGACCAGCGCCACGGCAGCGGGGGATCAGAGCGCCGGCGCGATGAGAAACGCGCACGCGGGCACGAGCGGGAGCGCCGCCACGAGCGGGAGCGACAGCACGAGCGCGGGCGACAGCACGAGCACGGGCGACAGCACGGGCGCGAGCAGGAACGCAGACGCCGGCGCGAGCGAGAGCGACAGCGCGGGCGCGAGCGTGGCAGCGGCGGCGCCCGCGGGAGGAGAATCGAGGTGACGACCGTCTCCGCCCCCCAACCCGCCGCCCCCGCGCCGCGTCCCGCCGGCGGGTTCAGCGCGCCGCCGCCCGCCCCCGCCGCTTCCGTTTACCAGCGGCCGGGCCTGTGGCTGCGGATGAAGAAGCACCGCCACTTCTACTTCTTCGTCGCGCCGTTCTTCGTCCTGTTCGGCCTGTTCGGGCTCTACCCGCTGGTCTTCTCGCTCTTCCTCAGCTTCGTGAAGTGGGACGGTCTCACGCCGATGCGCTGGGTGGGGCTCGGCAACTTCTCCGTGATGCTCGACGACGAGATCCTGCTCACCAGCCTGTGGAACACGCTTGTGATCGGAATGCTCTACATCCCGCCGATGCTCGCGTTGGCGTTCCTGCTGGCGCTGGCGCTGAACACGTCGTGGCTGCGGGCGCGGGCGATCCTGCGCGCGTCGATCTTCCTGCCGTGCGTCACGCCGATGGTGGTCATCGCCATCGTCTTCGGCCTGCTGCTCAGCGCCGAGCACGGGCTGCTCAATCACGCGCTGAGCTACGTCGGCCTGGGGCCGGTCGCGTGGCTCAACAGCGTGGAATGGAGCAAGCCGTCGATCGCCCTGCTCGTGATCTGGCGGTGGACGGGCTACAACATGGTGCTCATGCTCGCCGGCCTGCAGGGGATCAGCGCCGACTACTACGAGGCCGCCAGCGTCGACGGCGCCACCCGCTGGCGCGCGATGTGGCACGTGACGCTGCCGTTGATGCGCCCGACCTTCGTCTTCTGCATGATCCTGTCGCTTCTCGGGACGGTCTACATGTTCGATGAGGTCTTCGTGCTCACCAAGGGCGGGCCGGGCACGTCGTCGACCAACTTCGGGCTTTACCTGTTCAATTTGTCGTTCAACGATTTCCGCTTCGGCTACGCGTCGTGCGTCGCCTACACGGTGTCGGTCGGGGTGCTGATCGTGTCGCTGGTGCTCAACCGCTTTCGCCACGGCCACGGGAGCGATGCCTGATGACCACCACCGCCGCCCCCACGCTGGCCAACACCACCGCCCCGCCGCTGCCGCCGCCCGGTTACGTGACGCCTGCGCGCGCCCGCCGGCCGGGTCGGATGAACTTGATCTGGCGGCCGCTCACTTACTTCGCGCTGGTGCTGGTGGCGCTGCTGTCGCTGTTCCCGGTCTACTGGCTGTTCATCTCGGCGTTCAAGACGCAGGCGCAGATCTTCCAGGTGCCGCCGCAGTGGATCCCCCGCCCGTGGCACGCGACCAATTTCCAGCAGATCTGGCAGGAGACGCGCATCGCGCGTGCGTTCTTCAACTCGTGCCTGATCTCCGGCGGCTTCGTGACGCTGTCGCTGTTCCTCTGCTCGCTGGCCGGCTACGCCTTCGCCAAGTTCCCCGGCGCGCCGGGCAACGGTCGGCTGTTCAACTTCGTGCTGGCGACCATGCTGATCCCGGGCGCGGTGACGATGATCCCCAACTTCGTCGTGCTCTCCAAGCTCGGGCTGGTCAACACCTACTGGAGCCTGATCGTCCCGGGCGCAGCCGGCGCGTTCGGCATCTTCTGGATGCGGCAGTACGTCGCCGCCAACGTGCCCGACGACCTGCTGCACGCCGCCCGCATCGACGGCTGCTCGGAGTTCGAGATCTACTGGCGCATCGTCCTGCCCGTCTGCAAGCCCGCGCTGGCGGCGCTGGGGATCATGCAGCTCATCGGATCGTGGAACAACCTGATGGGCGCGTTCCTCATGCTCCGCACGCAGGAGATGCAGACGCTGCCGGTGCTGATCTACCTCCTCCAGGGCGAGACCCGCACTCCCTTCGGCATGCTGATGGCCGGCGGGCTGCTCACGACGCTGCCGCTGGTCGTCGGCTTCCTCCTCTTCCAGCGCCAGTTCATCAGCGGCATCACGGCGGGCGCGGTGAAGCAGTAGCACCGGTCCGCACGCGCTACCCGTGCGGACGAAGCGGAACCGAAACTCGCCGCAGAGGCGCAGAGAGCGCGGAGGCGGCCACCCTGGCGCGAAGCCCGCCTTCGCGTCCTCTGCGCCTCTGCGGTAAATCTTCTTTACGAGACCGAAGGAGCCCCATGATGCGCAAAGCGTTCGTGATGTCGGTCAGCCCGGGCCAGGAGGCGGAGTACGAGCGTCGTCACCGGCCGATCTGGCCGGAGCTGGAGGCGGTGCTGAAGCAGCACGGCGCTCACAACTACTCGATCTTCCTCCTCCCCGAGACGCGCCAGCTCTTCGCCTACGTCGAGATCGAGGACGAGGCCCGCTGGGCCGCCATCGCCCGCACCGACGTCTGTCAACGCTGGTGGAAGCACATGGGCGACGTGATGCCGTCGAACCCGGATCATTCCCCCGTGGCCTCGCCGCTGCGGGAAGTATTTCACCTCGAATGAGGAACGACACGGACGCCACAGCTTCCGGCGTGACAGCCGCGCGCCGGAGACGGATCTGCTTACACCCGTTCAGACCCTCAGCGCGCCGCGAAACGCCCTGCTGCCGTAGTACGACTGTGCGCCGTTGTGATACACGAACACGTTGCCGTAGCGGCGGTCGCAGAACAGGGCGCCGCCAAGCTTCCTGATCTCCGGCGGCGTCTTCACCCAGCTCGACGTCTTGTTGTCGAACTCGCCGAGCTTCTGCAACTGGCGGTACTGCTCTTCCGACAGCAGCTCGATGCCCATGGCCGCGGCCATGTCCATGGCGGTGTTTTCCGGCCGGTGTTCCTTCCGCGACTCCAGCCCTTCGCGGTCGTAGCAAACGCTCCGGCGGCCCGCCGGACTTTCCGCCGAGCAATCGTAGAAGATGTAATCGCCCGTCGTCTTGTCCTGGCCGACCACGTCGGGTTCGCCGCCGGTCCGTTCCATCTCCGCCAGCGACCAGAGCTTCTCCCCTCGCGCTTCCAGCTTCGCCCGCACGGCTGACCATTCGATCCCCTTGTGGCGCTTCATGTTCTTCTCGAAGCGAGCCTGTAATGCTCCAAAAAGTGCTTCGCGTTGTTCGGGCGACATTTTTTTCAGTTTGGTGTTCATATTGTTGTGTCGTGACAGCGTTGGTCGTTCGACCCCCGGGGGAATTGCCGCGCCGTGCCCTTATCCCACTTCATCTTCCTGCCAGCGATCAGGGCCGCGGATGCTGCCTCCGTCATTCCGCTTCGCCAGCGGGATCAGGTTTCCCGACGGCGACGCCGCCCGAAGGTGATTCTATCGTCCGACGCGAGCGACCGCAGGACCGGCGCGGCCTACGCTTGGGTGATGATGACGACGACGACGGCAGGCACTGCAGATGTGAACCTCGATGGGAACCTTGATCGTCCCAAGCCGCTGGCGGAGCTGGCGTGGGAGTCGCGGTTCGTCCAGACGTTTCCCGGCGACCCGGAGAAACAGAATTTCACGCGCGCGGTGCGCGGCGCGGCGTACTCGGAGGTGACGCCGACGCCGGTTTCCAAGCCGCGGCTGATCGGCTGGGCCGAGCACCTGGCGGCGGAGCTGGGGATCAGCAGGCCCGCCGCGGGCGACGCGGGCGGCGCGGGCGGGGATCGCGGAGATCGCGCGTCGCTGGAGTTGCTGGCGGGAAACCTCGTGTTGCCGGGGATGCGGCCGTACGCGGCGCGCTACGGCGGGCACCAGTTCGGGCACTGGGCCGGGCAGCTCGGCGACGGGCGGGCGATCACGCTGGGCGAGGTCGTCTTCCCGAGCCGCGGCGGCAGGCTCGAGTTCCAACTCAAAGGGCCGGGGCCGACGCCCTACTCGCGCCGCGCGGACGGGCGGGCCGTGCTGCGGTCGTCGCTGCGAGAATTCGTGTGCAGCGAGGCGATGCACTTCCTCGGCGTCCCCACCACGCGCGCCTTGAGCCTGGTGCTGACCGGTGACGCGGTCGTGCGCGACATGTTCTACGACGGCAACCCCGCCGCCGAGCCGGGGGCGATCGTCTGCCGGGTCGCTCCGACCTTCATTCGCTTCGGCAACTTCGAGATCTTCGCCGCGCACGGCGAGCACGATCTGCTGAAGCGGATGACGGATTACCTCATCGCTGAGTACTACCCGGAGCTCATCGCGGGCGACCGCGGCGGCGGCGGCGGCGGCGGCGCGGGCGATGGCGGCGACCGGGGCGACGTGTACGCGCGGCTGCTGGACGAGATCGCGCGGCGGACGGCCGTCATGGTCGTCCACTGGATGCGCGTCGGGTTCGTGCACGGCGTCATGAACACCGACAACATGAGCGCGCTGGGGGTGACGATCGACTACGGCCCGTACGGTTGGCTGGAGCCGTACGACCCGGCGTGGACGCCCAACACCACCGACGCCGCCGAGGGGCGCTACCGCTTCGGCAACCAGCCCGCGATCGCGCTTTGGAACCTCGGCCGGCTGGCGGGGGCGCTGTTCCCGCTGATCAACGACGAGCAGCGCGTGCTGGCCAGCCTCAACCTCTACCGCGACACCTACCGCGACGCGCACGCGCAAATGCTGGCGGGCAAGCTCGGGCTGTCGTCGCTCGCCGGCGAGGAGGACGTGGCGCTGGCCGAGGAACTGTTCGAGACGATGGCGATGGTGGAGACCGATTACACGCTCTTCTTCCGCGGCCTGTCGAACTGGGACGCCAAGGCGCGGCCGGACGCGGAATCCTTCCTGCAACACGTCACCCCCGCGTTCTACGTCGACGCTTTGCCGCCGGAAGCACGGCAGCGGTGGAGCGCGTGGGCACAGCGCTACGCGCGGCGCGTGGCGGCGGAAGGCGCGTCCGACGAAGCGCGCGGACGGGCGATGCGCGCGGTCAACCCCAAGTACGTGCCGCGGAACTACCTGGCCCAGGACGCCATCCGCGCCGCCGAGCGCGGTGACCTGTCGGTGCTGGAGCGACTGATGCGCGTGCTGACGACCCCGTACGACGAGCTGCCCGGCGAAGAGGATCTAGCCGCCCGCCGCCCGGAGTGGGCGCGGACGGCGCCGGGGTGTTCGGCGCTGTCGTGCTCTTCGTAGGGAATGGCAAATGGCAAATGTCGAATGTCGAGTGTCGAAACAATATTCAACAGGAAAGCATGAAGAAATGGCGGCCGCGGGTGCGCCGCGCGAGGCGTCCCCGTTTCGATCATTTCCTGATTTCCGCTATCAAGAAGCCGCCCGTGTCGCCGTTGAAGGCATTTTGCTCATCGAGGATCCTCCACCCTGGAATCCGCCCCTTTAGTTGTCCTGAGAGTGTGGCAACGACGCGGGCGCATTACACCGCCGCCCCGCCCGCGCCACTTGACCGAGTCTGCCCCGGTTCCTGAATCAGCAGGTGATTTGCCTGAAAGGGGCGTTGCGCGGGCGGCGGGTGGGTTAAAATGTACTTTGCCGGGCGGGCGCGTCGCCGGCCCCCCGCGGGGCATTGGATCGCGCGGCCGGCGCGTTGTGCAACCATCTCGCTCGTCGAAAAGGGTGCTTTTATGCAGCGTTCAATTCAGCGTCGTAGCGGCTTCACGCTCGTCGAGTTGCTCGTGGTGATCGGCATCATCGCGGTGCTGATCGGCATCCTGCTGCCGGTGCTCAGCCGCGTGCGGCAGCAGGCGCAGGTCACCAAGTGCGCGGCGCTGCTGCGGCAGATCGCCACCGCGCGCATCATGTACGCCAACGACAACAAGGGCCAGCTGCCGCCGATGCTCGCGCACCGCGGCGATCCACCCCCGCTCGGCTTCGGGTTCGCCAATGCCGGCGTCATGCAGGGGCAGGGGTGGGCGGGCGCGCCGTACCAGGCGGTTGGCTCGAACATCGGGCGGCTCGTCGCGCTGAAGTACCTCGGCGGGCCGGGCGGCGACCAGCCCTCCTCGCCGTACTACCTTTGCCCCAACGCCATTCGCGACGCGACGGTCGACAAGGACCGCTACAACTTCCTCTACAACATCCACATGAAGGCCTCGCCCGCCAACCCCGCGCTTGGGATCGCCGACGGGTCGCTCTTCCGCCTGTGGCCCAAGCTCCACCGCTTCGGCCGGGCCCCGAAGGGGACGATCAAGCTCTGGAACCCCAGCACCGCCCTGCCGCCGACCGGCACGGTGACCAACGGCAGCTACCCCGAGATCCCGCGGGCGATCGTCGCCGACCCGGTCTACGGCCACCTCGCCGGCGGCTCGGGCCGCGCGTACGCGACGCACAACCTGCGCAAGTCGATGGCCTTCAACCTCGGCTTCGCCGACGGCAGCGTCCGCACCGCCAACGTCCACCCCGGCACGCAACTGCCGGAGAGCGGCAAGTACCAGGAGATCATCGCGATCGTCCAGTACCTCGAGCAGTTCCTCGGCGGATCGGTGTCGACCAAGGGATATGACTACGCGACGTACGCGCCGGTGCCGTACATGCCGTAAGGGCGGGAGGCACGGAGGCACGGAGGCACGGAGGCACGGAGTGAAAAAGGCGGCGAGGGAGGAAGTGAATTCACTTTCTCCCTCGCCGCCTTCTCACTTCCTGGATGTCCCGGCGACTCAGCGCCCATTCTTCCGCTTCGTCGCTTCGTCGCTTCGTCGCTTCGTCGCTCTCCCCTCGGTGTCTTCGTGCCTCGCGTCGACAGCTCCCGGTGCTGCGCACCGGCGCTAAGTAGGGGCACCCCGGGGTGGCGCGGTTGGGCGAGAACTCCGCCCCTCACCTTGTCACCCCCTCACCTTGTCATCCCCTCAGTGCCCGTTGCCGTTGCCGGTTCGGGAGCCGACGAGTTCGGGCTCGGGATTGCGCTCGCGGTCGGGGCCGTCGGTTCCCTCGTCGCCCGCGACGCGCGACCCCGGCGTGGCCGCGTGGCCGTCGTAGTGGGTGGCGAGGAACGGGACGCGGTTGAGCACCTTCTCCTGGAATAGCTCCATGTAGAGGTAGATGACCGGCGTGACGTAGAGCGTGATGAGCTGGCTGACCAGCAGACCGCCCACGATGGCCAGGCCGAGCGGGCGGCGCTCCGGGCCGCTGGCGCCGAGGCCGAAGGCGATCGGCACCGCCCCCATGACGGCCGCGAGGGTGGTCATCAGGATCGGGCGGAAGCGGTCGATGCTCGCCTGGTGGATCGATCGCTCGGCGGTCTCGCCGGCGGCGACGCGCTGGATGGCGAAGTCCACGATCATGATCCCGTTCTTCTTCACGATTCCCATCAGCATGAACAGCCCGATGAAGGCGTAGAGCGACAAATCGATGCCCGGCATGCCCATCCACCGGCAGACCCACAGCGTCGCCAGCCCGCCGACCATCGCCGTCGGCAGCGTCGACAGCACCGTCACCGGGTGCAGGTAGCTCTCGTACAGCACGGCCAGGATCACGTACATCACGAACACCGCCAGCACGATCAGGATCGTCAGGCTGCTCATCGTCTCGCGGAAGGTGAGGGCCTCGCCCTGGAACTGCGTGCGGATGTGCGTGGGGACGACGGTGGGGTCCTTGGCCAGACCTTCGATGAAGCCCATGGCCTCGCCGATGGTGACGCCGGGCATCAGGTTGAAGTTGATCGTCACGCTGGTGAACTGGTTGAGGTGGTTCACCGCCTGCGGGCCGAGCGTCTCGCTCCAGGTGGCGACGGCGGAGAGCGGGACCAGGTTCTGGCCGTTATCGCTGCGCACGTAGAGCAGGGACAAGTCCTCGGGGTGGCGGCGGGTCTGGTCGCGGGTCTCGAGGATGACCTGGTACTGGTCCTGCGGCTGCTTGATCAGGTAGACGTAATTCTGGCTGTAGGCGTTGCGCAGCAGCGCCTCGATCCGCTCGGCGGACACGCCGTACATCGCGGCGCGCTCGCGCAGGATGTCGATCTTGAGCTGCGGGGTCTGGAGGAACATGTCGCTGATCGGCATGCCGGCGAACTTGCGGCCGATCTCCGGCATCAGCCGCTGCGTCAGCCGCTGCGCCGACGCGTAGACCTCCTTGGAGTCGATGCCGCTCAGGCTGAAGGCGAACTGCCCGCCCTGCCGGCTGGTGGCGCCGGTCGAGATCTCGAGCACCGGCTGCGGCGTGAGCACGCCAATGGCGCCGGGCAGGCCCATCATGAGCTTGCCGGCGGTGTCCTGCGACACGTCCACGATCGTCGGCTTCTGGATCGTCACCGGCTGCCCGGTGGCCATGTCCGTCGTGGTCAGCGGCGGGCGCTTGTCCGGGTCCTTCAAAAAGGCCAGCAGCAGCCCCATGTTGGAGTTGAGGAACTGACCGTTGCCGGTCATGGTGAAGGTCATGTCGATGGCGTCGTTGGCGTGCAGGATCTTTTCAGCGCGATCCTGGTACTGACGCATCAGCTCCGGCGACGCGCCTTCCTGCGCGATCAGCACGCCCCAAGAGAACGAGCTGTCGCCGACGGGGAGGAACGAGGTCGGCATCGACAAGAAGAGCCACGCGGTGCCCGCGAGGCAGACGACCCAGATGACCGCCGAGATCCACCGGTGGCGGAGGAAGAACCAGAGCGTGCTGCCGTAGAACGCCAGCACCGGGCGCTCGATCGCGCCGAAGAGGCGCTCCATCCACGTCTTTTTATGCCCGTGCCCGCGCTGCCCGATCATGCGGGCGCACATCAGCGGCGTGAGCGTCAGCGACACCACGCCGCTGGCCAGGATGGCGATGATGATCGTGACGGCGAACTCGCGAAAGATGCGGCCGATGATCCCGCTCATGAACATCAGCGGCAAGAACACCGCCGCCAGCGAGAGGGTCATCGACAGGATGGTGAACGAGATCTCGCGCGCGCCGTTGATCGACGCGCGCAGCGGCGTCTCGCCGTACTGCTCCATCCGGCGGACGACGTTCTCCAAAAACACGATCGCGTCGTCCACCAGGAAGCCGATCGCCAGCGTGATGGCCATCAGCGAGAGGTTGTCCAGGCTGTAGTTCAGCGCCCGCATGCCGATGAACGTCAGCAGCAGCGACAGCGGCAGCGCGACCACCGGGATCAGGGTGTCGGTGGCGCGGCCGAGGAAGACGAAGATCACCACCACCACCAGCGCGAAGGCGATGTACAGCGTCTCCTGCACGTCGTGCACGCTGTTGACGATGGTCTTGGAGCGGTCGTAGATCGGGATGATGTTGACCGACGCCGGAAGCTGCGGCGCCACCTCCGGCAGCAGCGACTTGACGGAGTTGGCCACCTCGACGGCGTTGGAGCCGGCCTGGCGGAAGACGGCAACCACCACCGTTGCCTTGGGGACCTCGCGCCCGCGGACCCAGAAGCGCATGTCCACGCGCTCGTCCTGCACGCCGTCGCGCGCCTGCGCCACGTCCTTGAGGTAGATCGGCGAGCCGTCCTTGGTGCCGATGATCAGGTTGTTGTACCCCTCGGCCGTCTCCACCTGCCCCTGCGGCTGGAGCAGGTAGGTGCGGTCGGGGCCGTCGAACTGCCCGGCGCCCTGGTAGGTGGTCTGGTCGGTGATGGCGGTCGAGAGGTCGTCCACCGTCATCCCGCGCGCCGCCAGCGCGGAGGGATCAGCCTTGATCCGCACCGCGCTCTTGGTGCCGTAGACGTCCACGTTGGAGACGCCGGGCAAAATGCTGATCCGCTGGCTCACCTGCGTGCTGGCCAGGTCGTAGAGCTGGCCGCGCGTCATGCTGTCGCTGGTCAGCGCGATGTAGAGGATCGGCTGGTCGTTGGGGTTGCTCTTCTCGAACGTGGGCGGGGCGGGCAGGTCCTGCGGCAGGTTGCCCTGCGCCCGGCTGATGGCCGCCTGCACGTCCGTCGCCGCCGCGTCCACGCTCTTGGAGAGCACGAACTGCAACGTCATCGAGCAGAACCCCTGCGTGCTCTTGCTGGTGATCAGTTCCAGCCCGGCGATCTGCATGAACTGCCGCTCGAGGGGCGTGGCGATGGTGGAGGCGACCGTCTCCGGGCTGGCGCCGGGGTAGCCGACGCTCACCTGGATCACCGGGTAATCCACCGGCGGCAACGCGTCCACCGGCAACGCGCGGTACGCGAGGATCCCGAACAGCACCGCGCTGACGGTCAGCACGACCGTCATCACCGGGCGACGAATGAAGGGTTCGGAGAGGTTCACGGGGGTCTTCCGGTTGGACGTTACCTGCTGTTCGTTACGCGTTCGCTCGAGCTGTCATGGGTCACTGGTCATTTGTCACTGGTCACTCGCGTGGCGCTCGACTCCAGTGCGCCGTTTTGTTGCGGCCGCCATCACTCGCGCGGCGCCCACGACAACGCGAGCACGCGAGTGACCACTGACCACTAATCACTAATCACTGACCACGGACCACTGACCACTGACCACTGATCACTAATCACCGACCACTGACGCCGCCGCGGCTTACCCATACGGTCAGTTCGCGCCCGCCGTCTGCGTCGTCGGCGCTGCCGGCGGCGCGTTTGCGATCATCACCTTGCCGCCGGGCATCACGCCCATCTGGCCCTGGACGACGACCTGCTCGCCCGCCTCCACGCCGTCCACCACGATCAGGTCGCCCTGCCGCTGGCCCATCACGATCGGGCGGAGCTGGGCGGCGCCGTCCTTGATCACGTAGACGAACGGGCCCTGCTGGCCGATCTGCTGCGCCTGCGCGGGGATCAGCACGGCGTTCTTCTTCACCGTCAGCACGAGCTTCACGCGGACGAACTGCCCGGGCCAGAAGTAGCGGTCGGCGTTGGGCAGCGTCGCGCGGACGCGGACGGTGCCGGTCCCCTGCTGCACGGCGTTGTCCAGGAACGTCAGCACGCCCTCGCGCGGGGCGACCGACCGCGGCGTCGGCAGCGTCGCCGGGCCGGCGGCGGGACCGGTCGGCGCGGTGGACGGAGCGGCGGGCAATGGCGCTGCGCCCGCTCCGGGCTGCGGCGTCGCGGACGGACCGGCCGGCGCTGCGGACGGATCGGCGGGCGTGGCCGGTGCGGCTCCCGCCCCGCCCATCGCGGCCAGCACGCTGCCGGCGTCGGCGGGAAGCTCGACCAGCACCTTCACGCGCCCCGTCGGGTCAGACCCATCGAGCGCTCCCTGGGCCATGAATCGGCGGACGGTGGCGAATTCGTTCTCGGTCACGGTGAAGTCGGCGTAAATCGGGTCGAGCCGCTGGATGGTCAGCAGCATGTTGCCGCCGCCCCCGCCGCCGCCCGGCCCGCCGCCGTTGTTGCTGCCGCCGCCGTCCCCGCCGCCGCCGTTGACGACGTTGCCGACGTCGACTTGCCGCTGCCCGGTGCGCCCCTCGATGGGGGAGGTGATCTTGCAGTAGTCGAGGTTGAGCGTGGCCGTTTCGACCGCCGCCTGCGCCGATTGCACCTGCGCCTCGGCGACGGCGACGGCGTTCTGCTTCGACTCGATCTCCTGCGCCGAGATCGCGCCGGTGCCGCTGAGCCCCTGCACGCGCTCCAGCTCACTGGCGTTGAGCTTCAGCGTCGCCTGCGCCTGTGCTAGCAGCGCCTTCTTCTCGTCCAGCGCCGCCTGGAACGGGCGCGGGTCGATGGTGAAGAGCGGGTCGCCCTTCTTCACGTTGGCGCCGTCCTCGAAGTGGATCGCGACGATGCGCCCGCCCACCTGCGGGCGGATGGTGACCATCTCGCGCGCGGCGGTCCGGCCGATCTGCTCGAGGTAGACCGGCACGTCGCGCGACAGCGCGGCGGCGGTGAAGACCGCGGCCGGGGGGCGCTCCATCGCCGCCACCGCACCCATCCCGCCGCCCTTCTGCTCCCGGTCGCACCCGGCCAGGCCGGCGACCGTGACAATCGCGCCAGCGGCAGCGACGAGAAGCGCGGCGGAGACGATCTGCTTCGTGTGTTTCATTTGAGTTCCAGCACCTTCAGGGTCATCTCCACCACTTCCCGCGCCTCGCCGGCGTTGGGATCGGTCGTCCCCAGCAGCCGCAGCCCGGCCAGGGAGTTGAGCAGGAACCGCCCGGCGGCCTCGGGGTCGAGCTTCTTCGAGATCTCGCCCTGCTGCTGCCCGCGGCGGATGACGTTGGCGAACATCGCGACGTTGCGCTTGTGAAACGTGCGGAACCAGTTGGCGACGTCCTTGTCGTGCGGCGCCAGCTCCATCGCCGCCTTGGCCGCGAGGCAGCCGCGGCGGCCCTTCTCGCAGGTGCAGTCGCTGACGACGTGCTCGAACATCCCCCGCAGCGCCGCCCGGGCGCTGCCGGGCGCTTCCAGCATCGCCTCGCAGTCCTTCAGCCGCATCGCCATGTACTTGTCGAGCACCGCCAGGAAGAGTTGCTTCTTGTCGCCGAAGGTGCCGTAGAGCGAGCCGCGGTTGAGCCCCATTTCTTCCAGCAGGTCGCTGACGCTGGTGGCCGAGTAGCCGTGCTCCCAGAACGTTTCCAGGGCCTCCTCGATCACTTGCTCGGGATCGAACTCTTTCGGCCGCGGCATCGTTTCCCTTGCCCCCACGCGAGGTACATCGGCAGTGCGATGAGCGGGAGCATAGGGATTCTGGAACGACCGGTCAAATAATCCCCCTGAACAGGGAACGTGGCTTGGGAATCCGGACTGAACGCGGGTGCAGAAGAAGGAACCACGAATGTACACGAATGAACACGAATCAGACGTGCAGGGGCACGGGCCAGAATGCTTTCCCATTCATGTCTATTCGTGTTCATTCGTGGTTCCAGTCCTCCTCCTGCTTCAGCGTTGAGCCGCCGTCACATCGCGACCGGCAGACCCGCGCGGTGCGGCAGGCCCGCCGACACTTAGCAGACGCGGCGGGCGGCCGGGCGACTGCGCGCGGCCGCGGTTGATCCGGTAGGATGCGCGGCGATGTCCGATGCCGTCTCTGAAACCCGTGACCCGGCACTGGCTGGCGCGGGCGCGGGCGCACCGGTCGCCGCGTCAACCGCCACCGCCGCCGCCGTCGCCGGTCCCGCCGGCGCCGCGGCCGGGACCGCTTTCGCGCTGGTGATCCTGCTCTCGGCGTTCCTGCTCTTCGCCGTGCAGCCGCTGATCGCGCGGTTCATCCTGCCGTGGTTCGGCGGCGCCGCGTCGGTCTGGACCACCTGCCTGCTCTTCTTCCAGGTCGTGCTGCTGGCCGGCTACGCTTACGCGCACCTGCTCGCGGACCGGTGTTCGTGGCGCACGCAGGCGGTGGTGCACGCGGTCGTGCTGGCGGCGTGCCTGGCGGCGCTGCCGATCGTGCCGTCGGCGACGCTCGCCCCGACCGGAGCGGATCGGCCGACGCTGCGCATCCTGCTGCTGCTCGGGCTCACCGTCGGGCTGCCGTACTTCGCGCTGTCGGCAACGTCGCCGCTGGTGCAGCACTGGTTCGCCGGCAGCTATCCGGGGCGGTCGGTCTACCGGCTTTACGCGCTGTCGAACCTCGGATCGCTGGCGGCGCTGGTGAGCTACCCGTTCCTCATCGAGCCCGCGCTGACGCGCCGCGCTCAGGCAATCGGCTGGTCGTGGCTCTTCGGCGGTTTCGCGCTGCTGTGCGCCGCCTGCGGGTTCGTTGCCGCGCGGGGCGCCCGGCGATCGCTCGCGGCCGACGCTCACGCGGAAGCTGCCGCGGGCGCATCTCCCGCGCCCGCGCCGACGCCCGCGTCCGCGCCCGGCGCACTTGCCTCCGCCGGCCCCGCGGCGCCTGCTCCGCTCACGGGCCCCGCGGCGCCCGCCCCGCTCACCGGCGGCGCGGCGGCGGTGGTCCTGCTCTTCTCCGCCGTCGCGTCGGCGTTCCTGCTCGCGGCCACGAATAAGATCTGCCAGGACGTCGCGCCCGTGCCGTTCCTCTGGGTGCTGCCGCTCACGCTCTACCTGATCGCCTTCATCCTCTGCTTCGAGTACGCCGACCAATACCGCCGCGCCATCGTGATGCCGCTGGCGGCGGCGGCGATGCTGGCGGCGGCGTACGTGATCAAGTGGCGGCTGGGGCTCCCGCTCTTCTGGCAGGTCCCTGCCTACTCCGCCGCCCTGTTCACCGGCTGCCTGTTCTGCCTCGGCGAGGTCGCGCGCCTGCGCCCGGCGGCGCGGCACCTGACGCGCTATTACCTGCTGGTCTCGCTCGGCGGCGTGGTCGGCGCGCTGCTGGTGACGCTGCTGGCGCCGATGGTCTTCACGCAGTTCCTCGAGATGCACGCCTGCATCGTCGCCACCTGGTTGCTGGGGCTCGGCGTGCTGCTGCTGAGCCGCACGTCAGCCATGCGCGGCTTCCGCCGCCCGCTGCTCTGGCTGCCGGCCGTCGCGCTGCTGCCGGTGCTGGGGATGATGCTGTACTACGACGCCACGGTCACCACCGAGCGCCGCCTGCTCGCGCGGCGGAGCTTTTACGGCGTGATCGAGGTGGTGCAGATCTCTGACGGCGACCCGCGCCACACCCACCGCGAGATGATCCACAACGGCACGTCGCACGGCGTGCAGTTCACCCACGCCGACTTCCGCCGCACCGCCACCTCCTACTACGCCGAGCCCACCGGCGTCGGCGTCGCCATGCGGCGCTTTCGCGCCGATCGCCCGCGCCGCGTCGGCATCGTCGGCCTGGGGACCGGCACGCTGGCGGCGTACGGGAAGACGGGTGACGAGTTCACCTTCTACGAGCTCGACCCGGACGTGATCGAACTGGCCCGCTCGACCTTCACCTTTCTCGGCGACAGCGCCGCCAAGGTGACGACCGTCGCCGGCGACGCGCGGCTGTCGCTCGCCCGCCAGGCGGACCAGCGCTTCGACGTGCTGGTGCTCGACGCCTTCAGCGGCGACGGCGTGCCGGTCCACCTGCTCACGGTCGAGGCGTTCGAGCTGTACCGCCGGCACATGGCGCCCGGGGGCGTGATCGCGGTGCACCTGTCCAACCGCCACCTCGACCTGCTGCCGCCGGTGTGGGCCGCCGCCAAGCGGCTCCGCCTCGCCGCCGCCCCGTTCATCACGACCACGCAGGAGACGCCCTACCCGTCGTTCTGGCTGCTGGCATCAGAGGACCACGCGGCGCTGTCGTCGTTCCGCGATGAGAAGTCGTTCCGCAGCGGCCCGGTGCGCGAGATGCGCCCGTGGACCGACGACCACGCCCCGCTCTTCCCGGTGCTCAAGCAGTTCGAACGCGGGAAGTGACCGCGCGCCCGCGGATCGGCTGATCGCCGCGGGAACGGCGTGACACCGCTGCCGCGGGCACGACCGCCGCGGGCGAATGGCGGATGCGCGCGGGGCGCGGGGCGCGGGGCGCGGGCGCCCGGCGCGCGACTGCGCGCGCCTGGCCGAGAGGCGCGGCGAGCGGCTAGTCTTCGGCGCCCTTACCGAACTGCAGGAGCTTTTGCAGCAGGATGAACGCCAGCAGCAGCAGCCCCAGCGCGATGCGGGTCCACCAGGTGGTGAGCCGGCCGTCGAACATGATGCCCAGGCCGATGATGGCGAAGATCAGCACGCCCAGCAGGGTGCCGGCGATCTGCCCGATGCCGCCGACGAGAAGCGTTCCGCCGACCACGACCGCCGCGATCGCGTCCAGTTCCATGCCGGTGCCGTCCAGCGCGTTGCCCGAGCCCTTGTAGATGGTGAAGACCGCTCCGCCGAGCGCGGCGCAGAAGCCGCTGAGGGCGTACATGCCGATCTTGGTCCGCCCGACCGGGAGCCCCATCAGCAGCGCCGACGACTCGCTCCCGCCGATCGCGTAGGTGTTGCGCCCGAAGCGGGTGAACAGCGCGACGTAGATCCCAACGACCAGCACGAGAAGGAACACGATCGCCGGGAACGGCAGCACCACGCGCCCGGTCAGCGGGATCGTCAGGCCCGCGAGCGTGTCGTAGAACGGGTGCGAGATCTGGATCGACTCGCGGCTGATCACCAGCGCCAGCCCGCGGCAGAAGAACAGCCCCGCGAGCGTGACGAGGAACGCCGGCAGATCGAAGAAGTGGATGAGCGATCCCATCGCCGTCCCCAGCAGCACGCCGCCGGCCAGCACGATGGCGATGGCCAGCAGCGGGTGGACGTCGTGGCGGGTGATCAGCACGCCCAGCGCGATGCCGGTGCAGCCGACGACCGACCCGACCGACAGATCGATTCCGCCCGACAGCATCACGAACGTGAGCCCGACGGCCACGATGCCGAGGTGCGCGTTGTCGTTCAGCAGGTTGACCACCACGCGCGGCGAGAAGAAGACCGGATAGAAGTAACCGGCCAGCGCGTAGAGCACCGCGCAGACGACGGCGGTGGCGAGGAACGGCACCTGCTGCCGCGTCGGGACCCAGACCGGGCGGCGGCGGATGCGGCTGGCGGGGGCGTAGTACGCGAGCGGCGCGTCGCTCATGCCGGCGTCCTCCGAACGGCGCGCACCAGGCGGGCGCGGAAGGTCTCGGACTGGAGCAGGCAGACCACGATCACCACGCCCGCCTTGATCATCAGGTCCACCTCGCGCTGCACGTCCTGCGCGAGCAGGGTGGTCGTCAGCGACTGGATCACCAGCGCGCCGATGAGCGAGCCGGCCAACGAGAACCGCCCGCCGGTCAGCGCGGTCCCGCCAATGCTGACGGCCAGGATGGCGTCGAGCTCGAGGTAAAGCCCGGTGTTGTTGGCGTCGGCGGCCATGATGTCGGCCGTGGCGATCAGTCCCGCCAGCCCCGCGCAGAACCCGCTGAAGACGTAGGCGAGCAGCTTGACCAGCCGCGCGTTGACGCCGGAGTAGCGGCTGGCGCGCGGGTTGTTGCCGACCGATTCGAGGAACAGCCCCAGCGCCGTCCCGCGCGTCAGCACGAGCGCGATAAGCGCCATCGCCGCCACCAGCGTGATCGTGAAGGGCAGCATGAACAGCGTCCCGCCGGCCAGGAAGGCGAACGACGGGTCGCGCGGGTTGACGATCTGCCCGGCGGTGATGAGCTGCGCCACGCCGCGCCCCGAGACCATGAGGATCAGCGTGGCGATGATCGGCTGGATGCCGACCAGCGCCACCAACACGCCGTTCCACAGCCCGCACAGCAGCGCGATCCCCAGCGAGAAGGCGAAGATGGCGGTCATCGACCCGCCGAGGTTGACCGCCGACAGCGCCGAGTCCGGCGGGCGGACGATCAGCACCGATGCGACCGCGCCGGTGATCGCCATCACCGCGCCGACCGAAAGGTCGATCCCGCCGGTGGCGATCACCAGCGTCATCCCCAGCGCCAGCAGCATGACCGGCGTGCCGAGGTCCAGGATAGTGATCACGTAGCCGCGGAGCTGTCCGTTGACCACGTCCAACTGGAAGAAGTTGGGGGTGCGGATGAAGTTGAACAGCAGGATCAGCGCCAGCGCGACGGCCGGCCAGAGCAGGCGGGTCCAGCCGCTGAGGCGGAAGCGGGCGCGCCTCGGCTGCGTCGCCCGCCCGCCGGCATCGGTGACGACGGCCTCGGTCGGGGATGCCGGAGTGGTGGTGCTCACGCCGCCCCTCCGGCGCTGGCGCCGCCGTCACCCCTGCCTGCGCCCGCAGGTGCGCCGGTGGCCGCGCCCGCAGGTGCGCCATCGGCCGCGCCGGTTGCCTCGGGCGCGGCGGCGATGACGTCCATGATCCGGTGCTCGCTGATCTCGCCGCCGCTCAGCTCCCCCACCTTCTGCCGGTCGCGCAGCACGGCCACGCGGTGACAGCTTCGCACGACCTCCTCCAGCTCCGATGAGACGAACAGGATGGCCATCCCTTCCTTGCACAGTGAGTCCATCAACCTCGCGATCTCGAACTTGGCGCCAACGTCGATGCCGCGCGTGGGCTCGTCGAGGATCAGCAGCCCCGGCCGCGCCGCCAGCCAGCGGGCGAGGATCGCCTTCTGCTGGTTCCCGCCGCTGAGCAGGCGGATCGATTTCTCGGCATCGGGCGTGGCGATGTTCAGCGCGCGGATGTACTGATCGGCCAGTTGCTCCTGCTTCCGCCGCGGGATCTTTCGCAGCCAGCCGCGCTTGGCCTGCATGACCAGGATGATGTTCTCGCGGATCGACAAATCCGGCACGATCCCGGCCACCTTGCGGTCCTCGGGACAGAACCCCAGCCCGCGGTCGATCGCCTGCCGCGGCTTTCGCAGCGGCGCGGGCTGGCCGTCGATGGAAATGGTCCCGCTGTCGCGGCGGTCGATGCCGAACAGCAGCCGCAGCATCTCGGTCCGCCCCGACCCGAGCAGCCCCGCCAGGCCGACCACCTCCCCCTTGCGGACGCTCAGGTCGAACGGCTTGACCGACCCGCGCTTGCCGACGCCGCTCGCCTCCAGCAGCGGGCGGCTCTCCAGCCGCTGCGGCGGCGCGGCGTGCTCGTGCTGCATCGCCTCCACCTGCGCCAAATCGCGGCCCATCATCCGCGCGATCAGCTCCAGCCGCGGCAGCTTCTGCGTCGGGTACGAACCCACCAGCTTCCCGTTGCGCAGCACCGTGATCTGGTGCGACAGCTCGTACACCTGATCCATGAAGTGCGTGACGAACACGATCCCCAGGCCCGTGCCGGCCAGACGGCGGATGACCGCGAAGAGCTGCTGCACCTCGTGCGCGTCCAGGCTGCTCGTCGGCTCGTCCAGGATCAGTACCCGCGCTTGCACGTCGAGCGCGCGGGCGATCGAGACCATCTGCTGGATCGCGATCGAGTAGCTGTCCAGCGGGCGCGTCACGTCGATGTACTGGTCCAGCCGCGCCAGCGCCGCCTCGGCCAGCGCGTACATCTTCCGCCAGCGGATCTTCCCCAGCAGCGACGGCTGCCGCCCGAGGTAGATGTTCTCCGCCACCGACAGCGCGGGCACGAGGTTCACTTCCTGATAGACGGTGCTGATGCCCAACTGCTGCGCGTGCTGCGGCGAGCGCGGGTTGATGTTGCTGCCGTCAAGGGTGACCTGCCCGGCGTCGCGGCGGTAGACGCCGGTCAGCACCTTGATCAGCGTACTCTTGCCCGCGCCGTTCTCGCCCATCAGCGCGTGGATCTCGCCGGCGCGCAGGTCGAAGTCCACGCCGTCGAGCGCGCGCACGCCGGGGAACGCCTTGGTGATCCCGCGCGCGCTGAGCAGGGGCGGGGTCGGGTCGTTCGGATCGGTCATCGTCGCCACCGCCGCTAGCGTCCCGGAGCGCGGGCGGAAACACAAGGGCAAAGCGCGCGTGCGCCAGCGCGGCGGGGCAACGTGCGGCGTCACCGCCCCGCCAGCGTTACCGGACGTTGCGGCGAGGAACGGGGGCGCTGCGCCATTGGGTGGAGCGGCCGCCCCACGCGCAGGCGCGGTGAGGCCCATGGCCCTATCATCGGGCGCGCAACCGCGCACGCCGGCCGCTGGTCGCCCGCGGCGCGGGCGCAAGAGGTGGAGCATGATGGATCGACTCCTCCAATCCATCGCGGCCCGGCAGGCCCGGCGCGTCGAGCTGCTGCGGCACTGGTGCGGGATCAACTCCGGCACCACCCACCTGGCGGGCCTGGCGCGGATGGAGGCGGAGTTGATCGACGCCTTCGACGTGCTCGACCCCGACCACGTCCGCAAGGTCGCGCTCCCGCCCGCCAGCACCGTCGACGCCGCAGGCAACGTTGCCCCTGCCCCGCTCGGACACGCGCTGGTGTTCACCAAGCGCGCCGCGGCCCCGCTGCGCGTGCTCTTGAACATCCACTACGACACGGTTTACCCCGCCGAGCACCCGTTCCAGCGGATCGACCTGGTTGACGCCGAGACCATCCGCGGCCCGGGCGCGGTCGACGCCAAGGGCGGCATCGTCGTGATGCTCTCGGCCCTGGAGGCGCTGGAATCGAGCAGCGCCTGCCGCGGCATCGGGTGGGAGGTGATCCTCAACCCCGACGAGGAGATCGGCTCGCCCGGCTCGGCGGCGCTGCTGGCGGAGGCGGCGAAGCGCAACCACGTCGGGCTAGTGTTCGAGCCGGCGTTCGCCGATGGAATGCTCGTCGGCTCGCGCAACGGCTCGGGCACGTTCACCGCCGTCGTCCGCGGCCGCGCCGCCCACGCGGGGCGCGACTTCGACAAGGGGCGCAGCGCCATCCTCGCGCTCACGGAATTCATCCAGCGCGCCGACGCCGCGCAGGCCGGGCAGAGCGGCGTGATCATCAACTGCGGCAGCGTGCAGGGCGGCGGCGCGGCAATCAACATCGTGCCCGACCTGGCGATCGCGCGCTTCAACGTTCGCGCCACCACCGCGCCGGACCAGCAGGTGGTGGAGCGGATCTTCGCCGACGCGTCGGCCGAGGTGGCGCGGCGCGACGGGATCGCCGTGACGGTGCTCGGCGGGTTCCTCGCGCCGCCGAAGCTGCTCGACGAGCGGACGGCCGCCCTGCTCGACCACGCCATCGCCTGCGGGCGCGAGCTGGGGCTGTCGCTCAACCACCGCCACAGCGGCGGCACGTGCGACGGCAACAAGCTCGCCGCCGCCGGCCTGCCGACGATCGACTCCCTCGGCCCCGTCGGCGGCGGGATGCACAGCGACCGGGAGTACGTCCACCTGCCCAGCCTGACCGAACGCGCGCAGCTCACGGCGCTGCTGCTGGCCAGGCTGGCGACGGGGCAGATCAGGGTTTAGACCGCCGCGATTTCGCGCACTTTTCGCGATGCGCCTGCCACGCCCGCATTCTCCGCCGAGCGGAGCGTCAGGTGGATGATCTCGGCCGGGGCGTTGATGCGCAGGGGGAACCAGTTGCCGACGCCGTTGGAGACCACCAGCGCCGAATCCTTCTTGCGGTACTCGCCCGACCAGTAGCGGTACATCATCGGCCCCGCCCCGAGCTTGTCGGTGAGCATGAGCTGCCCGCCGTGCGTGTGGCCGGCGAGGGTGAGGGGGATGCCGACGGCGGCGGCGGGGTCGAAGGCGTGCGGGTGGTGCGCCAGCAGGATTTGGAACGCGTCGGCGCGCCGCTGCGGGATCAGGTTGCTCATGGCGCCGACGATCCCCGCCTCGCCGCGCCGCCAGGTGAGGCCCATGATCTGCACCGCCCGGCCGCGCAGCGTCACGGTGGCCGTCTCGTCCAGCAGCAACGGGACGCCGGCGGCGCGCACGCGCGTCTCGAAGTTGTCAGCGCCTTCCATCAGATCGTGGTTCCCCTCGACGGTGAACAGCCCGGAGCGCGGGTCGAGCTTGCGAACGAAGTCGAGCGCGACGGGCAGGTCGGCGATGGCCAGGTCGATCAGGTCGCCGGTCATCAGCACGAGGTCGGCCTTGAGCTTATTCGTGGCGTCGGCGATGGCAGGGAGCTGCCCAGCGCGGGTGAAGCGGCCGACGTGCACGTCGCTCACGTGCGCGATGGTCAAGCCGTCCAGCTCGCGCGGCAGGCCGGCCAGCGGCAGGACCAGCTCGCGCACGCGGAAGGTGGACGCCTGCGCCAGCGACCGCCCCACCGCGGCGACGGTCAGCAGCGGCGGGACGGCGACCGCGCCGGCGGCCAAGACCTGCCGGCGCGTCAGCGTCGCCCCGCCGACCGCGCCCGCGCCGCCGGTGGTGGGCGTGGCGAGCAGCTTCGCCAGTTCCGCCGGCGTCGGCGCCGCGGCGTTGTTCCGTCGCGAGAATCGACGGGCGAGCGCGCGCCACGCGTTAACCATGCCGCCGGCGGCGATCAGCACCGTGACCGCCGGCAGCACCAGCAGGTGCCACAGGTAAATGAACGCCAGCCCCCACGTCGGCATCCACGCGTGCGCGTTGCGCCCCTGCTGCGGGAAGGCGAGCAGGAACGCGAGGTAACCGAGCATCAGGCCGGTCCACAATCCCAGAAGGGGCCGCCACACCCTCGGATGGCGCGTCCGCCGGAGCCTGCGGTCGCCCCACCGCCACCACGTGACGTCGGCGAGAACGATCGACACGACGATCAGGACGAAGAAGAGCATGAGGGAACGATATGCGCGGCAATGGGGTTCGTCGCAGGGGGGAGCGACGGAGCGACGAAGCGACGGAGCGACGGAG
>DASQDR010000035.1:0-21494 GCA_035634055.1 Tepidisphaeraceae bacterium | reverse complement strand
CGCGCGCGCTCGCGTCTTGACCACGCCATCGCGTCATCTCCACCGCGCCCACTGAGACCACCGCTCGCGCGCCCGCGTCTGCCCCACGCCTTTCCCACGTTGCGGGTGCGCCTTACCCGCGGGCGCGGCATCCCTATAATCCGCCCGCATGGCGGCAGCGCTGATCGACGGCTTGGCCCTGGCGGAGACCCTCAAGCAGGAGGTCCGCGCCCGCGTCGGCGCCCTGGGCAGGCCGGTCCAGCTCACCGCGATCCTGGTCGGCGGGACGCACGCCGCCGAGCTGTACGCTCACCGCCAGGCGGAGGCGTGCCGCGCCGTCGGCATCGATTACCAGCTCTTGAAGCTGCCCGCCGAGACTTCCGCAAGGCAACTGAAGCTCGAGATCCGCCGGCTCAACGCCGACCGGGCGGTCACCGGGATCATGATGCACCTGCCGCTCCCGCCTCAGCTTAACGCGGCGCGGATGCAGTACGAGATCGACGTGGTGAAGGATGTCGAGGGGGTCAATCCCGCCAACATCGGCTACGTCGTTTACGGCCGAACGCTGATCGCCCCGTGCACCGCGCTGAGCGTGATCGAGCTGATCAAGTCAACCAGCGTGCCGCTGCGCGGGGCGGAGGCGGTGGTGGTGGGCGCCAGCGAGATCGCGGGCAAGCCGATCGCGCTGCTACTGGCCGAGCAGATGGCGACGGTCACGTTGTGCCACGTTGCCACCCGGAACCTGATCGACCACACCCGCCGGGCGGAGGTGCTCGTGGTGGCGGTCGGGAAGCCCGGCCTGATCACCGCCGAGCACGTGCGGCCGGGGGCGACGGTCATCGACGTCGGAATCAATCGCGTCACCCTGCCCGACGGCACGAAGAAGACGGTGGGCGACGTCGCCTTCGACGAGGTGCGCGACAAGGCCGGGCACCTGACGCCCGTCCCCGGCGGCGTCGGGCCGATGACTGTCGCGATGTTGCTCCGCAACACCCTTCGCAGCGCCGAGATCCTGGCAGAAAAGCCGTGACCCGCCCGGCCGCGCGGCAGTAATAATTCTTAACGTTCCCGCCGAAGTTGATCCCGCCGACCCGCGTGCTACCTTCACGGCCAGAGGAGTTGATCCATGACCGCAGTCGCGACCAAGCCGGCCCAGGCCCAGACCGAACACGCCCCGAGCGCCCACGCCAAGCCGGACGAGGCGAAGCAGGGCCACGCCGCCCACACGCAGGCGGCCGACTCGCAACAGGGGCTCAAGGGCAAGTTCACCCGCCCGATCAACGTGACGTTCCTCGGCGCCGGTTCGGGCTTCTGCCCCACGATCTGCCGCGACATCCTGATGATGCCCGGCGCCGAGCGCGGCGAGATCCGGCTGGTGGACGTGGACCGCGAGCGGCTGTCGATGATGCACGAGGTGATTGGCCGGCTGATCCGCCAGATTAATCGCCAGGACGGCTGGACCGTGCGCGCCAGCACCGACCGCCGCGAGGTGCTGCCGGGGACCGATTACGCCATTTGCTCGGTCGAGGTCTCCGGCACCGCGTGCGTCGCCTATGACAACGACATCCCGCTGAAGTACGGCGTCGACCAGTGCATCGGCGACACGCTCGGCCCGGGCGGCCTGTTCAAGGGGCTGCGCACGGTGCCGGTGTTCCTCGACATCTTGCGCGACCTGCGCGACCTGGCGCCGCAGGCGATCATGCTGAACTACACCAACCCGATGAGCATGCTGGTGCTCGCCGGCGGGCGGGCGGTGCCGGAGGTGCCGATCGTCGGGCTCTGCCACAGCGTGCAGGGGACCAGCCACCTGCTCGCCGAGTACGCCGGCGTGCCCTACGACGAGATGGAGTGGGAGTGCGCGGGCATCAACCACTTGGCGTGGTTCACCAAGCTGCGGCACGGCGGGCGCGACCTGTACGGCGGCAAGCTGTACGAGCAGTTCCGCCGGGAGATCGAGGAAGGCGTCCGCGAGGCCGACGCCGGCCTTGCCTCCCACGACAGCGCCAACGACACCCCGTGGCAGAACAGCCACGTCGAGAAGAAGTACAAGCACGAGGACCTGATCCGCAAGGACATGTGCGTGCAGTTCGGCGCGTTCATCACCGAGAGCTCCGGGCACCTCAGCGAGTACCTCCCCTACTACCGCAAGAACGAGGCGGGGCGCAAGCTGCTGCGGCTGGGGTACAACGGTGGCAGCCGGTTCTACGCCACCAACTGGCCCACCTGGCGCAAGAACGCCGACGAGCACCGCGCCAAGCTGGTGCGCGGCGAGGAGCAGGTGAAGCTCGAGCGCTCCTGGGAGTACGCATCGTGGATCATCGAGGCGCGCGAGAAGGATGCCCCGTTCCGCATCCACGGCAACGTGATGAACAACGCCGAGCGCCCCGGCGTGCGCGGCAGCGGCGAGGGCGGGAAGCTCATCACCAACTTGTTCGGCGACGGCGCGGTCGAGGTCGCCTGCCTGGTCGATCGCAACGGCGTCACCCCCACCCGCTACGGCGCCCTGCCGCCGCAGATGGCGCACGTCTGCGCCAGCAACATGGCCTACTTCGACCTGGCGGCCAAGGCGTGCATCGAGAAGAGCAAGGAGGCGGCCGTCCACGCCCTGATGCTCGACCCGCTCACCGCCGCCATCCTCTCGCCGCGCGAGATCCGGCAGATGACCCTGGAGATGTTCGAGGCCGAAAGCGAGTACTTGCCCGGGTTCCGGTAATGCTGGCGGACAACCGCTATCGCCCGCCCCGCTTCACCCGTCGGGCGGTGAACGGGGTGTCGATTCAACAAACACCCGTTCGGGTCGGCTTGCCTTCCGTGGTACGTTTGCCAGGCGATGCGACTCCCGGGTCCGAGAATCCTGCGGCTGTTCCCGTTGGTAGCGCTGGTCGGCGTGGAAGGATTCAACTTCTTCGCCCCCTACCTGGTGCTGGTCCTGTCGCTGGCGTACGTCGCGCGGCAGGTTAAGTCACCGGCGGCCGCCGACCCCGCGCTGATTCCCGTCAACGCCTGACCCACACCTTTGCGCCATTGATGCCGCGCGCCCGCACGGCCACGGATCCCGCCGCTGCCGCCCCGCCACCACGACCGCCACCACCCCGCAAGCGCCGCCCCCATGATCGCCATTCCAGAATCACCAAGGTGGTGGAGATGACGAACAGCGGGAATCCCACAAAAAGAAGCATCACGATCATCCCAAACCAGAGGAAGAGGCCGAGCGGGACGAAAGGGCTGACCGACAGGAGCCCGACGCCGCACGCGTGCGTGTAGACCCCACGCATCGCCATGCTCGTCGCCGCCCCCCGTGCCTCCGGAGCCTGGCGCGACGGCCTCGCGTAGTCCAGGGTTCTTGCGTCCCCCCATGGCTCATCGAACGGGTTCAGATCCATAGCACTCCTACGTTCGCCCCCGCCAACACGACGCGATCCCGCTTTTTTTCAGCGGACGCGGGAGCCCGGCGGGCGCAAGATCACCCAGGTTAACCTCCTACGGCACGCGGTTTGAAAGAATTTCAAGCATGTCGCGCCATCGCCTTACCCCCTGCGTCGAAGCGCTCGAGTCCCGCCGCTTGCTGAGCGGCGTCACGTTGATCACCCATGGGCAAGGCGGCAGCGCCGGCGGCGACGTGGCGCGCACGTCCGACCTGATCGCCAAGCGGGCCGGCGGCGCGGCGCAGTACGTGATGAGCGTTGGCGAGGACGACGGCGACGTCACCGTCACGTCCTTCGCCCACGACGCCGACACGCCGCGCATCAACGAGGTGCCGTCCGGTGAGATGATCATCCGCCTGGACTGGTCCGACGCGAACACCACCGGCACGGTGGCGATCGCGCGGGCGGTGGCGGACTTCATGGCCGAGCACAAATTGGTCGAGCAGGAGCTTCACCTGGCCGGACCGAGCCGCGGCGCGTCGGTCGTCTCCAACCTGGCGGCGGCGCTGGGGGAGCGCGGCGTGTGGGTCGATCAGGTCACCTACATCGACCCCGTCCCCGCCGGCGGCGTGGTGCCGGGGCTCGGTGACTTCGTCGACGGGCCGATGCGCGTGACCGAGAACGTCGTCTTCGCCGACAACTACTGGCGGAGCGACGACAACCTCGCCACTGGCTTCGACGGGCAGCCGGTCGACGGCGCGCACAACGTGAGCCTGAACCAGACGGTGCAGGTGGACAATGCCGGCGATCCGCACGTCGGGGCGGGGGCGTACTACATCGCGACGATCGACCCGGACGCCACCATCGTCTCGCCGGCGAAGAGCACGTGGTTCAAGGGGACGCCGGCCGCGCCCGGGCGGGACCAAGCGGGCTTCGCCTTCAGCCGGATCAGCGCCGGCGCCGCCAGGCCGGCGGGCGGGCTGGGGACCATCGTCGGCGGCAGCGCAGAGCGCGACGGCGTCGACGCGTCGGGCGCGCAGTGGGCGAACGTGCGCGACGTGGCGCTAATCGGCGGCGCGTCGAGCGTGGCGGCGGGCAAGACGATCCGCGTCGCGTTGCGGTACGGCGACGCCGACAGCCGCGCGACCGTCTCGGTCTTCCTCGACCGCGACCGCAACCCCTACAACGACAACAGCGTCACCCGCCTGGCGCGGCGGGCGCTCGCGCGATCCGAGAACGGCGGCGCGCGGCTCAGCGGCTCGACGGTGGAGGCGTCGCCGGGAACCTACTACCTGTACGCGCAGGTGACCGACCCGCAGGGGAACGTCCACTACGACTACGCCGAGCAGTCGCTGCGCCTCACGTCGCCCGGCAACGACCTGAAGTTCGCCTCGGTGAGCAACGGCGTGCTCAACGTCAACGGCACGAGCGGCCTCGATCGCATCTACGCCACCGCCGGCGGCGACTCCTACGCCGTCACCCGGCATGACTTCACGCAGGTGTTCCCGGCGGCGTCGGTGAACAGCATCGTGATCGACGGCGGCGCGGGGGACGACTCGATCGTGCTCGGATCGGGCGTGCCCGGCACCGTGCTGGTGGGCGGCGCGGGTAATGACATCCTGATCGGCTCCGACGGCAACGACACCCTCAACGGCGGCGCGGGGCGCGACCGCCTGCTCGCCGGCGGCGGCGACGACCGCGTCTCCGGCGGCGGCGGCAACGACTTCCTCGACGCCGGCTCCGGCGCCGACCGCCTTTACGGCGATTCCGGCACCGACCAGCTCTTCGCCGGCGCCGGCAACGACTACCTCGTCGGCGGCAGCGACGCCGACGCCTCCGACGGCGGACCCGGCACCGATCGCGCCGAACGTGACGCGGGTGACACGTTCGCCGGCATCGAGCGGCTGCTGGGGTGAGCGCCCGCCGACCGCGCCCGCGCGCCGGCAGCTGCTGGGGCAAGCGCCCCGCCGACCGCGCCCGCGCCGGCGGCTGCCGGGGCGAGCGCGCGGATCGCGCACGCGCCGATTTTCCTTTCGGTCCGGGCTCGGGCGCGGTTATCATCGCCGCCGCGGGGGTCGATGGTCACATCTCTTCCCGCAACAGATCGCGACGCGCGCTGTGGGGCCCCTTCTGGATCCTGTTGAGGAAGACGACGTGAATTCATCTCTGATCAAGCGGCGCTCGCCGCTGTGGGCGGCTTGCGCCGCGGTCCGGATGCCCCTGGCGCAGCGCGCGGTCTCCGGCGAAGCGGCGGCGCGGCGATCGACGTCGACCCGCGCGGGGCGGGCGGCGCGCATGGAACAATTCGAGCGGCGCGTCCTGATGGCGTCGCCGCTCACGTCGGTGCCGCAGCTCCACAGCCTCGCCAGCGCGCCGGCCAAGCTGTACCTCGACTTCAACGGGCACGCGGCCATCCCCGATTGGCTGGGCATCAGCGTCCCGGAAACCCCCGCGTTCGACCGCGATGGCGACGCGCGATCGTTCAACTCGTTTGAGCTGAACCAGATCCGCGAGATCTGGTCCCGCGTCGCCGAGAAGTTCAGCCCGTTCAGGATCGACGTGACCACCGTTGATCCGGGCAACCGCGACAACGGCAAGACCGCGGTCATGGTCTTCGGCGGCGACAGCGGGGACTGGCTCGGCAGTGGCGTGGACGGCGTCGCGGCGCTGGGCGGGTTCTACACCGACGGGCCCAACGTCGCCTTCACCTTCACCGGCGGCACCGTCGAGAACAACATCGGCGCGGGCGAGACCGCCGCCCACGAGGCGGGCCACATGTTCGGCCTGGAGCACCAGCGCCGCTACACCAAGGACGGCTCCAAGGTCGAGCAGGAGTACTCCACCGGCGATCAGTACATCGCCCCCATCATGGGCTACAGCGACTTCGCCAAGCGGGGGCTGTGGTGGTTCGGCCCGAACAGCCCGACCAACGTCGTCACCAATACCAGCGCCGAGAAGCCGATCATCCACCAGGACGACCTGTCGATCCTCTCGGGGCCGCAGAACGGCTTCGGGTACCGGGCGGACGACTTCGGCGACACGCAGTTCTCCGCCACGGTGCTCAAGGGGATCAACGGCACGGTCAGCACCAAGGGCGTCATCCACCAGCGGACCGACCGCGACACCTTCAGCTTCACCGCCCCGGCCGGGCAGGTGCGCTTCACGGTCAACCCGGCGGGCTACGGCGGGATGCTCGACGCCAGCATTACCCTGACCGACGCCTTCGGCACCGTGCTGGCCAGCGCCGACGGCGCCAGCCTGAGCGAGACCATCACCACCAACATCGCCAGCGGAACCTATTTCGTCACCGTCTCCTCCGAGGGCAACTACGGCGACATCGGCCAGTGGGAACTGAGCGGGCAGCTCCCCGTCGGCGTGGTGACCAACGAGCAGGAAACCCTCCTGGTCAGCGGCACCGACGCCGCCGACATCATCTCCATCACCAAGGACGCCGAGGGGTACAAGCTGGACGTCAACGGCGTGGTGCAGACCCTGGATCCCGACGCCGTCGGGCAGTTCAACGTGCTCGCCGGCGCGGGGGCGGACACCGTCACCATCGGCCCCGGCGTCACCGAGTGCTACGTGCTGGGCGGCGACGGGGACGACACCCTCACCGGCGGGGACAACAACGACACGATCACCGGCTCCGGCGGCAACGACCTGATCTTCGGCGGCGAGGGGGACGACCGCCTCGCCGGCTCCGCCGGGCGCGACCGCCTCGTCGGCGGCAACGGCCGAGACCGCATGTACGGCGAGAAGGGCAACGACGTCATGACCGGCGGCGCCGGCGTCGATCGCCTGTACGGCGGCGACGACAACGACGTCCTCTCCGGCGAATCGTCCGCCGACAAGCTCTACGGCGACTACGGCAACGACACCGTCCACGGCGGCAACGGCGCCGATCTGCTCAACGGCGGCGTCGGCCTGGACAACCTCTACGGCGGCGCCGACGACGACGTCCTGTACGCCCGCGACCAAACCTACGACATCGTCAACGGCGGCACCGGCTCGGATGACGCGCAGGTGGACGACGACGATGACGTCCGCCAGAGCCTGGAAGAATTGCTGGCTTGACCGCGCTTACGCGCGGCTGGTGCGGTTACGCCACCTGATTCTCAGACTCCTGCCGGGCGCGCTCTCGGGGTGTCGGGCGTGCGAGCCGCTCCCCGTCCCGAGATCCCTCGCGAGTACGCTTCGGGATGACAACCCGGTACGGCTCGGGGTGCCAGCCGGTCGCGCCACGCGGGGACGACACGCGGGGACGACACGCGGGGAAGACGCGCGGGGATGATGAGCAAGCCACGCGTCGGATGGCCCACACGTGCACTCGGCGTGACACCCCTCCGCGGAATCACCCATCTTCACACCGCGTGGGGACGGGTCGTTAATCCGTCACCTCCGCCGCGCCTTACCGGACGGAGACGACGTTTTTTCGCTGTCGCGCGGGCGCGCTTCGTCGCGCGGTCGTAGCAGTTTGGAGTATCCTCCGGCCGACAATGAAACGTCGGGCCGCGCGCCGGCGTCCTTGTTGCCGTTTGCCCATGTTGCTATCCTCCCGCGTTTTGCGGGCCCGGTCGGGTGAGGGGAATCACGAAACGATGAAACTGGTCGTCACCATTCCCGCGCTGAACGAAGAGAAGACCATCGCCAGGGTGGTCGCCGGCGTTCCGCGCAAGATCCCCGGCGTCAGCGAGGTCGAGGTCATCGTGATGAACGACGGCTCGACCGACGCCACCGCCGAGCGCGCCGCCGAGGCGGGCGCGCTGGTGGTCACCCTGCACAACCGCCCGGGGCTGGGAAAGGTTTTCGGCACCGGCCTCGAGCGCGCCATGCGCCGCGGCGCGGACATTATCGTCAACATCGATGGCGACGGGCAGTTCGACCCCGGCGACATCGCCAAGCTCGTCCACCCCATCCTCGAGGGCGACGCCGACTTCGTCACCTGCTCGCGCTTCTCCGATCCGGCGCTCCGCCCGACCATGCCGCCGGTCAAGTACTGGGGCAACAAGGCGGTCACCTCCATCATCAACTGGGTTTGCGGCGGGACGCGCTTCACCGACGTGAGCTGCGGCTTCCGCGCCTTCAACCGCGAGGCCGCATACCGCCTGACCCTCTTCGGCCGCTTCACCTACACGCAGGAAACCTTCATCGACCTGTTCAGCAAGGGTCTGCGCATGGCGGAGGTGCCGCTGAAGGTGCGCGGCGTGCGCGAGCACGGCAAGAGCCGCGTCGCCTCCTCGATCCTGAAGTACGCCACCAACTCCCTGCCCATCATCCTGCGCGCGATGCGCGACATCCAGCCGCTGAAGTTCTTCGGCGGCATCGCGATGTTTTTGTTCGTCCCGGGCATCCTGATGGCCGGCTTCGTCACCACCTGGTACCTGCTCAAGGCCAAGACCGCCCCCTACACCTCGCTGATCGTGATCAGCGGGACGCTGATCACCATGTCGTTCATGCTCGGCGTGCTGGCGCTGCTGGCGGACATGCTGGGGCGGCACCGGCGGATCAGCGAGGAGCTGCTCTACCTCGCCCGCCGCAAGCTCTACGGCGGCAAGCGCCCGCCGCGCCCGGTGATGGCGTCGGTCGAACCCGCCCGCGCAGTCGCGCGGCTTTTCGAGGAATCGTGGGGCGTCGAAACCACCGAGCAGGAACAGGACGAGTCGCTCGTCACCTCCCCCGTGAGCGTCAGCGTCCCCGCCGCACGCGCGACGAGCAACGTCGCCTGAGCATCGCTCGCTTGCGCGCCGCAACCCCGATCTCCCTTGCGACGTGGTCACCCCTTCGGTGACCACGTCTGGTTTTCCGGCCAATGCATGCCGATGACATCGCCGCGCGATTTGATGATGATGTGCCCCTGATGACGACCGCCGCGCCGCGCGATTTTTACGATTCGGAGTACCACTTCGCCGAGGACGCCGCCCGCCCGGACGAGCGGCGGATCTGGCACGCGCTGCGGCACCTTCAGCCGCTGGCCGGCAGCGACTTCTTTGACCTCGGCTGCGGGGCTGGGTGGGCGACGCGGCTGGCGAAGATCGACGGCAACGCGCGCCGCGCCGTCGGGCTCGACTTCTCCCGCACCGGGCTGGAACTGGCGCGGCGGCACACGCCGGAGGTCCTGTGGCTCCAGGCCGACGGTACCGCCCTGCCCTTGGCGGACGCATCGTTCGACCGGCTGTTCTGCAACGGCGCGCTCGAGCACTTCCCCGACGTCCGCCGCGGCGTCGCGGAGATCGCGCGCGTCCTCCGCCCCGGCGGGCGCGCGGTGGTCATCGTCCCCAACTTTTACGTCAAGACCGAGCAGCCGATGGAGTTCCGCGCCAGCTACTGGAACTGGAAGCGGCTGTTCGAGCAGTCGCAGCTGACGGTGGTAAAGACCGGCACCGACTGGGGCCCGCCGGTCTTCAAGAACACGAACCTCAAGCGCGCCGCCGCCCGCCTGGCGGGCAAGGCCCTCAGCGCGCTGCCGTACTTGCAGTACCAGTTTATTTTCGTGCTCGGTCGAACGAGGGGGTGAGTGGGCGGATGGGCGAACGGCCGGCTCTGCTTCCTCTCACCCGCTCACCCTTCCCACCCACGCCCCCACGCCCGCCAGGACCAGTTCGATGATCGTCTGGATCACGCGCATCGCCAGGGCGACGATGGCGACCTCGGGGCCGATAATTTGGTTGAGCGTCAGGACGTAGATCCCCTCGCGCACGCCCAGGCCGCCGGGCGACAGCGGTACGAGGTAGCTGACGGTCATGGCCAGCGCCGCGCTGGCGATGAAGAGCGGCACCTGCGCGAGCCGCGCGTCGGTGATGGTCCAGGTCATGAACCACAGCCCGAGCCCCGCCAGCACCCACTGCGCGAAGCTCGCCAGCACGGGCCAGAGGTAGCGCGAGAGCGGCGGGACGTCGGCGATCGGCTGCCGCCGGGCCTTGCGCAGGGCGAAGTTCAGCAGGCCGACGAATACCTTTGGGTGAAGCGTGAGCAGGCCAGCGACGATCAGCGCCGCGCCAGCCATCCACGCGTGCGGCATGCGCTGGCGCACCGGCCCGGAGACCAGCAGCGGCGCCGAGACGATCAGCCCCGCCATCACCGCCAGCGCGTCGAGCAGCACGGCCACGCTCAGCCCGATCGCGCCCGGGACGCCATGCTTGCGGAGGAGGTAGACCGCGCCGCCGACGGAGGCTAGCCCGCCCGGCACGTACTTCCCGAGCTGCGGCACCCATGCCGCCTGGAGCTGCGCCCGCCAGGGCAGCCGCTGCCCGTATGCCAGCAGCAGCGTCCACCGCGCCACGAGCTGCGTCACCGAGACGCCGAGGATGCACAACACCGCCAGCAGCGCCGGTACCGGGCGGAAGCGCACCTGCGACCACTCCACCTGGCGGAACTGCTTGACCAGCGCGACGGTGACGAAGGCGAGGACGATCGCGCAGATCAACCACGTGACAACGCGGACCCAAGCCGCGCGTCGCGCGCGGCGCGGTGAGGCCTCCGCCCTGACGGGTTGACCGACCACCTCCGTCACGCGCCCGCCCCCGCGCGTGACGCACCCTCGCTCGACGCGCCTTCGCTCGACGCGCTCTCTCGTGATGCGCTCTCGCGTGACGCGCCCTCGCGTGATGCGCTTTCGCGTGACGGCGTTCCCCCCGCGCCCGCGTCGCCTGCCCGGGCTACGCCCCAGGCGTTTACGCCTGCGGTCCCCTTCGCGTCCCGCACCTTCGCCACCACCTGCTCCACGCTGATCCGCTCGATGCAGTATGGCGCAGTACACAACACCTTCGGCTCAGCCGCGTGCCACGGGTACTGCGCGCACGGGGCGCACGGCACCGGCGCTTGCACCACCCGATCCCGGTTGCCGAACGGGCAGACCCGATCCGGGTCCGCCGGCGCGAAGAGCGTCACCGCGGGCGTGCCGACGGCGGCGGCAAGGTGCGCCAGGCCGGAATCGGAGCCGACGTACAGCGCCGCCCGCTCCAGCACCGCCGCGGCCTCCGCGAGGGGCCCCGTCAGGCGGACGACGTGGGGCACCGCCGTTGCGCGTGCGCCGCCAGCGGCGCCTACGGCGCGTGGGGCGCTTGGTTCGCGTGGGTCGCCCGTGTCGCCCGCGGCGCGTGGGGCGTCCGCAGCGCGCGGCGTGTCCGCGGCAACGGCTGCACGAGAAGGGATCGGACCAGCGGCCGGCGACGCGGTGGCGCCGCGGCTATCGGTGCGTTCCAGGTGTTGGAGGATGTCGTCGGCGACGCCCGCCTCGTCGGGGCCTTCAACCACCACCACCGGTCCGATGCCTTCCAGCGCGACCGCGCGGATCAGTTCCGCGTACAGCGCGGGCGGCCAGCGCTTCGCCCGGGCGAGAACGGTGCGCGCGCTGCCGGCGTGGACGACGATCGGTCGCGCGCGGTCCGGCACGCCCGCGCCGCGGAGCAGCTCGCCCGCGCGGCCGCGATCCGTGTCGGTCAGCGGAAACACCGGCGGCTCATCCGCCGGCGCGGCGATGCCGAGCATCGTCAGCAAGTTCAGGTTCTGCCGCACGTCGTGAACGTGCCGCTCGGCCGGCAGGCGGTCGGCGGGAAGGAAGTGCAGCGCGGCGAAGTAGCCGACGGGGTAGCCGTGCATCACCCGCCGCCGCGCCCCGCTCAGCAGCGCGAGCAGCGCGTACTGCCAACGGTTGGACGGGAACGGCACGAGGAACACGTCCGCCCGGCGCCTGCGCGACGCCCGCACCATGCGCCACAAGCCCTTGGCGCCCTTGCCGGTGACGATCACCTCGTCCACCTCCGGCAGCCGGCGGAAGACGTCCGCCATCGGTTCGATCAGCGCCAGCACGCTGATGCGGCATCCCGGCAGCGCGCGCTTCAGCCGCCGCACCATCGGCACCGCCAACAGCGCGTTGCCGATCCCCGCCACGACCGGAATCACGACTTTGGCGTCATCAGGATGGAAGGGGGAAGAAGGCACGGAGGAGGAGGAATGCTGAATGATGAATGGCAGAACGCGCGCCCGTTGCGCGCCTCGGCATTATTGCATTTCCTCGTTCAGCATTCAGCATTCATCGTTCACCATTCCCTCCCTACAGCCCCGGCACGCGCGTCGGCCAGTTGGGCGCGGGCGGGGGGACGACTTCGGGCATCTTGTCGTCGTTGACCTTGTACAGCCGCCAGCCCGCGCGGTCCTGTTCGGGGGCGACGCCGGTGACCTTTTGTTCCCACCACCCCAGCCGCAGGTGGCCGACGCGCCAGGGGCTGACCGGCGGTTGGTAGAGGTAGTACTCGATCTGCTGATGGTTCAGCCACGACCGCAATCGCGTCGACGGTGGGCCGGTGAGCTTCCACGGGACCTGCTCGACCGCGCGGCCGGTCAGCAGCGTGGTCGCGCGCAGGCCGAACGGGCTGGAGCGCGTGCGGCCGAGGTTCTGGTAGCGGCTGCTGACCGCGACCTGCCCGTCCTGCACGCCGCGGTCGGACAAATACTTGACCGCCGCGATCAGGCTCTGGTTCAGCCCCGCCTCATAGCTGGCGTAAAAGTCGCGCGAACGCTCGACGCTCACCTCGAGCGCGTACAGTGCGAGGTTGCACGCCGCGGTGCCGCCCACGAACAGCACCACGCACCCCTGCACCACCCCCGCCCACGGCAGCCGCCCGATCGACGTGCGATACGTGACGGCAAACGCGACGGCCGCGCCGAGCACGAACGCGGCGGGAAGAACGTATTGCTCCAACTGGTCGCGCCGCTCGGGCGGCGCGATCCCGCTGCACGCGGCGACGCAGAGCAGCATCGCCGCGAAGCCGCCGAGGAACGCCGCGAAGCCGCTGCGCCACAGCGGGTCGGCGGCGCGCGAGCGGATCTCCTCGGCGCCGATCAGCACCCCCACCGTGAGCAGGAACGACACCGGCACCAGGTAGCGCGCGTTGGGGATCGGCCAGTTCATCGCCAGCGCGCCGCAGTAGGCCAGCACCGCGATCCACAGCCACTGCCCGCGCAGCGCGCCCAGCAGTGCCGCCAGCATGATGAGGAACAGCAGGATCCACCCCAGCGCGTTGCAGAGCAGGCTCAGGGCGTGGCTGGCGGCGGCGGCGCGGAAGGGTTGCCAGAAGAAGAACGCCAGCCATCGCCCCCATCCGATCAGCCGCTCCGGGTAGCTGGCGGAGTTGGCGGTGCCGGTGACGAGCTTGTATTCGGTGGCGATCTGCTTGTCGACGGCGATGGGCTGCGCGCCGGTGTCCTCGCCGGCGCCGCCGAACGCCTCGGCCGCCTTGGCCTCGGCGGGCGTGACGCGCAGCACCTCGCGCAGTCCGAAAAACGTCCCGCCCGCCACCGCCGTCGACAGCAGCAGCGCGATCCAGATGCGCCGGTCCTTCGGCCAGAACCCGCCCTGCAACAGCGCGGCGGCGACGAGGAACATCCCCAGCACGCCCGCCCACCGCACCGACACGGCCGCGCCGCAGAGCAGCGCCAGCAACCCGATGCGCCACCACTGCTGCCGCCCCTCGCGCACCTGCATCGCCAGGAGCAGGGCGAGCGCCGAGACGAAGCAGAACAGCCCCTCGCTAATGAGCCAGTAGGTTGCCGGGTAGACCACCGAGAGGACCGACGTGACCAGGATCGCCACCGCCGCCCGCTCGGGCGAGACGAACCGCCGCGCGATGCGATAGCCGGTGACCAGGAAGCCGATCACGCACCCCATCGCCAGCAGTTTCAGCGGCAGGAAGTAAGGCGTCACCTTCATCACCGCCGCCATCACCACCGGCCAGCCGGGCGGAACCATCGCGACGGGTTGCCCGTTGAACTCGTACTTGCCGTCGCGCGCCAAGTTGCGGGCGATGGAGATGTAGACCTCGCTGTCGCCGCTGGGGACCCAGTAGCGGTTCTGGAGCAGGCCGTAGATGCCGAGCAGCGCGACGACCAGCAGCGTGAGCACCTTCCGGTCCGTCCACGCCCGGGCCCCTGCCGCCGCGCCCGCCCGCGCGCCTGCGGCGTCGGCGGACGCCCCCGGCGGGGCGACAAGATCGGCGGCAGGAAAGTTCGCGGTCATCAGCGTGATCGAATCGACCCCCCGCGAGCCCGCGGACGGCCGCACCCACACACGAGAGAGAAAGACGACGGCACCACGCGCACATTTCGCGCGGCGCGCAAGGCACGCAGCGCCACACGGGCCGCCGCCGCACGCCGTCCCGTACCCCGGCGTCCACGACCGCGCGGCCGGCGCGATCTCACCGGTCTGTTTCCGCGAATCGCGCCGCGCGGGGCTGCCAGGCAAGCTACTTCGCCGTCACGTCCACGCAATATACCGACTTGGACCTGAACCCCCCGGTCCACCCGTGCCCCTTCACCAGGTCGTGCGCGGCCTTGAGCACCGGGTGCTTCCACGGGAGCAGGTCGGGCTGGGTCTTGCGGACGTGATCGGTGGTCAGGATGCCCTCGCGCTCGGGGTTCTCCATCCGCGACAGCTCCTTCTGCACGTCCACCCCGTCTGGCGGGTTGAACTTCTTCGACAGGTTCGACAGCAGGTCCGCCGCCACCGCCCGCGGCAGCTCGAAGCGGCCGTCGAGCGAGAGGTCGAAGGTGAGCACCAGCAGCCCGCCCGGCCGCAGCACGCGCGCGAACTCGTCCAGGATCTCGCCATAGTTGCTCGTGTGCTCCAGCACGGAGATGCAGCAGACAGCGTCGAAACTCTTATCGTCAAAGGGCAGCTTTTGCAGCCAACCCTCGACGAACTTCACCCGGGTCTCCCCCAGGGTCTGGTTCACCGCGGCGAACATGGGGTGATACGTGCTGTTGCTGTCAAAGCAGGTGACCTCGCTTCGCGGCACTTCGTGCCGGAGGTAGTACGGGAAGTAGGTGACGCCCGAGCCCGCGTCCAGCACCCGAAACGGCCCGTCGCCGGCGCGCTCGGCGAACTGCACCAGCCGCTGCATCACGAACGGGTACTCCCACCGCCGGCTCCACAGGCGAAACGTGTCCTTCGCCCACAGCTTGCCGTACTGGCTCATGGCCGCGTCGTTCTTCTCCAGAAAGTCGCGGTTGAACTCGACGTGGCGGCGGTACGCGTCGCTGTTCAGGTGCGCGTCGAGCTCGGTCAGCAGCGGGATTCCCGTTCGCAGGTGCATGGCGCTTTCGTTTTTCGGTAACGGATCCGGACGAGGCGGAAACGCCGGATGCTAAGGGACGGGCCAGCGCGGTTCAACGCCCCGCGCCGCCGTCGCGCTGACGGTCGAACCATTGACTTCGTCGCGGCTCACTTTATGCGCGCCAGCGCAGCCTTTGCCGTCTCGGCGAAAGTGGTGTCGGGAAATTCCTTTACCACTTCCTCGTACTTCTTGCGCGCCATCTCCGGCCGGCCGGCGGCGAGGTAGTTCTCCGCCAGGTTCAGCGCGGGCTTGGCCCGGGTGGCGGCGGCGCGGTCCTTGTTGCGGCGGACGAAAGCGGGGTCGGACTCGTACGCCTTGGCCGCCTCGGCGGCGGCTTGCCCCGCCGGCGTCTGCTTGAAGTCCTCCGCCACCGCGCGGAAGCGGGCGTACGCCTCGTCCTCCTGCCCCGCGTCGCGCAGCTTCCGCGCCTCGTCCAGCGCCGCCTGCGCCTTCTCCCGCCGGTCCGCCTCGGCCAGCTCGTGCTGGATTTCCGGGCGCGAGACCAGCTCCGCCAGGTGCTGCCGCGCCAGCGACGCCGTCGGCAGCCCGGCCATCACCGACAGCAGCTCGCGCAGCCGCTGCGCCGCCGCGGCGAAGCGCCGCGCCGCCACCAGGTCGTCCACCTCGCGCAGCATCGCGTCGGCGGCCTCGTTGATCTTCTCGCGCACCGCCATCGCGCGGCGGGCGAATTCGCGGTCCTTGGTCGCTTCTTCCGCAATGCGCGTGAACTTGCGCACCGCCCCGTCGCGATCCTTGTCGTTCAGCAGCGCCTCGACCGTCTCCAGGTCCTGCTTCGCCTTGGCCAGCACGTCGTCGGACACGAGCTTGGGCGGGTAGGTTTCCAGCGCCCAATCGAGCCGCTCCTTCACCTTGGAGGCGTCGCCGATGAAGACCACCTTGCCGCCGGGCGCGATGAGGTAGACCCAGTTCACCCGCGGCACGCCCCACTGGGCGCCCAGGCCCTCGCGCCACGTGGGGACGTGGACCTGCGGCCAGGTGACGCCGAGGTCGGCGATCACCTGGCGGAGCACGTCAGCCTTCGGATGGGCGGCGATGCCGATGAAGGCGACGCCCTTCTCCTCGTAAACCTTGTGCAGCTCGGCCAGCGCGCGCTCGTTCTCCTTGTTGGCCTGCGACGTGGCGATCCAGAAGTCGATCAGCACGATCTTGTCGCGCAGGGTCGACAGGTCGATGCGCGTGCCGTCGAGGGCGACCGTCTTCAGTTCCGGCGCGTCGCCAACCTGCACGGCCCCGCTGGCGGGCGGCGCGGGCGCGATGAACGCGATCAGCGCGGGCAGCAACAGGAAAATTCGCCTCATAGGATCATTCCCCACGGTTGCCGCGATCATATCACGGCCGGCGACGCGGGCGCGGGTCGCTTGACACTGCCCAAGGATGCGGCGCAAGTACCCCCGGCGTGCCGAGACGAGTCTTCATCACGGCGGCGGAGGCGAGCGGCGACCAGCACGCGGCGGAGCTGATCCGCCACCTCAGGCAGCTCGACCCCGCGATCCAGGTCGAAGGCCTGGGCGGCGCGAAGATGGCCGCCGCCGGCGCGACGCTGCTGGAGGAGACCGTCGGCCGCGCCGCCATGGGTTGGCGCGGCGCGCTGCGGGCGGTGGAGGCGTCGCGCTGGTTGAAGCGGACGGCCGAGCGCTACCGCGACCCCGCCACCCGCCCCGACCTGCACGTCTGCGTCGACAGCAGCGCCGTCAACCTCCCCTTCGCCCGGCTGGCGAAGCAGAAGTTCGGCGTGCCGGTGCTCTACTACGTCGCCCCGCAGCTCTGGGCCAGCCGCGAAGGGCGGATCAAGAAGGTGCGGCAGTACGTCGATCACCTCGCCTGCATCTTCCCCTTCGAGCAGGAGTATTTTCGGTCACGCGGGGTGAAGGCGACGTTCGTCGGCCACCCGCTGTTCGACCAGCTCCCCCCCGCCGCCGACCGCGCCCGCGCCCGCCCGCCCGGCCCGCGCTTCCCCGACGCCCCGCCGGTGGTCGGGATCATTCCGGGCTCGCGGCGCGGGGAGGTGCGGGCGAACCTGCCGCACCTGATGGAGGTGATGGACCGCGTTCGGCGGCAGTTCCCGCAGGTCAGCTTCCTCGTCCCCACCACCGCCGCCTCCGATGCGCTGGTCCGCCAGACGCTCGGGCCCGCAGGCGCCAACGGCAGCGTGACCGTGCAGCAGGACGGGTTCAACGACCTGGTGCCGCGCTGCGACCTGGTCATCACCAAGAGCGGCACCAGCACGGTGCACGTGGCGGCGTGGAACGTGCCGATGATCGTGGTCTACCGCGTCAACCCGCTCCTGTGGCACGGCGTGGCGCGGTGGCTGGTCAAGACGCGGAAGATCGCCATGGTCAACATCCTGGCCGGGCAGACCGACCTCGTACCGGAGTTCATCCCGTGGTACGGCTCGAACCAGCCGGTGGCGGACTGCGCCATCGACCTGCTGAAGCACCCGGAGAAGCTGGCCGAGCAGCGCGCGAAGCTGACCAAGCTGATGCGGCTGCTGGATCGCCCGGGCGCGTCGATGAACGCGGCGAAGCTGGCGGTGGAGTTGATGGAGGAGCGCCAGAGGACGGATTCCGCGTCGCCCCCGACCCCGCCGCTCGCGTTGCCGTCCGCGCCGCCCGTTACTTGACGCCCAGTTCCGCCAGCGCCGCCAGCACGCGCTTGCGCGGCTCGCTCCACAGCCACTCCGGCCGCAGGTACCAACCCTTCACCACGGTCGAGGCGAGCTTCCCCTTCGCGGGCTGGATCAGCTCGAACTTCTCCGCGCGCCGCGCGTAGGCCTCGATCTCCCGCGACAGTGGGTCGACGATCCAGTATTCGCGCACGCCCGCCGCCTCGTACTCCAGGTACTGCTGCCGCCGGTCGCGCGACTGGCTCTCGGGGGAGATGATCTCGATGGCGAGGTCCGGCGCGCCCTCGAGGTGGTTGCGCCCGATGAGCCGTGCCCGTTCGGCGGCGACGAACAGCACGTCGGGCTCGCGCCGACTGATCCGCCGGCGCCCGATCTTCAGCCGCGTCACGAACTGCGGACCGAGCACCTCGCCCAGGTGCTTCTCCTCCACGTAGTGCCCCAGCAGATCGCGCAGCCACCACTGCAACCCATCGTGCTCCCGGCTGACCGGCGACATCAGGACCACCTCCCCATCGACCCACTCCGCCTTCCCCTCGAACGTGTACCACGCGACGAATTCCTCCTCCGTCATGCGCAGCCCGACCGGCAGCGGCTTCTCGAAGTCCGGCGGCGACGGGAGGTGGCGGGCGGCGATGGTCATGGTGGCACCGGTGTGGTTGAACGATGCGATTCTAAGGCAGCAGCCCTCCCGATGTAGCGCCAACAGCAGGAGGCGGTCGTGTCGTCTCGAAGCGTACATCACGTGTCGCCGCGAAACGGATACCGCGGAAGCCTACTCCGCGTGCCGTGGCGAAGCGTAACTCCTCCCGTGTCCGGGCGTGCACTAATCGCCCCCGCGCGGCGTACCCGTCCCGCCGCAACCCCGCCGCGCCGCCGCCATCCGGCGTCAGGACGCCAACGCTGCGATCTCGTCGAAGCGTTCCTTCAGGTCGCCGTAGAGCTTGTGGTACGTGCGGTAGTAGCGGTCGTAGAAGGCGGCGCGCTTCTTGTTCGGCGCGATCTTTGCCGTCTGCCTGATGCTCGCCTTGCAGGCCTCCTCCACGCTCCCCCACGCGCCGGTGCCGACGCCGGCCAGCAGCGCCGCGCCGTACGCCGGCCCTTCGCTGGCGTTGGTGAGGACGATCGGCTGCTGGTAGACGTCCGCCTGCAACTGCCGCCAGAAGGCGCTGCGCGCCCCGCCGCCGCTGGCGCGGACCTGGCTGACCGGGATCTTCATCTCGCGCATGATCTCCAGCGCGTCGCGCATGCCGAAGGTGACCCCCTCGAGCAGCGCGCGGATCATCATCGGCCGCGTCGTCCGCGCCGTCAGCCCGATCCACCCGCCGCGGGCGCACGGGTCCGGGTACGGGCAGCGCTCGCCGGTCAGGTAGGGCATGAAAAATAAACCCTCCGCCCCCGGCGGCGCCGCCTCCGCCAGCGCGATGAGCAGCTCGTACGGATCCACCTTCCGCTTCTTCGCCGCCGCGACCTCGCCATCGGCCAACTGGTTGCGGAACCACTGGAAGCTCCCGCCGGCCGACAGCATGCACCCGAACACGCACCACTTGTTGGGCACCGCGTGGCACATGGTGTGAACGCGCCCGCGCGGGTCGAGCGTCGGGGCGTCGCTGTGGGCGAAGACCACGCCGCTGGTCCCGAGCGTGGCCGACACGATCCCCGCGCTGACGATGCCGTTGCCAACCGCCCCGGCCGCCTGGTCCCCGCCGCCGCCGACCACCGGGATTCCTTCGCGCAGGCCCAGCAGCGCCGCCGCCGCGCGGCTCAGCGTCCCGGTCACCTCCTGCGACTCGTGCACCGGCGGCATCAGCGATCTGTCGATGTCCAGGAGCCCGAGCAATTCGTCCGACCACCTGCGGTTCCTCACGTCCAGCAGCAGCGTGCCGCTGGCGTCGGAGACTTCCGTCGCATACTCGCCGGTCATGCGGAAGCGAATGTAATCCTTCGGCAGCAGGATGTGCTTCGTCTTCGCGTAGACCCTCGGCTCCTTCTGCCGCACCCAGAGGATTTTCGGAGCGGTGAAGCCGGTGAGGGCCGGGTTGGCCACCATCTCGATCAGCCGCTCGCGCCCGCCCGCCTTGGACTCGATCTCGGCGCACTGCTCGGCCGTGCGCTGATCGTTCCAGAGCAGCGCCGGCCGCAGCGCCCGCTCCCCATCACCCAGGAAGACGCTCCCGTGCATTTGCCCGGATAAGCCGATGCCGGAGATGTCCGTCACCTTCGCCTTCTTCAGCACCGCCCGGGTCGCGGCGCAGGTGGCCGTCCACCAGTCCTCGGGCTTTTGCTCCGACCACCCCGGCTTGGGCGAAGCGATCGGATGCTCCGCCATCGCCGTGGCGAGGACCTTCCCGTCCTCGTCGCAGACGAGCGTTTTCGTGCCACTGGTGCCGATGTCGATCCCGAGCAGGTGTGCCATGCGCGCAGTAACCCTCCGCCAGCCGAGTATGGCGCGGCGATGACAGGGTGACAAGGTGAGGGGGGAGGGACGGAGCGACGGAGCGACGGAGCGACGAAGGGGAAGAAGGAAGGCACGGAGGCACGGAGGCACGAAGTGAAGGACGGAGGGACGGAGGAACCAAGTAACGCCCGGCGCGGCGGGAGGGAAAGCGGGAGTCGGGCGAGCTTCCCGGAACAACAAATACCTGTGCCGAACGAAAACTTTCCCTTGCCGAACGGTTCGGCAGGCTTGCCGGAAGAACAATTACCCTTGCCGAAGGAAAACTTTCCCGTACCGGAACAATAAATAGCTCTGCCGAACGAAAAGGTTCCCTTGCCGGAAGGAAAAATACCCTTGCCGGACGAATTCTTTCCCTTACCGAGACGATAGATACCTTTCCCGAATCGATATTTACCCTTCCCGAATCAATTCTTCCCCTTGCGCCGCGACCGTTATCGCCCCCGCGGGCCCGCCACTTGGTCCCAAGCGCCGGTCGCAGTCGCGCTGCCGCGGGAATTATCGCGCCCGCGCCGCCGCCGCCCTGCCGGCGTCGCCGCGCTCGGCGCACCGCCGCAACAACCGCTCCCGGACCGGCCGTCCCCGCGATCGGTGAACCGCCAAGGCGCCAAGGCCGCCAAGGCCGCCAAGGCGAGGCGCAGGAACGGCCCGCGCGAGGAACGGTTGCCAAGGTGACGGGAGCGATTGCTCGGGGAGCGTCAACGACGACCTGCGCGGCCGACGCGTGACAGGTGACGAACGAGCAGCGCGCCCTCGGCACGGACTCGCGACGAGACAATTCGCCTCAACTTGCGGAGTGACGCTTTTTCGTTGACCTCGCCCCGCGGGCCGGTCACACTCCCGCCCGCGCGGCACGGAGGCTGCCTCAGGGGGCGACCTTCCGCGGGGCCGCGCGGATCGCTCACCTCAGGCTACGGGGAACTTCACATGCCGCGTCCCACCGC
>DASQDR010000034.1:0-36595 GCA_035634055.1 Tepidisphaeraceae bacterium | reverse complement strand
CGGGCTCGCCAGGAACAGGATCGGCAGGCGCAGCAGCCAACCAACGGCGCCCGCGCCGCCGGCGGCACCGACGCCGGCGCGCCGGGCGCAGCCGGCGCGGCAGCACTCCTGCCGGTCGCACAGGATCCGGCCCGGCAGCGGGACGCGACCGACCCCGCCGCGACGGAACGGGCCGCCAACGCTGCCCGCGCCGCCCAGCAGGCGCGCGAACGCCAGGCGAGAGAGCAGCAGGAGGCGCAGCAGTCAAAGCCGCAGCAGCCGAAGGACCCGCAGCAGCCGGCTCGCGCCGCCGATGCCGTCCGCGATCCGAACAACACCGGCGGCATCAGGAACCCCACGCCCGGCGTGAGCCCCATGGGCCCGGTGCAGGCGACGAGCCCGAACGTGCCGCCGGACCCGCGCGGCCGCGAGACCGGCGAGTCCGCAGTACGCCAGTCCCGCGAGGCCCGCGAGCGCGAAGCCGCCGAATCGCGCGCACGTGATCTCCGCGAAGCGCGCGATCGTGAGACGAAGGCCGCCACGGACCGCGACGCGCGGCAGCAACAAGCCGCCTCCGCCGCGGAGCGCGACGCCCGTCAGCAGGAGTCCCGTTCGACCGCCGAGCGCGACGCGCGGGCGAGGGAAACGCGTGACGCCGCCGAGCGCGACGCGCGCGAGCGCCAGACGCGGGAGTCGCGCGAGCGTGAGCAACGCGAGGCGAAGGCGCAGGCAGATCGAGAGACCAAGGCGCAAGCGGATCGGGACGCGAAAGCGCAGGCCCAGCGCGAAGCGAAGTCGCAGGCGGAGCAAGCCGCAAAGGCGACCGCCGAGCGAGAAGCGAAGGCGACCGCCGATCGCGAGGCCCGGGCCGCCGCCGAGCGAGAAGCGAAGGCGACCGCCGACCGTGATTCGAAGGCGGCCGCGGAGCGCGAGACCCGGGCGACCGCCGACCGCGAGGCCAAGGCCCGCGCCGAGCGGGAACTCCGCGAGGCCCAATCGCGCCAGGACCAGGACCGCCGCGACAACGAGCGCAAGGCCGCCGAGCAGCGCGAGCAGCAGCGCCGCGACGTGGAGGAACGCAAGCAGCAACAGGAATCCCAGCGCCGCGAGGCCGAAGAGCGAAAGCAACAGCAGGAGTCTCAACGCCGCGAGGCCGAGGAGCGAAAACAGCAACAAGAGAACCAGCGCCGCGAGGCCGAGGAACGGAAACAGCAGCAAGAATCGCAGCGCCGCGAGGCGGAAGAGCGCAAGCAGCAGCAGGAGTCGCAGCGGCGGGAAGCGGAGGAGCGCAAGGCGCAGCAGGAAGCGCAGCGGCGCGAGGCGGAGGAGCGCAAGCAGCAGCAGGAGCAACAGCGGCGGGCAGAAGAGGACCGCCGCAAGGCGGACGACGAGGCCCGGTCGCGTCGAGAGGCCGAGCAGCGCGACCGGGATAGCAAGGGTCGAAGGTAAGCGCGGCGCGGCGCGCCGCCGCGCCCGCGCGTCCGACTCCTGAATGGCGTGAACAGCGAACGCGCGCGGACGGCGATGGCCGTTCGCTCCCGGCGCGCGCGGCGCCGCCTCGCGGCCCGCCGCCGCATCTTGCCTCGGACCGTCCCCGGCCGAGCACCCTCGCACTCCTGTCTCGTTGCGGACGCCGCCGCTCGCCCTATAGTTGGCTCAGGCCCCGGCTGGCGCGCTCTTCTTCGCGTGCGGGCGGGGGCCGTGGAGACCCGCTGCCTTGGGCCTGCTGTCTGGCGACGAATTCCGGCTGCTGTTCGCGGTGCTGTTGAACCTCCTGACGCTCTGGGCGTCGTGGCGGCTGGCGCGCCGGTTGACCGACGACCGGCTCGACGCCGCCGGCGACGCGCTGTTGCTCTACTACCTCGTGCAGTACGCGGCCGTCTGCGTTCCCGGCGCGCTCAGCGCGCTCCACCCGCTCACGATCGGCGCGGTGGCGCTGCTGTGCAGCGGCGCGATCGGCTTGGCCGGGTCGCTGCGGTGGGGGCGGCGGCCCAAGGTGCTGCTGGCGATCCCGCCGCGATCGGGCGTCGTGCTGCTGGGCGCGTCGGCGTTCGCGCTGGCGTACCTGGCGGCGCTGATCTGGCACCAGCACCCGCTGCCGGTGATGTCCAACGACGCCATCACCTATCACCTCCCCGCGGCCGTGCAGTGGCTCCAGGCGGGGCGGCTGGGACTGTACGAGGCGTGGTACTACAACCCCGCCAACGCGTATTCGCCGCTGGCCGGGTCGGCGTTCATCGCGTGGCTGATCGCCCCGATGGGCAACGACACGCTCGCCCGCTTCGTCGCGGTCGGTCCGCTGGTGATGCTCTTCGTCGCGCTGCTGAACCTCTGCCGCCGGCTCGGCGCCGACGCGGGCGTCGCGTCGCTGGTCGCCGGCGCGGCGGTGCTGTCGCGGCCGATGGTCAGCCAGGCGGTGCTCACCAAGGACGACCTGTTCGTCGCCGCCTTCTTCGTCATCCTGATCGACGCGCTCGCCGCCGCGCGCATGAACTCGCGCACCGGCCCGTGGCGCGCGGGGATCGCACTGGGGCTGCTGCTGGCGACGAAATACACGGTGCTGCTGTCGCTGCCGCTCGTGCTGCTGATGCTCAACCGCGAGGCCCTCCGCCCGAAGCGGGTGGTGGTGATCGCCGCCTGGGCGGTGATCCTGGCCGGGCCGTGGTACCTGCGGAACTGGCGGCTGAGCGGCAACCCGCTTTACCCGACAGAGATTTCAATCGCCGGACAGGTGATCTTCCCGGGCATGTTGCGCGTGACGCGCAGCGCGCTGCTCTCGACGCCGCGCGGGGTGTGGGAAGTGTTCACCGGCGGGTATTACGGGATGCCGGCGGTGGTGCTGGGCGTGGCGGCCTTCGGCTGGGGCGCGGGTTTGATCGCGGCCGGCAGGCGGGCGCTGCGCGAACCGCTCGTTCGCACGTGCCTGATCGGCCCGGTCGTCGGCGTCGCGCTGTTCATCGCGCTGGCGCCGTACGGGGAGATGCGCTTCGCCTACCCGTCGATCGCGCTGCTGTTCGCCGCCGGCGCGATCGGCTTGGTGCCGATGCCCTGGACGGCGCAGGTGGTGGCCGGGGCGCTGGCGATGCTGCTGGCGGCGATGACGGCGTTCATCCCGCAGAAGGCGGCCACCTTCGCCGGCGTCGGCGCCGCGGGGGCAGCGCTCTGCTTGCTGGCGTACGTGCTGCGGCGGGTGGCGCTGGTCCGCGTGGGCGTCCCGATCGCCGCCGCCACCGCCGCGTCGATGGCAATGCTCATCATGATGTACGACTACGTCCGCGTCCCGAAGGAGGACGCGCTGGTTGCCTGGCGATTGCAGTACGGCCCGATCGCCGACGTCTGGGGCCACGTCCGCAACGAGCTGCCGCGCGGCGCGACGGTGGCGTACGCCAACACGTTCTTCACCTACCCGCTCCAGGGTTTCGCGCTGGACCACGCGGTCGTTCACGCCCCGACCCGCGCCGGCCTGGAGGACTTCAGCGGCATGCCGGCGATCCCGCGGCAGATCACCGGGGAGGCGATCGTGACCAACGTCGTGGCGCTGCTGCGCGAGAACCCCGACCGCGACGAGTGGCTCCGCCGGCTGCGGCACAGCGGCGCGCAGTACCTCGTTGTCGCCCGGCAGGACCCCGCCGCCCCCGAACAGAACGTCACCCCGCCGGAAATCGTAATGATCGAGCAGGAGCCGGCGCGCTTCACCCGCCTCTTCGACAACGAGGCCGGTAGCGTGTTCAAGATCAACTGGTGACCAATTGGCACGCCAATGGACGGGAAGCTTCGGGAATGTTCGGAGAGGAAGGCGAATGGGCGCGAACGTTCAGGAATGTCCACGAATCTTCACGAATGTTCACGAATGAGAACAAGGGCGGGGCAGGCAGGGAACGAAGCCAATCTGCCTCTGCCTTCCCTCATTCCCGCTTCCTTCGCGGCCTGTCCATTCGTGTTGCTCCATTAACGGACTCCGACATGACCGACCGACCGCTGAGATACGAGCTGATCCGATCTGACCCGTCCTCCCACGCGCGGCTGGGGCGGTTGACCACGCGGCACGGGGCGTTCGACACGCCGGCGTTCATGCCGGTCGGGACGCAGGGGACGATCAAGGGCCTCCTGCCGGACCACGTCGCTGCCACCGGGTCGCAGTGCATCCTGGCCAACACGTATCACCTGATGCTCCGCCCTGGGGAGAAGGTCGTGCGCGACTTGGGCGACCTGCACCGCTTCATGGCCTGGCCGGGTCCGATCCTGACCGACTCCGGCGGGTTCCAGGTCTTCTCGCTGGCGGACATCAACCGCATTGGCGACGACGGCGTCACCTTCAAGAGCCACATCGACGGCTCGGTGGTGCAACTCACGCCCGAGCGGAGCATGGAGATTCAGAACGACCTCGGGGCCGACATCATCATGGCCTTCGACGAGTGCCCGGACCCGAACAAGCCGGCGGCGTACCAGCGGCAGGCGGTCGAGCGGACGCTTCGGTGGGCGGCCAAGTGCGTCGAGTCACACGCGCGCCCGGCGGAGCAGTCGCTGTTCGGCATCGTGCAGGGCGGCACCGACGAGGCGCTCCGCCAGTCCTGCGCCCGCGAACTGATCGCCATGGACTTCCCCGGCTACGCGGTCGGCGGGCTGGCGGTGGGCGAGGGGTTCGAGGCGATGATCCGGGTGCTGAGCTGCACCGCGCCAATGCTGCCGTCCGATAAGCCGCGTTATCTCATGGGCGTCGGCTTCCCGCGCGACATCGTCGCCGGCGTCGCCAACGGGATCGACATGTTCGACTGCGTGATGCCCACGCGCAACGGGCGCAACGCCTACGCCTTCACCCGCGACGGGGCGATCCGCCTGCGCAACAGCAAGTACGCCCGTGACGACGGCCCGATCGAAGCGGGCTGCGACTGTTACGCGTGCCGCACGTTTGCGCGCGGGGCGATCCGGCACTTTTTTTTCGCCGGCGAGATGCTTGGACCCATTTTGGCTTCCGTGCATAATATCCGGTTCTACCAACGGCTGATGAGCGACCTCCGCCGGGCGATTGCTGAAGGGACGTTTGCGGACTTTCGCCGGACCGATCCGAGGTGCCACTTGGGGCCGACCAACCCGGCGGTCGCCGCGTCCGCGGCCGACGCCGCCGAACCGATAGCTGAGGAGAACGCTTGAAGGACATTCAGATCGTCGCCCAGGCGGGCACCGCCCCGGCGGCCGCCCCCGCCAGCGGCACCGTCGACCCGCCCGGCTGGCTCAACTTCGTCCCCATCATCCTGCTGGTGCTGGTCATGTACGTCTTCATGTTCCGCAACCAGAAGGGGCGGGACCAGAAGAAGAACGAGATGCTGGCCAAGATGAAGAAGGGGGACGAGGTGCAGACCATCGGCGGGGAGTTCGGGCGCGTCGTGGACGTGCGCGACGACCGCGTGCTGCTGAAGGTGGACGAGACCTCGAACACCAAGATCTGGTACTCGCGCAGCGCCATCCACCGCGTCGTGACCGACGACAAGGTGGAAGCGAAGTAGCCCGCGCGCCGCGCGTGAGGATCCGGGCGATTCGCCATCGCCCGTGAATGCCGACCGATTCGTGCAGGCGCGCCGCTGAAGGGCGCGCCGCCCGACCGCAAAACCGCTGGTGGCGACGCGCCGCTGGCGACGACGCCGCCGACGAAGACAACGACAGAAGATCACTGACCGAGACGTTCCATGCCAACGAATTACGCCAACCGTTTCTTCCTGATCGCGCTCGTGGTGCTCGGGGCGCTGTGGTGCATCTTCCCCGGCGCGCTCGCCGGCCGGTTCCGCCCGGCGCTGAAGCCGGGCATCGACATGGTCGGGGGGACCAGCCTGCTGTACGAGATCAAGGCCCCCGAGGGCGGCGTCGCCACGCGCGGCACGCTGGCCGAGGAGGTCATGGGGGCGCTGAAGAAGCGCGTGGACCCCGACGGCGTGCGCAACCTGATCTGGCGGCCGCAGGGGAGCACGCGGCTTGAGATCCAGATGCCGCTGACGGCCGCGTCGGGCGAGTCCGGTAAGCGCCGCGCCGCCTTCGCCGAGGCGCAGGCGAAGCTGGAATCGACCAACGTCCGCACCGGCGAGGTCCTGCGCGCCGTCGAGACGCTCGGCGCCGATGCCCGCCGCGACCGGCTCAACCAGCTCGCCATGGGCAGCGAGGCGCGCGGCAAGCTGTTCGGCGCGCTGGTTTCCACGTGGGACCAGCTCAAGGCCGCCCGCGAGCAGAAGAACGCCGCCGTGCAGGCGGAGAAGGAACTCCAGTACGACCAGCTCAAGGGTCAGATCGAGGAGACCAACGTTTCCGCCCAGGCGCTGGAGCAGAGCTTGAGCGGGCCGGACGGGCAGAAGCGGTTGGAGGAGCTGAAGCAGAAGTACGCCGGCTTCCCGCCGCGGCTGGCGGCGCTGGACGGCTTCGCGCGCGCGAACGTGGATTACCAGGCGGTCAAGGGTTCGCTGGATGACGCCAACGACCTGAAGCGGCTGCTGCGCGGCTCGGGCGTGCTGGAGTTCCACATTCTGGCGGAGTACGACCCGGCCAACCCGCCGCCCGCGGTGCGCGAGATGATCGACCGCCTGCTGAAGCGCGGGCCGGTGGTGCAGGCGGGCGACACGATGCGCTGGTACGCCGCCGACCAGCCCGAGGAGTTCACCGGCTCAACCATTGCGTACAACGGCCGGCACTACGTGCTGGCGTACACCACGCCGGACAAGGCGATGTTCAACCAGCCCGGCCGCGCCAGTTGGGCGCTGGCGAGCGCGCGACCGGACAACGATCAGAACAGCGGCGCCCGCATCGTCAACTTCCTGTTCGACCCGCAGGGCGCCAAGTACTTCGGCGACCTGACCGGCGCCAACGTCAACCAGCGGCTGGGGATCGTGCTGGACGACCGCATGATCAGCGCCCCGAACATCAACGTCGCCATCCGCGGCGGCGCCGGGTACATCGAGGGCAACCGCGGCGGCGGGGGGTTCAGCGAGAAGGAACAGAGCTACCTGGTCAGCATGCTCGGCGCCGGCAGCCTGCCGGCCAAGCTGACCGACGAGCCAATCAGCGAGCGCACGGTCGGCCCGCAGATCGGCAAGGACAACCTCCGCGCGGGGCTGATCGCCTGCGCGTTCGGCTTGGTCGTCGTCGGCGTCTTCCTCATCGGCTACTACTACCTCAGCGGGGTGGTCGCCTTTGTCGCGGTGCTGCTGAACATGGTGCTGATCCTCGGCTTCATGGCCGGGCTCAACGCCACCTTCACGCTCGCCGGCGTGGCCGGGATCGTGCTGACCATCGGCATGGCGGTCGACGCCAACGTGCTGATCTTCGAGCGCCTGCGCGAGGAGCAGCAGCGCGGGCTCTCGCTCCGCATGGCGCTGCGCAACGCTTACGACCGCGCCTGGAGCGCCATCCTCGACGGCAACGTCACCACCGGCATCACCGCCTTTGCCCTCTACATGTTCGGCTCGGAGGAAGTGAAGGGGTTCGGCCTGACGCTGCTGTTGGGCATCTGCGCCAGCCTGTTCACGTCGCTCTACGTCACCAAGACGATCTTCGGCGTGCTGATCGACAAGTTCGGGGTCACGCAGCTCGGCAGCCTGCCGCTGACGTACCCCAACTGGGACCGCATGCTCCGCCCGAACATCGACTGGATGGGCAAGGCGTGGGCGTTCTACGCCTTCAGCATCGGCTTCATCCTCATCGGGCTGGTCGCCTTCGGCTGGAAGCTGGCGCAGGGCAAGATGATGGACATCGAGTTCGCCAGCGGCACCAGCGTGCAGTTCGAGCTGGTCGAGCCGATGCGCATCGAGGAGGTGCGCAAGGTCATGGAGAACGCCGAGCGCGCCAGCCCCGACGCGCTGCCCGCGCCCAGCGTGGTCTCGGTCGGCACCGATGACCGCTCGTACGAGGTCGTGACGCCCAACAAGGACGCGGTGGCGGTGAAGAAGGCGGTGCTGGCGTCGATGGGCAACCGGCTGAAGCTGGACCTGCCCAGCCGCTTCGTCGCCGCCAACGCCGGCTACGAGCAGGCGGTGGATAAGCAGGTGTTCCCGGTGACGTCGGAGAACCAGGCGTTCCCCGGCGCACCGGTCGCGCCGCAGCCGCAGGAGCTGGCGCAGCACCTCGGCGGGGTGGCGGTCGTGCTCAACGACATCCAGCCGCCGCTGTCGCCGACGCAGATCCGCGAGCGCTTCGAGCGGGCGCGGATCCAGCCGCAGGCCGGGCAGGCGATGCAGCCTTACCGCGAGTTCACCGTGCTCGCGCCCGAGGGCGCCAAGCCGACCGACGCGGTCGCCAGCGCCGTCGTGCTCGTCTCCGATCCAGCCTTCCCGTTCGAGAAGGATCCCGCCAAGTGGGCGCAGGAGCTCGCCCAACCGGTCTGGCGCCTGGTGAACGAGGGCGTCGCCGGCGAGGCGTCGCTCCAGAAGGTCGTCAACTTTGACGCCCAGGTCGCCAGCGAGACCCAGCGCGAGGCGACCATCGCGCTGATCCTCTCGATCCTGGGCATCATGGCTTACATCTGGCTGCGCTTCGGCAACCTGAAGTACGGCACGGCCACGGTGGTCGCGCTGGCGCACGACACGCTGTTCGTCATCGCCGCCGTCGGCATCGCCCACTTCCTGTCCGACTGGGGCATCGGGCGCGCGCTGCTCATCGAGCCGTTCCGCATCAACCTCACGATGGTGGCCGCGATCCTGACGGTGATGGGCTACTCGATGAACGACACGGTCGTGATCTTCGACCGCATCCGCGAGAACCGCGGGAAGTTCGGCGTGGCCAACCGGCGGGTCATCAACGATTCGATCAACCAGACCCTGTCGCGCACGCTGCTCACCGGCGGCACCACGATCCTGACGATCCTGGTGATGTACGTGTGGGGCGGGCCGGGCATCCACGGCTTTACTTACGCCCTCTTGCTTGGCATATTGGTCGGAACGTATTCGTCCATCGCCATCGCTTCGCCGATCCTGCTGTTGGGCCGCGAACAAGAGGCGACGGACGCCGCGCGCGGGAAGGCGCCAGCGCCCGTCGGGCAACTACAGCGGGCGTGAGTGAAAGCAGTGCTGGGCGCGCGGATCCTGCGGGCGGAGAAGTCGCTCGGTCAGGGGAAACGTGCCCGGGACTGATCAATTCGAATGGGAAAGGATGCCCATATGCGCAATGACGTGAAGCTTGGCTTTGCCATCGGCGGCGTGCTGCTGGCGGTGCTGATCGCTTACGTCCTGGTGGTGCCCGGGGGGGGCAAGTCGGCGCCGGATCAGGTCTCGTCCGCCGTCAACAGCAAGCCCGCGCCCGCCAAGGCGAAGGGCGACCCCCAGGGAGATGCGAAGCGCGACGCGTCTCGGTCTTCCAGCGGCGTTTCGCTGGAGCCGGTGACGCCGCCGCCGCCCGCGGCGCGGCCGGTCGCGCCGCCGAGCGCTCCGCCCGCCACGTTCACCCCGCCGGCAGGCAACGACGCACAGCTCGTCATGGACACGCTGACGCGCTCGGCCAGCGGGAACAACGCCGGCGCTTCGGCGGCGCCCGCCGCTCCCGCTCCCGCTCCCGCGCCCGCTCCCGCCACGCCCGCGCCGTCGGCCTCACCGGCGCCGCAGGCGAGCGCATCGAAAGATCTGGACTGGAGCAAGCTGCTCAACGAGCCCCCGATGATGCAGGCGAACACGCCGGTCGCCGCCGGCAACGCGACGCCTGCCGAAGCCGTCGCCACCGCTACGCCCGCCGCGCCATCGGCTGACGCGGCGTCGAAGGCGCCGGCCGAGGTGACGGGGGGCTCGAGCGCCCCGGAAGCCGTCGCCGCCGCACCGCAGGGTGGGGCGTCCGAGCCGCAGCCGAAGCCGGCCGACCCCGCGCCCGCCGCCGAGCCGCCAGCCGCTCCTGCGCCGACCGGGATCGCGTCGGGCGGTTCGCCCGGGGGTGACGGAGGATCCAATCCCACCGCGACCGTCGGGCAGGCCGCTGCCGAAGCGCGGCTCTCCTCCGCCTCGCCGACCCCCGCGCCGGCCCGGACCCACGTCGTGCAGCGCAACGAGACGCTGTCGTCGATCTCCGCCGCCGCCTACGGCAACGCCAACCACTGGCCGTCGATCGTGCGCGCCAACCCGAACGTGGACCCGAACCGGCTGAAGGTCGGCACGACGATCAACCTGCCGGCGCTGGCGGACGTCCGCCCGGCGGAGCCGGAAAGCGCCGCCCATCGCATCGGTCCCACCGACCCCGGCGCGGGCTCGGCCACGACTCAGCCAACACGCGCGACCGCCGCCACCGCTACCGCCGGGCCGGTCGATCCGACCAAGCAGTACCGCGTGCAGAGCGGCGACAGCCTGCACAAGATCTCCATCAAGCTGTACGGCAAGTCGACTTTGGCCGATCGCCTGTACGAGTCGAACAAGCAGTCGATCGGGGTCGACCCGCACAAGCTGAAGGTCGGCCAGGTGCTCGCCCTGCCCGAGCCGCCGACCATCATGGCCACCACGCGCTGAGCCGCCGTGACGACAAGGCATCCGCACCCCGGCCGGCAAGGGCAGGGAAGAATGCGGTGTGGGACCCCGGGCGGTCGCCCTCGCGGCCGCCCGGTCTTTTTTGCGGGCGAGCTGCCATCTCGCTCGACGGAGCGAGTTCCCGTGTCGTCCCCAACCGTGGTCGCGAGGGATCTCGGGCAAGTGGATGGCGCCCGCGCGACCGGAGATCCTTCGCCAATTCGCTCGGGATGACATTGCTTCGTCACCCGGTGCCACACGCGCCCACGGCGCTGGCCGGCGGCCACCATGCGGACCGCAGCCGCACGAGCAGAAGAACCTTCCGCCCGCCGCGCGGCGACGGGCGGGCGGCGACGGGCGGGCGGCGCCGGCATTGTCGTCGCCTCAAGTCGCCAGCGCGTCGCTCAGCAGGCGGCGGAAGGCGTTGGGGGTGGGGACGCGGTAGGTCGCGTGCGTGTCGCCGTCGGCGACCTTGATCGTGATCAGGTTTCGCAGGTCCAGGCGGAACATGTGCTCGTCGGTCTGGTCGTCGCCGGCGGCGAGGATCAGGTCGTACGTCTTCTCCTCCAGCAGCCGCAGCACCGCCGCGCCCTTGTTGATGCCGCTGGCGGTGATCTCAACGATCTTTCGCCCGTGGCGGACTTGGAGCGGATCGTTCGCGGTCATCGCGCCCAGCTCCTCGAACAGTTGCTTGGCCTTCCACGCGCCGAACTCCGGGTCGGCCCGGCGGTAGTGCCAGACCAGCGACGTCCGCTTCTTCTCGATGAAGCTCCCGGGCGTGGAAGCCTCGTACACGCGCAGCAACTTGAGCAGCTCGTCGATCCAGTCGTAGTTGATGTTGCGGTCGAGCTGCTCCCACTCGCGCTGCCCGGCCCGGCGGAGCGTCGCGCCGTGCTCGGCGACCAGGCCGAACGGGTAGTCGCCCAGGAACGACTCCAGGTCGCCGGGCGATCGACCGCTGATGATCGTGGCGTCCAGGTTCGCCCCGCGGTCGATCGCGTCGCGCAGTTGCCCCAGCACGTGGTGCACCGCCGCGTTGGGGCGGGCGGCGCCGGGCGCCTGCTCGATCTCGCGCAGCGTCCCGTCGTAATCGAGCATCAGCGCGACCTTCTGCTTCTCGCGCAGCGCGCCGGCGAGCCTGCGCTTCGCCTCGTCGGCGTGGGCCTTGGCGTCCGGGGCGGTGTCGCGGGCGGTCAGGTCGTCAATGAACGACTTGGCCCAGGCGACGGCGTCGTACTCCATCACCCGCTGCCGCATCGGCTGCATCCGCGCCAGCCGGTCCTCCGGCGGCAGGTCCAGCGCCTCAACGATCGCGTCGGCGACGGCGCGGGTGTCGTACGGGTTGACCACGATCGCCCCGAGCATCTCCTCGGCGGCGCCGGCGAACTCGCTCAGCACCAGCACGCCGCCGCCGTCGCGCTGCGCCGCGACGTACTCCTTGGCCACCAGGTTCATCCCGTCGATCAGCGGCGTGACGACGCAGGCGTCGGCCATCGCGTACAGCGCCGCCAGCTCGGTGAAGTTGACCGACCCGTGGATGAAGTGGACCGGCGCGTTGTGCAGCGTGGTGTACTCGCCGTTGATCCGCCCGATGCGGTACTCGATTTCCTCGCGCAGCTCGCGGTACTCGTCCACCCCCTCGCGCGACGGCACCGACACGAAGATGAACTTGATGCGGTCGCGCTCCTCCGGCGGGCGCTCGGAGAGGAACAAGTCGATCGCGTCGAGCCGGCGGAGGATCCCCTTGGTGTAGTCCAGCCGCTCCACCGACAGCACGATCCGCTTGCTCTCGAAGGTGCGGCGGAAGGTCTCCACCTGCTCCGCCAGTTCCGGCCGCGACAGCTCCTGCTCGAACTTGCGCGCGTTGATGCCGATGGGGTAGACGCCGAGGTAGGTGGTGTGCCCGTTGCGGCGGATGCGGGTGATTTCCGAATCGGTCCCCAGCAGCCGCAGCACGCTGCTGCGGAAGTGCCGCATGTAGCTGAAGGTGTGGAAGCCCACCTGGTCCGCCCCGAGCATGCCGGCGACCAGCTCGTCGCGCTGCGGGTGACAGCGGATCACCTCGTACGACGGGAACGGCGTGTGCAGGAAGAAGCCGACGCGCAGCGACGGCATCGATTCCTTCAGCATCGCCGGCAGCAACATGAGCTGGTAATCGTGCACCCAGACCAGGTCGCCGTCGCGCGCGACGCTGAGCACTTTGTCGGCGAAGCGGCGGTTGACCGTCTGGTAATCGTCCCACCACTCGGGCTCGTGGCGGAAGTGGTTGGTCATGTAGTGCAGGAGCGGCCAGACGCTGGAGTTGCTGAACCCCTCGTAGAACCCGTGCTCCTCGTCGGAGCTGATGAAGACCGGGGCGGCGCCGAGGGTGTCGGCGAGCTGGCGCTCCACCTCCGCCTGGCGCGCTTCCGGTATGTTCCCGCCGGGCCAGCCGATCCACTTGAGCTGGTACTGCTCGGCCGGGAGCCCCTCCAGCGCGGCCACGAGACCGCCGGAGGATTTCTTGATGGTGCCGTCGTCGCCGACGGTCACGGGCAGGCGGTTGGAGACGTTGATGAGGGTGTTCATTGTTGGGTCACTGGCTTGGCGCGGCTTGAAGGGCGGAGGCGGCTTGCGCTGCGGGTTCACGTTCGGACGGGATGGCTATCTCGGCGCACGCGATCAGGAGGATCACTGACGCCGCGCACGCCGCCGCCACAGAGCGCGCCGGCGGCACGGCGCGCGGCGCCACCGCCGTGGCTTGGGCCGCGTGGCGGACCAGCGCGGCGAAGAGCGCGCGCTGCTGCGGGATCTGCGGGAGGTACTCCGGGTGCCACTGCACGCCGACGACGAACGGCAGCGTCTCGTGCTCGATCGCCTGCACGATCCCGTTGCGGTCGCGCGCCGCGACGCGCATCCCGCGCCCGAGCTGGTGGATCGCCTGGCGGTGCAGCGCGTTGACCCGCCCGGGCCGCCGGCCGAGCGCGGCGCACAGGCGCGTGTCCGGCGGCACGTCGATGTGCTTGCGCGGCAGGATCGTGCGCACCTCCGGGTCCTCGATGTAGAAACCCTTGAGGTCCTGGTAGAGCGAGCCGCCGAAGTGGACGTTGAGCAGTTGCGCGCCGCGGCAGATGCCGAGGATCGGGAGCTGCCGCAGCACCGCTGCGTGGATCAGGCGGATCTCCAGCGCGTCGCGCAGCGGGTCGCGGCCGGCGTGGGGCGAGGCGTAGCTGGCGGCGAGCTTGCGGATCAGCCACGTCAGCGGGAACAGGACCAGCCCGACCATCCAGCGCGACAGCGGCTGGCCGGGGTGCTTCTTCTCGGTGATGTGAAGCAGCTCCTGGCCGTAAAGCTTCGGGTCGACGTCTGCGCCGCCGCCGACGATCAGCCCGTCCAGTCCGGCGATGTCGCGCGGGCGCGACGGCGTGATGCGGACGGCGCTGCCGCCGGCCATCCAGACGCCCAGGCGCGCGAACGCCCAAGCGGCCCCGCCCCCGCGGTCCGGGCCGGTCACGCCGATCACCGGTCGCTCGCCCGGCCGCGCGCTCATGAGGCTCTCACGTAAGTCTCAAGCACGGCTGGCCATTTGTTCGTGAACGGCTTGAACGACCGCTGCTCGGCGCGCAGGTAGTCGCGCGACATCTCCGCCAGCAGCTCCGCGTCGTGCGCCAGGCGCTCGACGGTCACCCACAAATTCCACTCGTCGGCCAGCAGCCAGCCCGGCTCGTCGATCATGCAGTTGGGCAGGCGGTAGTGGAACGCCGGCCGCGGCTTGACCAGGTGCTTGTCCTCCACCTGGCCGATCACGCGCGCCGCGTCCAGGTGCGCCAGGACCGGCAGCATGTCCAGCGCGCGGTTGCGCGTCGGGTTGTGCGCCAGGTAATCGTCGATCAGCCGCTCGCGCGATGCGGGGTAATCCGGCGACAGCACCAGCCGCGCGTACTCGTCGGGGAACGGGTTGACGTACGGCGTGATCCGCCGGGTGATGTCCACCTCGGCCCGCTCCTTGATCCACGGGTAGAGCAGCAGGAACGCCCGCAGGTAATCGCGCAGCAGGCCGGGATCGTCGCTGGGGATCTCCGGGTTGATGTGCATCCCAAAGGCGTAGAGAACCGACGCGCGCGTCCCGCGGGCGCGCGCCTCGTGCAGCCGGCGGCGGAGCTCGTCCAGCGGGGCGAGGTCGGTGATTTGGATCGGCGGGCTGCCGACCTCGATCGGGACCAGCGTCGAGAACGTTCCCAGCAGCGCGGTCTCCAGCCATTGGAGGTCCATGCGCTGCGGCTCTAGGCCGAGGGCGCGGAGCGGGGTTTCGTACTTCTTGTCCTTGAGCAGGGCAGTGTCGATCTCGACGCAGAAGGTGCCCAGGTCGGTTTCGACCTCGCGCTGGAACGTGCTCAGCCGACTTTCGCGCCCGCCGAAGACGTCGCGGACGATCGCGGCGGACTCTTCGATTCCGACGCCGGCGTACTCCAGCTCGAACCCCGCCCGCCGCACCTGGCCCTGCGCGTTGTGAAGCACTGGCGGCAGGAGGAAAGGCTGGATCATCCCTGAGGGGGCGGCTTCCATGTAGCTATTTAGCGGTGACCCCGCCCGCGCGGGAGCGCGGGAAAACCAGCACGGAGCCCCCGTGGCCCTGGCGGCCAGCGCTCGCGCGGGCGCCGCGCGGGCCCGGCGGGACGGCAGAGTCTTCCCGCCGGCTCATCGGTCGACCGCCGTATGGCCGATAGCTTCGATGAGCAATCGCGCGCCCACGGGTGGTGCCAGCCGCGCCCGGTGGTGCTATGATCTTCGGTCCGTTCACGAACCAAGGAGCCAATCGATGTCGCAGGTGCCCAATTCTTTCGGAAGCTACCGTTCGCAGGAGCTGGAGTACGAGTCCAGTGAGAACACGATCACGGTCGGCCAGTTCTTCAACACCGTCTACGCCTGGATGTGCGTCGGGCTGGCGCTGACGGCGGTGGTGGCGTGGTACGTGGCCCATAGTCCGCTGGTCAACGTCATCTACGCCAGCCGCGGCGGGTACCTGATGATCGGGCTGGCGGCGTTCGGCATCGCCTGGTACGCGCAGTCGCAGGCGGGGCGGCTGTCGGTCGGCGTGGCGACGGCGCTGTTCCTCGTCTACGCCGCCATCATTGGCGCGCTGATCTCCGGCATTTACCTCATCTACCCCGCGCGCACGCTGTTCGCGGCGTTCGTGCTGACCGGCGGAACCTTCGGCGCAATGAGCGTCTACGGGTTCGTCACCAAACGCGACCTGAGCCGCATCGGCTCGATCATGATCATGCTGGTGTTCGGCTTCTTCATCGCGTCGGCGGTGAACATGTGGCTGGCGAGCAACGCGCTGTCGTGGGTGATCACCTACGCGATCCTGATCCTGTTCATCGGCATCACCGCCTACGAGACGCAGAACCTCCGGCAGATCGCGCTGCAGTACCAGGGCGACGCCCGGATGGCGCACCGCTATGCGATCATGGGATCGCTGGTGCTGTACATCGCGTTCATCAACCTGTTCCTGGCGATCCTGCGCATCCTCGGCGACCGCCGGTAAGCGCCGGCGATCACCCCGCGCGGCGGCGTGAACGACATCACAAGTGACCAGTAGCCGCGGGACCAGAGTCCCGCGGTTCTTTTTTCTCCTGTCACGGCGCTCGCCCGATCGCGACGCTCGCGCGCGGGTTGTCCGATGCTGCTGCGTTGACTAGATTCGCTACGCGTGAAGCAGGGAAGGTCAGCATCCCCCGCGTCGGGCGCCGCAGCCGCAGCCGCGGCGGCAGCGGCGGCGGCAGCGGCAGCGGCGGCGGCGGGCCAAGAGGACGCGCGGAGCGTGCTGGATTCGATCCGCCGGATCGTCCAGGAGCTTCGCGTCAGCTCCCGCGCCGCCGAGCGCGACGTGGGCATCAGCGCGGCGCAGCTCTTCGTCCTGGCGAAGCTCCGGTCGGCCGGCGGGCCGCTGTCGGTGGGGGAGCTGGCGGAGCGGACCCTCACCCACCAGAGCTCCGTCTCGGTTGTCGTGCAAAAGCTGGAATCGCGCGGGCTGCTGGCGCGGACGCGCGCGGCGGACGACGGGCGGCGCGTCGAGCTGTCGCTCACGCCCGCGGCCAAGGTGCTGCTCCGCAAGGCGCCAGAGGCGGCGCAGGACCGGATCATCGACGCCGTCTCTGCCATGCCCGCGCCCGGCCGGCGGCAGCTCGCCGAACTGCTGGAGCAGCTCGCGCGCGAGCTGGGCGGCGAGGGGACGCCGGCCATGCTCTTCGAGGATAACCCCGATGCCCGCAAGCCCCAGCCCAAGCCCCGCCGCCCGCGGCGAGCAGCGCCCGGGTGACGCGCTGGTCGCGAAGGCGCGCCAACCGTCGCGCTCTTGAGCGGCGCGCATCCTGCTCGCCGTGAATTTTCTTTGAAGCCATGCCGCCGTTCGCGACGTTCCCGGGGCGTTCGCGTCGAGTACATTGTGCACCTGCGGGAGCGTCGGGGGACGACCGAGCGCGTGAGGGTCGGCCGACCATGGCAGGGCAGAGCAATTCTGGCGTTCGCGTCCTGATCGCCGAGGACCACCCGTCGCTCGGCAAGTCGATGGCCGAAGGGCTCCGCGAGGAGGGTTACCGCGTTGACCTTGCCCCCGACGGCCTGGAGGCGGAGAAGCTCCTGGCGGGCAATCAATATGCGGCCCTGGTGCTCGACCTGATCCTGCCGGGCAAGGAAGGGCTGACGCTGCTGAAGGAGATGCGGCAGAAGGGGGACGCCACGCCGGTCATGTGCGTCACCGCCCGCGACGCGCTGGACGACCGCGTGCTGGGGCTCGACCTCGGGGCCGACGATTACCTGGTGAAGCCCTTCGCGTGGGACGAGCTGCTCGCCCGCCTGCGCGCGCTGATCCGCCGCGAGCGCGGCAACGGGCGTACCAAGGTAAGCGTTGGCGATCTGGAGATTGACCTGGTCAAACGCTCGGTGGCCCGTTCCGGCAAGATCATCCACCTGACGGTGCGCGAGTTCATGCTGCTCCAGTACCTGGCTGCCCGCCAGGGGCAGGTGGTGTCGCGCTCCGAGATCTCGCGCCACCTCTACGGGCAGGACGACGAGGCGTCGAGCAACGTGGTGGACGTGTACATCGGCTACCTGCGCAGCAAGATCGACAAGCCGTACGACCGGAAGCTGATCCACACCCACCGCGGCGCGGGGTACGAGATCTCCGCGGCCACGACGGGCGGCGGATGAGCGGACGAGGCGCGACGGCGGCAGCGCTGACGGCGCCGCGCGTAACGCCGGCGCTTTAGATGTGAAGCGGCGGCTGTCTGGCGGCAGCGGCGCCGCAGATGCGGGCCGGGCCCCGCCCCTTCGCTTCTCGCCACCTGCGCACCCGGGCAACCGATGAGCACGCGCATCACCCTGTCCATCCTCCTCACGACGTGGCTCATCCTGGTGGTGGGTCAGGCGGCCGCTTTCTGGACCGCGCGGGCGAGCCTGCTGGCGCTGCTGGACGACACGCTGATCACCCGGGCGACGCGGGCGCTGGAGGCGGCCACGCACGCCTCGGCGGGCGCGGGCGATGCCCACGGCGGCGGAACGGCCACCGCCGACGGCGCCGCCCCGACCGGCTTCACCGCCGCCGGCTCCACCACCGCCGGCTCCGCCACCGCGGCGGTGTCACCTTCGTCGTCCTCGCCGTCGGCCGCCGCGCCCCACGCGCACGATGCGTCGCCGCCACCGCCGCACGACGTGCCGCACACGCACGCGGACCGGCCGGTCCTGCCGGCGGGTGACTACTACACCGTTCGAAGCACCGCCGGCGCCGTGGTCGCCCGGTCCGGCGGGCAGCGCGGGACGCTGCGCCCGACGCTGACACGAGCTGCCTTCGAGGTCGATCCCACCACCGGCGCGCGCGTGCGCACGATCGAGATGCGGATGTTCCTCAGCCGTGACGGCCGGCGCGTGCAGTACGCCATCACCTATAGCCGCCCGGCGGGCAGCTTTGACCGCCTGCTGGGGTACGTCGGCGGCATGCTGCTGGCGGTCAGCGTCACCTGCGGGTTGACGGCGGCGCTGCTGGCGCTGCGGCTCTCGAGGGCGGCGCTGCGCCCGCTGCGCGAGACGGCCGAGGTCATCGCCGGGATCGATGAGCGCCACCTGTCGCACCGCCTCGACGCCGAGCGCATGCCGGCGGAACTGAAGCCGATCGCCCGGCGGCTCAACGAGATGCTCCAGCGGCTCCAGGGCGTGCTGGCGCAGCGGGAGCAGTTCCTGGCCAACGCCGCCCACGAGCTGCGAACGCCGACAGCCGCGCTGCTGACGACGCTGGAGGTTGCGCTGCGCCGCCCGCGCGACGCGGCGGCGCTGACCGACGCGCTGCGGAACGGGCTGGCCGACGCGCGGCGGCTGCGCAAGCTGGTCGAAGCACTAATGGAGCACGCCCGCGGTGACCATGCGGGCGCGAGCGCCGCCGCCGCTGCGCCGTCGCAGCCGATCGACGTCGTCGCGCTCATCCGCGAGTGCACGCGCCTCGTCGAGCCGCTGGCGCGCGAGAGGAGACTCACCATCCACCACGACCTGCCGCCGGCACTGGAGCTCGTGGCTCAGCACGACCGGCTGCGCAGCGTCCTGGTCAACCTGTTGAGCAACGCCGTGGAGTACAACCGGCCCGGCGGCAGCATCACCGTCCGCTGCGGCCGCGCGCGACACGGCGGTGGCACGCGTGCCGCCGGTGGCGACGAGCGCGGCGACCGTGGTGGCGACCGCGGTGGCGACCGCGGTGGCGGCGGCGACGGTGAAGGCAAAGGCAACGGTGACGGCAGCGGGCCGGACGACGTGAAGATCGCGGTCGCCGACACCGGCGTGGGCATTCCGCCCGAGCAAGTGGCGCACGTGTTCGAACCGTTCTACCGCGGTGGCAGCGGCGGCAGCGGTGCGGGGCCCGGTGATGACGCGGCCCACCTCGGCCTGGGCCTGTTCCTGGTCCGATCGCACGTTGAAGCGATGCACGGGCGGTGCCGGATCGACAGCGAGGTCGGCGTCGGCACCACCGTCGTCGTGTCGCTGCCCAACGCCGAACCCGCCACCGACGACCCGGCCGCCGTCACCGCCGCCGCCGCCGCGGGACCTCAGATCTGCGACCCGGCTGCCGCGCGGTAGAAGCGCTTGGTGATCTTCGAGACGTTGTCCTTGTACTTCGGCTCGCCGCGCAGCTTCTTCCAGGCCGCGTCCTGCCCGAACGCGTCCCAGTGCTTCTTTACTTCAGACGAATCGCGGTGCAGGTTCATGTAGGTGAGCTGCGGCAGGTCCGGTCCGGCGACGGCGGCGCCGAAGAAGATCGTCGTCATGCCGCTGCGGTCGAACGCGGGGAACTCGCCGGCGTCGAACATCTCCAACTTGTTGAGGTGCCGCTCCACGTTCGCGCTCTCGTACGTGCGCACCTCGAACACGCTCTGGGGATCGCGCGGGGCGACGGTCACGGTCGGTCGGCCGGGCGTCGGGCGCAGCAGCAGGCTCTCGTAGCGCGTGAACGCTGCGTCCGCCTTGGGCGCGGCCAGGATCGCCCGCCCGCCCGACTGGTACGCCTCGTCCGCCGCCAGCTTTGATTCCAGTTCCAGCAAAGACCCGGGCGATGGGTGCGGGAGCAACACCCACAGATCGTTTGGATCGCCAGGCAGCTTCATTTCCGGGTTGTCTGCCGCCAGCAGTTTGAAGGCGCCGACGGGCCTGATCCCCGCCCGGTTCCACGCCGGCACCGCCACCTCTGCCACGAACGCCTCGTACGCCGCCCGCTTCTCCGGCGAGGCGAAGTGGTACGTGCGAAACTCAAAGAGTTGGGCAGGCGCGCCGCCGCCGCCGCCGCCGCTCGCAGAGGCCGGCGCCGTGGCGGCGGTGATGTCCGCGGCCGCGCCCGACTCACCTTCGGAGGCGAGCATGCCGGCAACGCTTGCCGTCGCGGCCAGGGCGGCGGATTTCAGGAACGCCCTTCGCTGCATCGCGATCACTCCTTCGTCGCCACCATCGTCGGCGGCACGATTGGCGGAATATGTTCCTCGAGCACGCGCTTCAACGTTGCCAGGTCGCGCTCGACCCACCGCGCGTCCTCGTCAAACTTGGCATCGGTCATGTCCGGCTGGCGGAGCAGGGTGAGCGTGACCAACGTCCCGCCCGCGTGCGCGACCGCCCGCATGGGCACGCGGATCGCCGGTCCGGCCTCGGGAATCACGTGGTGGTCCAGCACACCGTGCGGATTGCTTGCGGTGAACCTCACGCGCATGGGCCCGTAAGGCGTCTCGGCCAGCCACTCCTCGCCGGAGCAGCGCGCGTCGCGAGCGATCGACGTGCACAACCCCGACGCCCAGTCGGGAAAGTTCCGCGGCTCCGCCAGGTAGCCGTACACCTTTTCCACCGGCCGGCCGATCCAGATGCCCGTGGTCCTCGCTTCGCCCGCCACGCGTCCCTCCGTGCCAGTTCAAGACGGCCGGCATTGTAGGGGCGGGTCGGAGGCTGCGCCCGCGCCGTTTCCCGGCGCGGCGTCCCGTCTGGCTGATCCCTTCACCCGCGTTATAAGCAGCGGCCATTTTTCCCGCAGTCTGGATCTGGCGTCCGGAACGGGCGCGGGCGAACATTACTAAGCGAAATCCAGTCCGCGGGCCTCGGGAAAGGCTCTCGGGAATCACGGGCAGTTGTTCGACCCGCACAGCGTTGTTGCAGGATTTGCGCCGCCGGGCACGGGTGATGGTGCCGGCGGCCAGCGGAGGAAGCGGTGCGCCTTTACCTTAAATTCTTCGCCCTGCTCCTCGCTGCCGGGACGCTCCAGTGGGCCATCGGGGTCAACGCCCGCGAGGGGACCGACCTTTGGTTCAACCTCCGCTGCCAGCTCGCGCACGTCACCGGCGACACGGGTTACCAGGATCGCCTGATCCAGGAGCAGTACGAGCGCCGCCTCGCCGCCAGCGGCATGCCGGACGTGACCCGCGGCGGGTTCCATCCGGTGCTCGCCGACGAGCCGCAACCCGCGCCTGACGACTGCGCGGGCGGGGACGACGAGCACGCCAGTTGCCTGGCGGCCGCGGTCTCCGCCGATCGCTACTAATCGCCCACGACGTTTCCAGCGCCGCCGATTCGGGAAAATCGCCCGCCGAAGCGCCCACGCTACACTCGCTGCCCTTGTATCAGGAGTGTGATGGGCGAAATGTTTGCCAGCGGCGCGAAGTGGATCTGGCTCGATCGACCGCAGCGCGAGAAGAACAGCTACGCCTGCTTTCGGCGGACGTTGGAGCTGAAGGACCCGCCGGCCTCCGCGGCGATCGTGCGAGTGACGGCCGACTCGCGCTACGAGCTGTGGGTCAACGGCACGTTCGTCGGCCACGGCCCCGTGCGATCGTGGCCGACGCCGTGGCCCGTCGACGAGTACGACGTCCGCCACCTGCTCGTCGCGGGCACCAACGTCATCGGCCTGCTCGTCACGCACTTCGGCATCAGCACCTTCCAGTACCTGCACGACGAGCCAGGCACGATTGCACAGGTCGACGTGGCGGGGCAGACGCTGGTGACCGACGCGCGCTGGAAGGCGACCGCGCACGACGGCTACCTCTGGCCCGCGCCGCGCATCACGTGCCAGCAGGGGTGGGAGGAGCAGTTCGACGCGCGCGTCGCGCCGGGGCTGCCGCAGGATTGGTCGTCGGCAACGTTCGACGAAGCAACGTGGCGGGCGGCCCGCGTGCTGCGCGCGGCGGGCGAGCCGCCGCATGAAACCTTCGAGGCGCGCGGGATCCCGTTCCTGTCGTTGGAGGCGTCGGAGCCATCGAGCGTGCGCGCCACCGACGTTGTCCGCCCGGCGGACTACACGTTCGCCCTCAACCCGCGCGAGCTGATCAACGCCGCCGACAAGTCGATGAACCACATCCTGGCGCGGATGCTGCTGGCGGCGTTCGTCCACAGCGACGGCGAGCAAAAGATTGAGCTGCACCAGCCGCACACCCGGCCGTTCCTGCCGTGGAAGCTCAATGGCGAGCCGCTGAAGTTCGACGACAAGTCGCAGCATCACACCGACACCGGCGTCGCGCACGCGACGCTGAAGAAGGGCGCCAACCTGCTGATGGTCCGCCTGCCCGAGAGCGAACATCACTTCTGGGCGAACCTAAACGTCTGGACGGAGCATCCGGTGACGTTCGCGGCGTCGCCGGACGGCGCGGGCGGGCGAACCGCGGACGGGATCCCACACGCGGCTTGGGGGGCGTCTGGCCCGAGCGTTCCCGCGGAGCGGCTGGCCCCTGCGAGCCCAAGCCACGGCTGGCTCGCGCTCGGGCCCTTCGCGGGGGAGCCGAAGCGCCACGGGTTCGACGAGATCGTCGTTCGGGCCGAGCGGATCGAGCCGGTCGCCACGGCCGACCGCTTCCAGCAGATCTGGGCCAGCGGCGCGATCTCCGCGCAGGACCTTGCCGAGCCGTTCGCCCGGCCGCTGCGGCGCGACATGGTCGCCACCCGCGACGTCTACGCCACGTGCGTTTCCGATCGTCCCGAGCCGTCGGTCGCCGCGCGCATTGAGGAGGCGTCGGCGCTGCTCGCGGACAACGCGTCCTGGACGACCGTCCACCCCGCGCACGACGGCGCCGGCGTCCGCCTGCTGCTCGATTTCGGGCGCGAGCTGGTTGGCTTCCACGAGATCGAGCTGGACGCGCCCGCCGGCGCGATCGTGGACGTGCACAACTTCGAGTTCATCCAGCGCGACGGGCGGTTCAACCTGAACGAGTCGATGAACAACTCGTTCCGCTACGTCTGCCGCGAGGGGCCGCAACGCTACAAGACGTTCGTCCGCCGCGGGCTCAGGTATTCGTGGGTCACGTTCCGCAACTTCTCCCGCCCGATCCGCGTGCGGTCGGTGCGCGTGCTGAACAGCACCTACCCGCAGGCGGGCCACGGGGCGTTCGAGTGCTCGGACGCGAAGCTGACGCGGATTTGGCAGGTGGGCGTCCACAGCGTGCGCTGCTGCTCGGAGGACACCTACACCGACTGCCCGACGTACGAGCAGACGCTCTGGGTCGGCGACGCGCGCAACGAGGCGCTGGTCGACCTGGTGGCCAACGGCGACGGGCGCCTCAGCGCCCGCTGCCTGCGCCTGGCGGGGCAAAGCCTGGCGCGCTCGAAGATCGTCGAGAGCCAGGTGCCCAGCGGCTGGCAGAACCTGTTGCCCACCTGGACGTTCCTGTGGATGCGCTGGGCGCAGGAGCATTTTCAACTTACCGGCGACCGCGCGTTCGGCCGCGAGATGCTCGGCTACCTCGACCGCAACGTGGACGGGATGAAGCGGGCGATCAACCCCGACGGGCTGTTCGCGATGTTCGGCTGGAACTTGTTCGACTGGGCGCCGATGGACACGCCGGCCGACGGCATCGTCACGCACGTGAACTGCCTGGCGTCGCTGGGGCTGCGGCAATGCGCGCAACTCGCGCGCGACCTCGGCGATGACGCTCGCGCCGGCGACTGGGATGCCGCCGCGCGCGGGCTGGCCGACGCGGTCAACCGTCACCTGTGGTCAGAGCAGAAGGGGGCGTACCTCGATTGCCTGCGCGCCGGCGGCGCGCCGTCGCCGATCTTCAGCCAGCAGACGCAGACGGCCGCGTACATCAGCGGCGTCGCGACGGGCGAGCGCGCCCAGCGCTGCCGGCGGATCGTGCACGACCCGCCGGAGGGGTTCGTCCGCGCGGGCAGCCCGTTCTTCATGTTCTTCCTGCTCGAGGCCCTCGTGCAGGAGCGGCGCTACGACGCGCTCGTCGAAACGATCGGCGACTATTGGGGCAAGCAGGTCGACGCCGGCGCGACCACGTTCTGGGAGATGTACGACGACAAGGGCGGCCAGCGTCGCCGGCTGACGCGCAGCCACTGCCACGGGTGGAGCGCCGCGCCGACGTTCTTCCTGACACAGCACGTCCTCGGCGTGCAGCCGGCGGCGCCCGGGTACGCGAAGGTGCGCATCGCGCCCAACGTCGGGCGCCTCGCCTGGGCGCAGGGCCGCGTGCCCACGCCGCGGGGCGTCGTCGCGTGTCACTGGCAGGTGCGGCCGGGGACGAATGCGGCAGCGGGAGCGAGCCCGAAAGCTAACGCCGAGGGCGGGAATTCCGCCGGGGCGGGCAGTTCTGCGGGCGACGGCGCAGGCGGGGTGCCCACCGCCGGGGCGGGCAACGTTGCCGGCGATGGCGGGGCGGGAGCGGGCCGCACGCTTGAGGTGTCAATCGACGCGCCCGCTGGCGTGCCGCTCGAGGTGGAGCTGCCACTCGCGGGCACCGTAGAGGTGATCGAAGGGAAGGGCGACGTGCGCGGGACCAACGTCACGTCCGTCGGCCCGCGCCTCAAGCTCATCGTCCGGCAGACGTAGGGGCGATCCTCGCATCGCCCTGCTCGCGTGCGCGATGAGCCTTCCAGCGCGGCGCGTGAACCGTGCAGCGTGCAGTGCAGCCGCCGCCACATCGGGAGAGTGCGCGAGCAATCCTGCCGCGTATTACACCACATCACGGCCGCCCATTCGTTGTGCAGTTTCACAAAGCTGCCGAAATGCCTGATGCCGTGGTCAGTGATTTGCTCCTTATATTCGCCCGCCAGAGAGGCCGGATCCCCGTGGGGGGACCGGTGGGAACCGTTGGAGAGAGCCACGCCTTGAGAAGGGCGTAGGGAGAGAGAGCATGATGCCGACCCTCCTGGCGCGCGCGGAGCGAATCCGCGCGTGCGTGATCGACGTGATGGACCACGGGGTCAACCTGATCGAGATCGGCGATCGGGCCTTGTGGGGCTTCATCGGGCAGAACCGCGATTACTTCCACTCGATGCTGGGGTACGAGCCGCCGGACAAGGAGATCTTCCACCTGGTCCGCCGGGTGAGCGCGATCTCGCCGGTGGACGAGGCGTACATGGTGCTGGCGGAGATGCGGTCGCGGAAGGACCACCGCCCGCCGCCGATCCGCCGACACGCGGGCCGCCTGGCTGCCGTCGACCTGCGGGAAGCGGGCGACCTGCGGGAAGCGGCCGATCGTCCCGGGCCGACCGCGCCCGCGGCGCCGGCGGGCGCTCGGCCGCTGTCACCCGTGCCCGCCAGCCTTCATCGGCCACCGCAATATCCGTTGATGTTGAACTGAGCAACGCCGCCGCGAATTGGCGACGATTCTTGAGGGGCGGTCCGCGCGTGGGTGAGGGACCGCTCCTCTTTTTGCGCGCGTCAAAGCCACGGAGCCGCGGAGGGAGTGAAAAGGAGGAAGAAAGAGAGGGATTTCCCTCAGTCCCTCAGTCCCTCAGTCCCTCAGTCCCTCAGTCCCAACTGACCATTGGCGCACCAAGCGCGCGACGCGGCCACAATTCCGCCGGCGCTCCCGTCACCCCGCGAAGAACATCCCCAGGAACATGACCAGCCACACGACGTCCAGGAAGTGCCAGTACATGGCGGCGTGTTTGACGCCGTAGTAGTGCTCGTGGTCGTAGCGCCCGGCGAAGCCGTTGCGCGTGACCAGCGCCAGGGCGACGATGCCGCCGAGCACGTGCAGCGCGTGGACGATGATGAGGATGACGATCAGCCCGTAGAGGTAGAGCCCCTGCCCGCGCAGCCCCTGGTGCTGTTTCCACAGGGCCGCCAGCGCGGGAACCTGCACGATGCAGAACAGGGCGGCCAGCGCGCAGGTGACGCCGAGCCAGCGGCGGAGGTCGCGCTGCCGCTCTCGGCGGACGGCGGTGACGGCGGCGTGGATCGTCAGGCTGCCGACCAGGATCACCACGGTGCTGAGCCACAGCAGCGGCGGGAAGTGCAGCGTCCCCAGCCGCGCCGTCCCGCCGGCACGGGCGCGGATGATCAGGTAGCCGACCATTGTCGCGCCGAAAAGCATCGTCAGCGCCGCCAGGAACAGCCACATCCCGACGGTGGCGGTGTAAGCGGGCGTGCGGTGGCCTTGCTTGGCGTCGAGCATCGGTTGGTATTGTAGGTCAATGGCCTTGATGAACGACGAGCCCCGGGGCGTGCCCAGGGCTCGTCGGTCGTTTCAACGGCATCGGGAGGCGGCGGTGCGCCGACACCGGAGCGCCACACCGGTGCGCCGGCGGAGCGGCGGCGCCGCACTGGCGGTCAGTTCGCCGGTCGGGCGGCGGTGACGGCGGGCGGGTTGAAGTTCACCATGTATTCCTTCGTGTCCAGCACCACGATGCCGATGAACAGCGCCACGAAGAACATCGCCGCCGCGCACACCAGCCCGTTGAACGGGCTGTCCCAGCGCAGGTGCATGAAGTAGAGGGCGACCAACGTCGCCTTGACCACCGCGATCCCCAGAGCAACCCAGACGTTGGCGGTGCGCCCGAAGTCGAAGGCGGTCACGCCCACCGTTACGCCGGTCAGCACCAGCAAAGCGGCGAAGATCGTCACCAGCAGCCAGATCGGCACCAGGTGCACGTGCGCCTCGTGCTCGTCAACGTGGTCGTGTCCGTCGGCGGGCAGCTCGCCGGGCTTGGGTTGGTGAAGCGTGTCCATCGCGTGGTTCCTCAGTGGATCAAGTACAGCAGCGGGAACAGGAAGATCCAAATTAGATCGACCAAGTGCCAGTAGAGGCCGACGAGGTCGACCGGCGTGTAGTAGAGCGGGCCGAAGGCGCCCGCCATGCCGCGGATCATGACCCAGGTGATGAGCCCCATGCCGATCAGCACGTGCAGGCCGTGCAGGCCGGTCATGAGGAAGTAGATGTTGAAGAACGTCGCGACGCGGTCCTTCTCCGACTGCGGCAGGTCCTCGAAAGCGATCTTGTGGTGCGAGTCGGTGTGGCCGGCGGCGTCCTTGAACCCGCCGTGCTCGATCGCCGCCTGCTGCGCCATGATGGCGGGCGCCAGGCCGACGGGCATCACCTGGTTGGGCTTGATCTTCGCTTCGTCGCCGGTGCCCGCGTTGGGATCGATGAACGCGGGCCCGAAGGTTTGCGTGGGCAGCGTCGTCGCCGCCATCTGGTGCGCCACCGCCGCCTGCTCGCGCTCCCCGTGGGTGAGGGCGGGCGTGTCGCTGTGCTGCTGGATCGGGCCCTCGTGCGGCCTGGGGCCGTTGTAAAGCTTGCTGTACTGATTGCCGGCGCCGAACCAGAGGTGGTGCTCGTACTTGGCGCGATACTCGATCGACTTGATGACCATGAATCCCAGCCCGCCGAGCAGCGTGAGGATCAGGCAGATGGTCAGCCCCTTGCGGTTGCCGATCTGCGCCATCCGCACCCCCAGCGCCATCGTGAAGGAGCTGGCGATGAGGATGACGGTGTTGATCGCGCCGAGGTTCTTGTCCAGGAACGTGTGGGCGAACTCGAACACCTCCGGGTGGTTGTGCCGGTAGACCGAGTACGCGCAGAACAGCCCGCCAAACATCAGCAGCTCGGTCGCGAGGAAGACCCACATCCCGATCTTGGCCGAGCTGAACTGCTGCTCGGCCGACTCGAAGTGGTGGGCGACGTGCGGCGGATGGTGGTGCGGGTCGCGCTGCTCGGAGAACGTATCCCCCGCCAGCGCCACCGCCGCCTGCTGCTTGTTGACGAGTTCACTCATGTGCGTGCAGAGTTGCCAGTTGCCAGTTGCTAGTTGCCATTAACGAAGCCTTGCTCCCTACCGGCAACTAACAACTGGCAACTGGCAACTTCCTCCTAATGATGATGCGTGGTCGGCTCGGTGCCGGCGACGGTCTTGGCGCGTTCCTCGTCCAGGACCCACTGCTGGGTCGCCTCGTCCCACTGCCAGCTCTTGAGGTCGTACGGGTCGCCGGCGACCGGCTCGACCGGGAAGTTGTCGTGCGGCGGCGGGCTGGGGCAGTGCCACTCCAGCGTGTTGGCGCCCCACGGGTTGGCCGGGGCGCGCTTCCCCTTGATCATCCCGTGCAGCAGGTTGAACGCGATGGTGAAGAGCCCGACGGCCATCACGTACGCGCCGATGGTCGAGATGACGTGGTACGACTGGAACTCCGTCGGGTACGTGGCGTACCGCCGCGGCATCCCCTTCGAGCCGGCGATGAACTGCACGAAGAACGTCAGGTTGAAGCCGATCAGCAGCACGATCGCGCCGACGTTGCCCCAGAACAGGTTGGTCATCCGCCCGAACATCTTCGGCCACCAGTGGTACAGCCCGGCCAGGAACGCGAACAGCACCGAGCCGACCATCACGTAGTGGAAGTGCGCGACGATGAAGTAGGTGCCGGTGACGTGGATGTCGGTGGAGAGCGCGCCGAGGAACAACCCGGTCAGCCCGCCGAAGGTGAACAGCACCAGGAACGACAGCGCGCAGACCATGGCGGTGCTGAAGCGGATGTCGCCGCGGTACATGGTCGAGACCCAGTTGAACACCTTGATCGCCGACGGCACCGCCACGCTGAAGGTGAGCAGCGAGAAGATCGCGTTGCTCAGCGGCGACTGCCCGGTCGCGAACATGTGGTGCCCCCAGACCAGGAAGCTGAGCAGCGCGATGGCGATCGAGGAGTAGGCGATGAAGTTGTAGCCGAAGATGTGCTTGCGGCTATGGGTGCTCATCACTTCCGAGATCACGCCCATCGCCGGCAGGATCATGATGTAGACCGCCGGGTGGGAGTAGAACCAGAAGAAGTGCTGGTAGAGGACCGGGTCTCCTCCGAGGTGCGGGTCGAAGATGCCGACGCCGACGATGCGCTCGGCCAGCAGCAGCAGGCCGGTGATGGCGAGCACCGGGGTGGCCAGGATCTGGATGACCGCGGTCGCGTAGAGCGCCCACAGGAACAGCGGCATGCGGAACCATCCCATCCCCTTGGGGCGGAGCATGTGGATGGTGGCGATGAAGTTGACGCCGGTGAGGATCGAGCTGAAGCCGAGCACGAACACGCCGAGCAGCGCCGCGATGGTGCCGTCGGTGCCGTGCTGGTAAGGGGTCCCGCCGACGCCGACCTGGCCGGAGGAGTAGGGGGTGTAGAACGTCCACCCGGTGTCCAGCCCGTAGCCGCCGGGCAGGTGCCAGCCGAACGATGCGTTGAGGATCCCGCCAAGCAGCACGTACCCGAAGAAGACCGCCCCGCCGATCCAGCACCAGAGCGAGCCAAGGTTGAGGCGCGGGAAGGCGACGTCCTTCGCCCCGAGCATGATCGGCAGGATGAAGTTCCCCAAAATCGCCGGGATCGCCGGGATGATGAACAGGAAGACCATCACCGCGCCGTGCAGGGTGAAGGCGTGGTTGTAGAAGTTCCAGGCGGCGGTCTTGTTGGAGCTGAAGGTCGGGCCGGGCGTGAGCAGCTCGGTCCGCAGCAGCATGGCGAAGACGCCGCCGACGAAGAACGACGCCAGCACGCCGGCCATGTACATCAGCCCGATGCGCTTGTGATCGAGGGTGAACAGCCAGGACATGATGCCCCGGCCGTGGGTGAGGTAGTTGTCGCCCGGCGGGTGCGGGTCGTGCGTGACCGGCATTCCGATCCCGTGGGCGGGGGGTGTAATCGCGGACATTTTCAACAACTCCCGTTCAATTCAACTTCAGACTGCTTCGCTGGTTCCTTCCTGAACGTCACCGCGGCACGCCCGGCGGCTGAGTGGCGGGGGTGGCGCTGCCGCCCGGTGCGGGCGTGGCGGGGCGGTTGCTCATCGGCGTCCCGCTCCCCTGCACCGGCGCCGGCGACGACGGCAGGATCGGCTGCGTCGTCCCCTGCTGACCGCCGCCCGCGCCCGCAGGCGCTCCGCCCGCCGGCGCGCCCATGGGCGGCGAGCCGCCCTTGTAGTTGGCGCTGATCGACTTCAAGTACCAGTTGATCCAGTCGATCTCCTGCGGCTTGAGGCTCCCGCGGAACGACGGCATGATCGGCTGGAACCCCTTGACCACGCGCTTGGCCGGGTCCAGGATCGATTCGGAGATGTAGTTCTCGTCGACCGTCACCGTGCCGTCGTTGAGCACTTCCTGCTTGCCGAAGAGGTCCTTCAACGTCGGCCCCTGGCCGGCCGAGCCATCGAGCGAGTGGCACTGGAGGCACCCGCGCGCCTTGACGATCTGCGCCCCCGCCCAGGCGGGGCCCTGCTTCTCGAACTCCGGCTGCTTCGAGAGGTCGCTGGCCTTCTCCAGCCAGGCGGCGAAGTCCGCCTGCTCGTGCACGACCGCCTTGGTGAGCATCTCGCTGTGGCTGGTGCCGCAGTACTGCGCGCACAAGATCGGGAACTCGCCGGTCTGCGTCGCCTCTACCCAGAACCGGTTATAGCGCCCCGGCACGGTCATCTTCTGCACGCGGAAGGCAGGGATGTAGAGGCTGTGAATGACGTCACGGCTGGTCAGCACCAGGCGGATCGGTCGGTTCTTGGGGATGTGCAGCTCGGGGTTCACGTGCCCGTTGGGGTAGATGAAGCCCCAGCCCCACATGTAGCTGTCCACCTGGATCTCGTACGCGTTGGGCGGCACCACCGTCTGGTCGAGGAACCCGCGGAACCCGTAGTAGAAGATGATCAGCACGATGATCGTCGGGATGATCGTCCAGGTCAGCTCCAGCGCGGTGCTGTGGCCGGGCGAGTTGCCGCCCTCGTGGCCGCGGCGGTGGCGGTACTTGATGCCGAAGACCACGATTCCGATGAAGATCAACAGGCAGAAGAAGATCGTGATCCCCAGGATCCAGTTGAACAGCGCGTCCACGTCGGGCGCGACGGTGGACGCCTTGGGCGGCAGGTAGAGTTGTTGGGCCAGGATCGTCGTCAGCATGCGTCGCTCTCGTGATCGTCGTCGTCGTCGTCGTATCGTCGTTGCCGTGTTTCCTGCGCGCGGTGCGCCTCGCGGGCCGTCCGCTGGCGGGAACTACTTTTCGGTTGCCGCCTCTTGTGCTTCGTCGCTCGTCCGGCGGTGCCGCGCCTCGCGGACCAGCAGCCCGCCAATCACGCCGACCACCGCCAGCACCATGATGACGCCCGCGACGCGCATGATGCCCATGGCCACCGGCGTGTACTTGCCGACGGTGGCGTCGTAGTGGAAGCAGGTGAGCAGGACCTTGTCCACGGTGCTGCCGACCTTCCCCTGCGACGCCTCGACCAGCGACAGCCGCAGCGTCTGCGGGGCGTACTTGATGCCGTACAGGTAGCGGGAAACCTTGCCCTCGGGCGTGAGCAGGATCAGCGCCGCCGGGTGCGAGAACTGCTTCGACGCCTCGATCCACTTGTACTTGAAGCCGGTGGCGCCGATGACGGCGTCGATCGACTCCGGCTTCCCGGTCAAAAAGTGCCACGCCTCGGCGCCGGCGGGGCGGTTGTAGGCCTCGACGAAGCTCGCCTTCTTCTGCTTGCCCAGCGCGGGCGTCTCCTTCGGGTCGAAGCTGAGGTTGATCACCTCGAACTCCTTGCCCATCGTGAACGACAGCTCGTTGAGCGACTCGACCAGCCCGTTGGAGACCAGGCTGCACAGCATCGGGCAGCCGAAGTAGCTGAGCTGGAGGACGACCGGCTTGTCCTTGTGGAAGTAGTCGCGCAGGCGGACTTCCTTGCCGCTCTCGTCGGTGAAGACGGCATCGAGCGGGAGCGATTGGCCGGACTTCTCCTCGATGTCGATCCCCTGGAGCGCGGCCGGCGCGGCGTTGGGCGCGGGGGCGCCGGGCGCCACCGGCGGCACCTGGGCGCGCAGCGGCGCGGGCGGCACGATCGCGAAGAGGCACGCGACGGCGAGCACGGTGCTGCGGAAGATGGATCGAAGTCCGGTCAAGTTACTCCGCCTTGGCGCTGGGCAGCTTCCCCTGGTTCTGCGCGACGATCTTGATCGCCTGGTCGATGGGGATGGCCACGCGGTTCTGCTCGCGGTTGACCCAGCGATACGTGTTGATGTCGTTCAGTTGACGGGCGCGGATGTCGGTGATCGGCTGGAGCGGGACGTCGTCCCACTTGGCCCGCACCTCCTGCTGCACCTCGCGCAGGTACCACGCCTGGAGCCCCAGCGCCAGCACGATCAGCAGGAAGCCGGAGACCGCGCCGATCGTCAACAGCAGTGGTACGTTCGCTTGCTCTCTTTGGGCCATGACGCTCCTCGTTTCCGCAAGGCTCTACAAGGCACGGCTCACACGTTCTGGAACGCCAGCGACTCGGTGGTGCGCGGGTCGTTGAGCGGGCGGAGCGGGTTCTTCGCCAGCAGCCGCAGGTACGATGCCATGAACACCCCGCCGACGCCGAGGAAGCACAGGACCTCTACCAGCCCAAAGTGCACGCGCCCGTCGAGCTCGGGCATGATCACCCAGAACAGGTCCACGTAGTGGAACACCAGCACCCACGCCGCCCAGAACATCAGCAGCGCCCGGCGGCGCTTGACGTGCCGGCTGAGCAGCCCGGCGAAGGGGATCAGCAGCTTGCCGAGCAGCAGAGCGAGCGACACGTACGTCCACGGGCCGATGTGCGCCCGCGCGCTCGATGCGCCGCGGCGGGCGAGCCAGCCGGTCTCCTCGGGGATGTTCGCGTACCAGAGCAGCATGTACTGGCTGAAGGCGATGTAGCCCCAGAAGAAGACGAAGGCGAACAGCCACTTCCCGAGGTCGTGGTAATGCTCCGTCGACACGCTGCGCGTCAGGTACCCCAGCCGCTGGAGCATCCCCAGCACCAGGATCATCCCGGCGAACCCCGCGAGCATCGACCCGGACAGGAAGTAGACCCCCATCATGGTGCTGAACCAGTGGGGGTCGAGGCTCATCAGCAGGTCGAAGGCGGCGAAGGTGACGGTGACGCCGAAGAGGATGATGGCCGGCGCGCTGCGCGCCTGCATGCGTTCGGTCAGGGCGACGTCCGCCGAGCGGTCCTGCTCGGTCGATAGCCGCCAGTACCACAGCGCGATGCCGGACCAGACGGCGAAGTAGAGGATGATGCGGAGCGTGAAGCTCCAGCGGTTGAGCACCGGGCGCTTCTTGAGCGTCAGGTCGTCCAGCGGCTGCACGCCCTTGGCGCTGGGGTGCTGCTCGGCGTAGCTGCCGGTGGCGGCCGGGCGGCCGTGCTCGTCGGCGTGGGCGGTGGCGTTGGCGTCCCCGGCGACGGTGGGGACCGCCGGCTTCTCGGGCGCGGGGTGGCCCTGCGTGCCCTGGTTGGCGCCGGCGGCGCCCTGCGTCTCGGCGACGCCGGCGGCGCTGGGGGACTCCTTCCCCTGCGCGTCCTTCGCGCCGTGCAGTGCGTCGGCGGAGTGCGCGATCGGCTGCGCCCAGCGGTAAAGGTCGCCGCGGTTCAGCAGCACCGACAGCAGCACCGGCGCCGATAGCGCAAACAGGATCGGCATCGTCGCCCCCAGGCACTCCGCCGCCCGGCGGACGTTCACGCTCCAGCCGGCGCGGGTCAGGTATTGCAGCAGCACGAACCCCAGAGCGCCCAGGGCGATGCTCAGGAAGAAGGTGAAGGCGACCAGGTAAGCGAAATAGAACCGGCGGAAGCCGGGGTCGAGCATGTACCCCATCGCCACGCCGCCGATGATGCCGACGAACCCGGCGATCTTGGCGATGTTGTAGACCGGCCAGGCGCGCTCGCCGAGCGAGGTGCGTTCCTCGAACGTCTCCGCGCCGCCCGCGCCCGCGCCCGCCGCGCCACCATGTTGGTCCGAATGAGCTGCCACCGACGAACTCCTGGTCTCTTCTTCTGGCGCGACCGTCGTCGCTGCGACCTTCCAACTTCAAATCCCCGGTGCCGTGCACCGGCGCTCACGAACGTCGCTCCGTCGCTCCGTCGCTCTCTCCCCAACCTACTTCAACGTCGACAACCGCTCCGCCGGCACCACGTTGGCCGGGGCGTTCTGGCTCAGTTGCAGGGCGCGGATGTAGGCGACGATCGCCCAGCGGTCGCCGACCGGGATCTGGCTGCCGTAGCCGGCCATGTTGCGGATCCCGTTGGTGATCGTGTTGTACACGTGCCCGTTGGGGCGCTGCTTCACCTGGTCGCTGTGCAGGCTGGCGGCCTGAACCCACTTGGGCTCCTGGAGCTCGACGGCGCGCTGGTTGACCGGCCCCTGGCCCATGCCGTCGTAGCCGTGGCAGGCGGAGCAGTAGATCTCGTACTTCTGCATCCCGCGTCGGATGAGGGCTTCGTCCACCTTCACCTGCTGGGGGAAGTCGGCGAAGAACTCTGGCTTGCCGCCGCGGCTGGCGTAGCCGCGGAAGTAGTGGTCGTCGTTCTGCAACCCGTTGCGCGCGACGGTGCCGACGACGGCCGGGCGCTCGGAGCGCCCGTCGGCGAAGACGGGGCTGGCCTGCTGCCCGCGGTAACGCGGCTGGTTGTCCATGTCCTGGATCAGGTGGATCGGCGGCGCCTCGGACGTGGAGACGCGCCGCAGCGCGGCGGCGACCAGCGGGATCCAACTGACGACCACGAGGATGAGGAACAGCGCAATCATCCAGAACGGCGGGCGGCGGAGCCGCAGGTCCGCCAACGGGTTGCGCGGCAGGTCGCTGCCGGCATCCGCGCCGCCCGCGCCGTTGCCGTCGCCGTGCGCGCCGGAGCCGCTGCCGGGGGTTTCGCCGTTGCCGTTGCCGTCGGTGCGGGTCATCGCGTTAGTCCTCGAACCTTTCCACCGCGATCGGGTTCAGCGAACGGAGGAACCGCTCGGTGCCCGCCTCATCGAACCTCGGGTCGGTCGCGTCGATGACGACGAAGAAGCGGTCGTTGGTCACGCGGCGGAAGCGCTCGCTCTTGAGCAGCGGGTTGTAGAACATCGGTAGCTTGTTCAGCAGCAGCATCCCGAAAACCGCGGTGAAGGCGGCACCGGCGATCGTGCACTCGAAGATCACCGGGATGAACGCCGGGAGGCTGAACAGCGGCTTGCCGCTGATGAAGTACGGGTAGTCGACCGCCATCATCCACCACTGCATGAGCAGCCCGACGATCAGCCCGGTGGTCCCGCCGCCGAGCACCAGCCAGGGGAGGATGGTCGGACGGATGTTCATGGCCTCGTCGATGCCGTGGATGGGGAACGGGCTGTGGACGTCCCAGCGGCGGAAGCCCGCCTCGCGCACCCGCTCGGCGGCGGCGAGGACGGAGTCGACGTTGTCGAACTCCGCCATGTACCCCGCCAGGACCGGCGCCTCGACCTCCATCTCCGCGTGCGTGGTCTCGTACCGCGGCTGGTGTTCCAGAACTTGTGGTGCCTGTGCCATGGCGTCGCTCCAGGAAGGAAGGATGAATGCTGAAGGATGAAGAAGTCGGTTGATCCGTGAGCCCCCCAATTCATCCTTCAGCATTCATCCTTCGTCCTTCCGCCTTCCTTCCTAAATCCCTGTCCAGTCGCGAACGTTCTGCTTCATCTCGCCGGGCTGCATCGGCGGGACGTGGTCGCGCTCGTCGGGGTTGTAGTCGTAGCGGTGGCGATCGTGGTGCCCGTGGTGGGCGTGCGATTCCGGCATCACCGTCTTCACTTCCGCCATCGCCACCATCGGGAGGAACCGGCAGAAGAGCAGGAACATGGTGAAGAACAGCCCGAAGCTGCCGGCGAACATCCCCAGGTCCACCCAGGTCGGAACGTACATCGCCCACGCGGAGGGGAGGAAGTCGCGGTGCAGCGAGCTGACGATGATCACGAACCGCTCGAACCACATCCCGACGTTCACGCACATGGCGACGAACATCACCACCGCCAGGTTGTTGCGAAGCCGCTTGCTCCAGAGCAGTTGCGGCGCCAGCACGTTGCACCCGGTCATGCACAGCCACGCCCACCAGTAGGGGCCGAACACGCGGTTCATGAAGTGGAATTTCTCGAAGTGCGAGCCGCTGTACCAGGCGACGTAGAACTCGACGGCGTAGGCGTAGGCGACGATCAGGCCGGTGCCGAGCATCACCTTGCACATGTTGTCGATGTGGCGGCGGGTGATGAGGTCCTTGAGCCCGAAGAACTGCCGGGCCGGGATCGCCAGCGTCAGCACCATCGCGAACCCGCCGAACACTGCGCCGGCGACGAAGTAGGGCGGGAAGATGGTCGTGTGCCAGCCGGGCACCTGCGAGGTGGCGAAGTCGAACGACACCACCGAGTGCACCGACAGCACCAGCGGCGTCGCCAGCCCCGCCAGCAGCAGGTACGCCTTCTCGAAGCGGTGCCAGTGGCGGCTGGACCCGGTCCACCCCAGCGCGGCGATGCCGTAGGCGATCTGCTTGAACTTCGACGTCGCCCGGTCGCGCAGCGTCGCCAAGTCCGGGATCATCCCCACGTACCAGAACAGCGCCGACACCGACGCGTAGGTGCTGACCGCGAACACGTCCCACAGCAGCGGGCTGCGGAACTGCGGCCACATG
>DASQDR010000033.1:0-74062 GCA_035634055.1 Tepidisphaeraceae bacterium | reverse complement strand
TCAAGGACTGGGGCAGCGGTCAGCCGGTGGTGTTCAGCCACGGGTGGCCGCTGACCGCCGATGCGTTCGAGGACCAGATGGTCTTCCTGGCCGAGCGCGGCTACCGCTGCATCGGGCACGACCGGCGCGGCCACGGGCGCTCCAGCCAGCCGTGGAACGGCAACGACATGGACACCTACGCGGACGACCTGATGACGCTGGTCGAAAAGCTCGACCTGAAGGACGCCATCCACGTCGGTCACTCCACCGGTGGCGGCGAGGTGGCGCGCTATATCGGCCGCCACGGCGCCGGCCGCGCCAAGGGGCGCATCGCCAAGGCGGTCCTCATCGGCGCCGTCCCGCCGCTGATGCTCAAGACCCCCGCCAACCCCGCCGGTCTCCCGCGGGAGGCGTTCGACGCGCTGCGCACCGCTTCCCACGCCGACCGCTCCAAGTTCTACAGGGACCTCGCCTCCGGCCCGTTCTACGGCTTCAACCGCCCCGGCGCCAACGTCTCGCAGGGGCTGATCGATTCCTTCTGGCTGCAGAGCATCATGGCCGGCCACAGGAACGCCTACGAGTGCATCAAGGTCTTCTCCGAGACCGACTTCACCGAGGACCTGAAGAAGTTCGACGTCCCGACCCTGATCCTCCACGGGGACGATGACCAAATCGTTCCCATCGCCGCGGCGGCGCTGCTTTCGTCCAAGCTCGTCAAGGGCGCCACCCTGAAGGTCTGGAAGGGCGCGCCGCACGGCATGTGCTCGACCATGAAGGACCAGGTGAACGAGGAATTGCTCGCGTTCTTCAAGGCGTGACCGGGCGGCACCTGCCGCGGCGCTGCCCGCGGTGCCTTTCGGCGCCGGCGCGCGCCTCGGGACCGAGGCGACGTCCCTGCTGTTATCATGCGGGGGATCGAGGCGAGCGACGCGCGCTCCCCCCGCATTTCGGATAGCCAGATGAATCGCGCGATCCTTTGCACGCCAACCGTTCTGGGCGCGATCCTGCTGGGCGGGCTGCTCGTTCTGGGAGGTGCCTTGGCCATGACGAGCAACGCCCCGGCCGACGACGCGACGTTTGCACCGGCCCCGCTGGTTCCGCTGGCATCGGAGCCGCCGGCACGCCTGGTGGTCGGTTCCCCGCTTCCCGAGCAGTTGGCGCTGGGCCGCGTCGTCGTCCGCTACCGCGCAGAGAACCTCAGGATCCTGCCGGTCTTCGGCCCGGGCGCACTGGACGTCTCCCCGCGCATCGGGCACCTGCACATCACCGTGGACGGCGGGCCGTGGCGCTGGGTGGATTCCAGCGGCGAACCGCTCATCATCAACAAGCTCCCGCCGGGGCCGCACAAGATTCTCATCGAGCTCGCCGACCCGACCCACAAGGTGCTCGATGGCAAGACGGTCCACTTTGACGTCCCGCAACCCCGGACGGCAACGCCTTGAGGGCTGACGGTCCGGCTCACGAAGGAGTCTGCGATGAAGATGCTTCTCATTGGCGCGACCGGGATGATCGGGCAACGCGTGCTGGCCGAGGCGCTGCGGCGCGGCCACACCGTCACCGCCGTCGCGCGCGACACCTCGAAGCTGACCGGACAGGGCCCGAATGTGGCCGCGCGGCAGGCGGACCTGACCGACACAAAGGCCGTCGCCGCGCTGGTCCCCGGGCACGACGTCGTCGTCAGCGCGTTCGGCCCGCCGCGGGGACGCGAGGGCCTCGTGGTCGACGCCGCGCGAACGCTCGTGGGGGCGGTGGCGGCGGCAAAGCCGTCGCCGCGCCTCATCGTCGTTGCCGGCGCCGGCATCCTGGAGGTCGCTCCCGGCGTGCGCCTGATCGACGCGCCCGTGTTCCCGGCGGACCTCAAGCCGATCGCGCAGGCGCACATCGACGCTTACCCGGTGTACGAAAGCTCCGGCGTCGACTGGACCTTCTTCGCGCCGCCCGCGCTGATCCAGCCGGGCGAGCGGACGGGGAAGTATCGGTCGGGCGCCGATCAGCTCATCGCCGACGCCGCCGGCAACAGCGCCATCTCCGCCGAGGACTACGCCGTGGCGTTGCTCGACGAGATCGAGGCGCCGAAGTTCCGGCGCCGGCGCATGACCGCCGCGTACTGAGCGTGCGACTCGCGCCGCGGAACCGCGCGCAGGTCGATCCGACGCGCTTTACCCAGAAAGGAAGATGCACATGGCTGGCAGATTGCACGGCAAGGTGGCACTGATCACCGGTGGCAGCAGCGGGCTGGGGCTCGCGACCGCCAAGCGCTTCGCCGCCGAGGGCGCCCGCCTCTTCATCACCGGCCGACGACAGGCGGAGCTTGACGCTGCGGTGAAGGAGATCGGCGGCGACGCGATCGGCGTGCAGGGGGACATCGCCACGCTCGCGGACCTGGACCGCCTCTACGATGTGATCCGCGCCAAGGCCGACCGGCTCGACGTGCTCTTCGCCAACGCCGGCTCCGGCGGGTTCGCGGCGCTCGGGCAGATCACCGAGGAGCACGTGGACAAGTGGCTCGCGATCAACGTCAAGGGGACGCTCTTCACCGTGCAGAAGGCGCTGCCGCTCATGCCCGACGGGGCGGCGATCATCCTCAACGGTTCGGTCGTGTCCATCAAGGGCGTCCCCGCGTTCAGCGTCTACGCGGCGACCAAGGCGGCGCTGCGATCCTTCGCACGCACGTGGTCGATGGATCTCCGGGCGCGAAAGATTCGCGTCAACGTGGTCGCTCCCGGCACGGTCGTTACCCCCGGCTACAAGAACGAGCTGGGGCTGAACGACGAGCAGATCGAGCAGTTCGTGGCGCAGGCCGCCGCGTCCACGCCGCTCGGCCGCGCCGGCACGCCCGACGAGATCGCCAACGCCGTCCTTTTCCTCGCGTCCGACGATAGCAGCTTCGTGACCGGGATCGAGCTGTTCGTCGACGGCGGAGCGGGCCAGATCTAGTCGTCGCACGATATTCAAACGGAGTCGGTCACGATGGAGACGCCAACGCCAACGTCCCGCCGAACCTTCATCGCGAGCGCCGGTGCCGCCTGGGCCGCCGCCTGGCTCGCGCCGCGCGATCTCCTGGGCGCCGGGTCGGCCTCGAGCCCGGTGGACATCATCCGCAAGGAAGGCGCGACCGCCAAGGTCGCCGTCGAGCCGCTGCGCGGGAACATCAGCGTGTTGACCGGCTCCGGCGGGAACATCGCGCTGCTCCACGGCGGCGAGGGAAAGCTGCTGGTCGATTCCGGCGTCGGCAAGCCGGGCGTGCTCGCGGCGCTGAACGGCGTCGATGACGGCCCGCTGCGCTACCTCGTCAACACCCACTGGCACTTCGATCACACTGACGGCAACGCCTGGGTCCACGCCGCGGGCGCGACGATCGTTGCCCAGGAGAACACGCGCAAGCGGATGTCGACCACCACGCGCGTCGAAGGATGGGACCACACGTTCCCGCCCTCGCCCGCCGGCGCGCTGCCGGCGATGGTCTTCCGCGAGGAGGCGGCGCTCTTCTTCAACGGCGCGTCGCTGGCGTTGAAGCGGTACGAGCCGGCCCACACCGACACCGACATCCGCGTCACCTTCACCGAGGCCAACGTCGTGCACGTCGGCGACACCTGGTGGAATGGCCACTACCCCTTCATCGACTACTCCACCGGCGGCACCCTCGACGGCACGATCCGCGCCGCCGAGGCCAACGTCGACGCGGTGACGGACAAGACGCTAATCATCCCCGGCCACGGCCCCGTCGGCGGCAGGCGCGAGATGACCGAATTCCGCGACATGCTGCGCGCCGTTCGCGACGCGGTCGCCCCGCTGAAAAAGCGCGGCATGAGCGCCGACGAGGTCGTGGCGGTGAGGCCGACCGCCAAGTACGACGCCAAGTGGGGCGGCTTCGTCATCGGCCCGGAAAAGTTCACGCGGATCCTGTACGAGGGCGCGTAACCCGCCCGCGCCACGGCGCGTCCCTTCGGTGGGACTCGAACACGCTTCGCCCGCTTCTGATCGAAGCGCTGGCTGAGTCGGGGCGACGGCCGCGTCAAGGCGTAGCCGTCCCGCAGCCGCGGGCCAACGGCGCCGGCCCTGACGCATCGGCCCTGACGCATCGGCCCTGACCGCATTGGTCCTGACGCATCGCCCCTGGTGCGTCCGCCGCGACGCATCTGAGGCGTTTACTTCTGTTTCTTCGCGCCCGCGTTTTGGCCGCCCTGGCGTTGGCCGGTGGCGGCCTTGGTGGCGCGGGTGCTCGCGACGTCGTTCCGCGTCTTCTTCGAGTTCTCGCCGGTGCTGTTCTGGGTCTTGCGGCGGTCGGTCGCCGAGACCATCGATCGCATCTTCTTCTTCGCCATCATCACACCTCTTTGATTTGCGTGGCGGCGCATCGTAGCCGAACGCGCGCGCGGCGCGAGCGGCGTTTCCGCGCTGCGCGCAGCGGCGGCAGCGGCCGCTTGGGCGTGACCGTCAAATGAGCGTGGCCCGACGATTCCGCCGTCTCGCGCCGCACGTCCGGCGGGATAGAGTGCAGCGACCCGCATGAGCCACAGCGAGCACATTGCGCCCGACGCCGTCGCCCCCACGATGTTGACCACACCAGCGTCGCCGCATCGCTTGTCGGCGCGCACCGCGCTGTTCGCGCTGCCGCTGCTCATGGGCAGCGCGCTGCTGTTCCTGGTCCAGCCGATGTTCGGAAAGATGGTGCTGCCGCGGCTGGGCGGGTCGCCGGCGGTGTGGAACACGTGCATGCTCTTCTTCCAGGCGTGCCTGCTTGCCGGCTATGCCTACGCCCACGCGCTGACGCGGCTGCCGCTCCGGCGGCAGGCGATGATCCACTCGTTCGCGCTGCTCCTGCCGATTGTCGCCTTGCCGATGGCGCTGCCGGCGTGGACGCCGCCGGCGAGCGCGGATCCGGCGCCGTGGCTGCTGGCGGTGCTGACGGTCAGCGTCGGGCTCCCGTTCTTCGTCGTCTCGGCGACGTCGCCGCTCGTGCAGGCGTGGTTCCATCGCGCCGGTGAGCGCGCGGGAGGGCAAGGGGACGACGCGGCGGCACAAGATCCGTATTTCCTCTACGCCGCGAGCAACGCCGGCAGCATGGCGGGGCTGCTGGCGTACCCGCTGATCGTCGAGCCGACGCTGCGGCTCAGGCAGCAGGCGACCTGGTGGGCCGCCGGCTACGCCGTGCTCGCCGCGACTATCCTCGCGTGCGCGCTCGCCACCGCGCGGGCGACGACGGCGGCGGCGGTGCGGCGTGAGGAACGATCCGATTTCCCAAGCGCCGAAAGCGCTGCCGGCCGCGACGCTGTCCCCGCAAGCATCGCTCCACGCGACGCCTCCGACGAAGTGCTTCCCGCCGCCCTCCAACTCCGCTGGATCGTGCTGGCCTTCATCCCGTCGAGCTACCTGCTTGGCGTCACCACGTTCGTCACCAGCGACATCGCGGCGGTGCCGTTGCTGTGGGTGGTGCCGCTGGCGATCTACCTGCTGACGCTGGTGATCGCCTTCTCGCGCCGCCCGCTCGTTCCGCACCGCGGGGCGATGCGCGCCTTGCCGGTGACGACGCTGGTGGCGGTCACCTTCTTCATGGCCCGCGCGGCGCAGCCGGTCGGGATGGTGATGGCGGTGCACCTGCTGGCGTTCTTCGTGGCGGCACTGGCGTGTCACGGCGAACTGGCGCGGCTCCGGCCGCACCCGCGGCACCTCACGCGCTTCTACCTCATGATGTCCGTCGGCGGCGCGGTGGGCGGGGCGTTCAACGCGCTGGTGGCGCCGGTGCTGTTCGCGCAGCCGACGGAGTACCCGCTGGCGATCGCGCTGGCGGCGATGGTCCGGCCGATGCGCGCCGCGGGCGCGGCGGCGGCGGTTCGGGCGCCGTCGCTGCGGCGGCTCGATCGGGCGCTGGACGTCGTGCTGCCGGCAATCGTGGGGGCGCTGGCGTGGCCGGCGGTGTCGGCGGCGCCGGCGCGCACGGTGCCGGGCACCTACCTGCTGGTGTTCCTCGTCCTCTCCCCGCCGGTGCTGCTCTGCCTGACGTTCGTCCGCCGGCCGCGCCGCTTTGCGCTCGGCGTGGCGGCGCTGGTGCTGGCGTTCACGCTGGCGACGCCCGCGCACGCCCGGCTGCGCGACGTCCGCCGGAGCTTCTTCGGCGTCCACCGCGTCCTGCAGACCGCCGACCGCAGCTTCAACCAGCTCTTCCACGGCACGACGCTGCACGGCCTGCAACGGCTCGACCCCGCCACCGCCGCGCCCGCGCACGCGGATCGTCCGACGAGCTACTACCACCCCTCCGGCCCGGTGGGCGACGTCTTCGCGCACGCGCTTGCGCCCGGCCGGCTCCGCCACGTCGGCGTCGTCGGCCTCGGCGCGGGCGCGATGACCGCCTACGCCCGCGGCGGCGCGCGCTGGTCGTGCTACGAGATCGATCCGGCGGTTCAGCGGCTGGCGGAGGATCCGAGGCACTTCACGTACCTGCCGGCCGCGCGGCAGCGGGGGGCGGACGTGCGCGTGGTGCTCGGCGACGCGCGGCTCACGCTGGCGGCGGCGGACGACGGCGCGTTCGACCTGCTGGCGCTGGACGCGTTCAGCGGCGACGCCATGCCGGTCCACCTGCTGACGCGCGAGGCGCTGGCCACCTACCGCCGCAAGCTCGCGCCGCGCGGGGTGCTGCTGGTGAACATCTCCAACCTGTACGTTGACCTCAAGCCGGTGCTGGCGAACCTGGCGGCCGATGCCGGCTGGGCGTGCGCGACGCGCGACGATCCGGACGTGAGCGCGGCGCAGTTGAAGGACGGGAAGCAGGCGTCGGAGTTCGCCGTGATGGCCGAGTCAGAGGCCGACCTGTCGCCGCTGCTGCGCACGGGACGCTGGAAGCTGCTGGCACGGTTCCCGTCGCACCGGACGTGGACCGACGACTACTCCAACGTCCTCGGCGTCCTGAAATGGCGCCGCCGCTGATCAGCGGCCCTGGGCGGCAGGCTGCGTTCCCGTCGCCGCGCCCGCGTTGTCGGCGCCGCCCGCGCGCCCCGCACGGTTGCGAATCTGCTCGTCCAGCGCCTTCAGCAACTGCTCGGCGCGCTCCGGTCTTTGAAGCTCCGGTGCGGTCGCCCACTTCATCCCCTCGGCCGCGCGCTGCTCGGTCACGGCGCGCACCTCGATTCGCCCGGCGGCGGCCGGGTCGTTCCAATCGGGGATCACGTTCACCTGGTACTGCGTGCGCTCCTGCCACCGCCGGGCGACGTGCCAGTCGCCGGGGAACGACTGGTAACCGGTCGTGATCGTGCCGTCCTTCTCCGCCACCACGCCCAGCGCCAGCGGCGGCTGCGTCACCGCCTCCTTCACCATCTGCAACAACTGCTTCGGCGGCACGCGGTAGCTCTGCTGCGGACCGGCGAGCGGGTTTCCCTGCTCCGGCCAGTGCGCCGCGCACCCGCCGGCGAGCCAGCAGGCGGCGAGGATCATCGAGATGGCTGTGCGAAAGGGCGGTGCGGGCGGGCGGTTCAAGCGGGCCTCCGTTGCAAGGGGTGACAATCGCGGGCGCGGCCCGACCTTATAGCGGGAAAACGGGCGTTGTGCGATCCCGCGCCCCCGCCGCATGCTGCCCCGCGGCACGCGCACGTCCAGCGCGGAGGATCATTCATCATGGCCGCGGCAAAGAGCAAGGCGTCGGGAGACGGGTCAAAGCGAGCGTCGGATCGCCGTCCCGCCACGGGCCGGCTCAAGCAGCCGGGGCGCGACAGCCAGCTTCACCCCGCGCCGGCGCACGAGGCGGCGGCGTACCAGCCGGCGGCGAAGCTGCTCGGCAAGAGCGCGCTGATCACCGGCGGCGACAGCGGCATCGGCCGCGCCGTCGCCCTGCTGTTCGCGCGCGAGGGCGCGGACGTGGCGATCGTCTACCTGCCGCAGGACCAGGAGGACGCCGAGGCGACCCGCCGCGAGATCCAGGCCGTCGGTCGGCGCGCGCTGCTCATCCCCGGCGACGTCCGCAAGTCCGCCTTCTGCGATCGCGCGGTCGAGCGGACCGTGCGCGCGTTCGGGCAATTGGACATCCTGGTGAACAACGCTGCCTACGCCAACAGCCAGCCGCGCATCGAGGACGTGAGCGACGAGCAACTCGACCGCACGGTCAAGACCAACGTCTACGGCTACTTTTACATGGCCCGCGCGGCGGTGAAGCACCTGCGGCCGGGCAGCGCGATCATCATGACCGGTTCGATCTCCGGCACCGAGGGCGGGCCGACCTCACTGATCGATTACGCGATGACCAAGGCGGCCGCGCACTCGCTGGTGAAGTCGCTGGCGGTGGCGCTGCTGGACCGCGGCATCCGGGTGAACTGCGTGGCGCCCGGCCCGGTCTGGACGCCGCTGGCCGCCAGCGCGAGCGGGTCGGACGACGTCAGCGGCTTCGGCCAGGACGCGCCGATGAAGCGGCCCGCGCAGCCGGAGGAACTGGCGCCGGCCTACGTCTTCCTGGCCAGCAACGCCGACTCCAGCTACATCAGCGGCGAGGTGATCCTGGTCATGGGCGGTCACCCCGGACCCGGCTGAGCCGGTCGCCCGTCGATTGCGTGGCACGTCCCGATAAAGGGACGCTCGCAACTTCACCGGCCGGCGGACGTATAATCGTCGGAGCGGGCGCCCGAGGTTGCCCCCGCTGCTTTGATACCGTAAGATATCCGGACAGGCTTGTCCCTTATGCCCCGTCGCCCGGTCATCCTCGCGCTGCTGGCCGTTTTCGGCGTGCTGCTGTCGCTCACTGGGGCGGGCGCTGCCGGAGCGTGCCCGGCGCCTGCCGGGGTGGCCGCCGCCGTCGCGCCGGCGCCGATGGCGGACGCCGGTCACGCCTGCTGCCATCAGGCGGACAGCCAATCGCCCCAAGATGGCGACCCGCAGAACCACCAGCAGGATTGCGCCAGCAAGTGCCTCATGCAGTGCTGCCGGGCGATGGTGCCGGTCGAGATCACGCTCGACCTGATCGGGCAAGCGCCCGTCGTCGCCAGTGCGCCCGCGCTGGCGGCGGTCGCTGAGAACCTGACCTCCCCCGAGCCGATCTTCCACCCTCCCAAGGTCTGAGAAAGACGCCACCGACGTCGGCCGACCGATGGCCGTAGTTCCGCGCACGCGCCCGACGTGTTGCCGCTCCAGGTAACCGGGCTCGCGCGGGGCACCGGGTCTTTCTTCAGGACCAACGAATGTCAGCCCCCACAACCCAACGTTCCCCCCGCGATCTGCGCACGCTGTCGCGCGGCGCGGGCGGCGCGGCCGACGGGCGAGCCGAAGCGCCGCTACGCGACGCGGCGCCGCCGGCCGTCCCGAGGCCGAAGTTCCCGTGGAAAACGCGCGTCCTCGTGCCGGGCGCGATCCTGCTCGCGCTGTTGCTGTTGATCGGGTACACCGCGCAGGACGCGCTCTGGCCGGCGCGGGCGGTGCACGTCGTGCCGGTCGTTCTCCGACCTGCCGCGCCGGCCGTCGCTGCGCCGGTGGCGGATCCTTCTGGCAACGCCGCCGCCGCCTCCATCCCGAACGCCGCCGCCGCGCCTGTGCCCGCGCCGCCCGCGATTGCCTCCGGCGCGACCGTCCAGGCGGCCGGCTGGGTCGAGGCGGATCCGTACGCCATCGGCGTGACGGCGCTGGCCGGCGGCGTGGTGAAGGAAGTGCTCGCCCTCGAGGGGCAGCCGATCAAGAAGGGCGACGTCGTCGCCCGCCTGATCGACGACGACGCGCGGCTGGCGCTGGCCCGCGCCGAGGCGGACCTGGCCCAGCGGCAGGCGGCGCTCGACGCTGCCCAGCGGCAGTGGGACCACCCCGTCGAGCGCACCCGCGCCATTGCCAGCGGCCAGGCCATGGTTGCCGAGACCAAGGCCATGATCGAGAAGCACCACGCCGAGCAGCGCGTCGAGGAGGCGAAGCTCGCGGCCGCCAGGGAGGAGTTCCAGCGCATCGAGCAGTCGGTGCGAGAGCGCGCCAGCAGCGAGATCGAACTGATCCGCGCCCGCCAGGGTCTCGCAGCGCAGGAGGCGACCCTCAAGGCGATCATCGAGCAGGAGAACGTCCTCAACGCGCAGCTCGCGCAGCGGCAGGCGGAATTGGTGGCGTCAACCGAAAACCTCCGCCTGCGCATCGAAGAGAAGCGGATGCTGGACGAGGCCAGGGCCAACCTCGCGCTGGCAACGGCCATGCGCGACGAGGCGGCGCTGCGGCTGTCGCGGATGGAAGTGCGATCGCCCGCCGACGGCATCGTCATGCAGCGGCTGGCCGAGCCGGGAGCGAAGCTGCTGCTGGAGATGGACGACCCAAAGAGCGCGCAGGCGGTGCGGCTCTACGACCCGAAAAAGCTACAGGTGCGCGTGGACGTGCCGCTGGTTGACGCGGCGAAGGTGGGCGTCGGGCAGCCGGCGCAGATCGTCGTCGGCGTCCTCCCCGACCGCGCGTTCTCCGGCAAGGTGACCCGCGTGGTCAACGAGGCCGATATCCAAAAGAACACGCTCCAGGTGAAGGTGGCCATCGACAACCCCACGCCCGAGCTGAAGCCGGAAATGCTCGCCCGCGTGAAGTTCTCAGCGATGGCAGCGGCGATGGCAGCGGCCGCGCCGGGCGGCGCCGGCAACGCCGCGACGCCGCCATCCCCAGGATCGGGCGGCGGTGGCGGCGGCGGCATGGTCGTATACGCCCCCGAGTCGCTGCTCCACCGCCACGCCGGCGGGGGCGGCGACGAGGCGGAGATTTGGGTCGTCAACGCTCGCACCAGCACCGCGTCGCACCGCAGTGTGCACCTCGGCGCCGGCCGGCACGAAGGCTGGATCGAGATCCTTCAAGGCCTCGCCGCCGGCGATCAGCTCATCATCGAGACCGAAGGTCTCACCGACGGCCAAAAGGTGCGAATCGTCGGCGAGGGCGAGCCGCCCCCCGCGGGCGCCGCCGGCGCCGCGGGCAAAGGCAACGCAGCAGGAGGCCAACATGGCGCTCATTGAATGCAGAGATCTGACCCGCGAGTTCCGCCGCGGCGAGAACGTCATCCGCCCGCTCGACAGCCTGAGCCTCGACGTCGAGCGCGGCGCCTTCCTGGCGCTGATGGGCCCCAGCGGCAGCGGCAAGACCACGCTGCTGAACCTGATTGCCGGCATCGACCAACCGACCGGCGGCAGCCTGCGCGTCGACGGCGTCGACATCGCCACCCTCTCGCGCAACAAGCTGGCCGCGTGGCGCAGCGAGTACATCGGCTACATCTTCCAGCTCTACAACCTGGTGCCGGTGCTGACGGCGTACGAGAACGTCGAGCTGCCGCTGCTGCTGCACAAGCTGTCGGCCAAGCAGCGGCACGCGAAGGTGGCGCTGGCGCTGGACTTGGTCGGGCTGAGCGACCGCCACGATCACTTCCCGCGGCAGTTGTCCGGCGGGCAGGAGCAGCGCGTGGCGATCGCGCGGGCGATCGTGACCGACCCGAAGATCATCGTCGCCGACGAGCCGACCGGCGACCTCGATGCCGCCGCCGCCGCCAGCGTGATGAACCTGCTCCGCCGGCTGCACACGGAGCTGAACAAGACGCTGATCATGGTCACCCACGACCCCAGGACCGCCGCCTTCGCCGACAGAACTTTGCACCTGGAGAAGGGCCGGCTGGTGAACGACCCAGCGGCGGCGGCACCCGCGCCGGTTGAGATGCAGCCGGCTTAGTTCGGCCGAAAGGAAACCCACATGCTGTCACTACGATTCATTCCGCTCGTCATCAAGCAGGTCACCCGCCACCGCGCGCGCACGCTGTTGACCGTTGCCGGCGTCGCCACGGCGATGTTCCTGTTCACCGCCGTGCAGGCGATGCAGGCGGGCGTGCGCCAGGCGACGCAGGCGACCGCGAAGGACACGACGCTCGTCGTCTACCGCGAGAACCGCTTCTGCCCCGCCACCAGCCGGCTGCCGCAGTACTACGGGGACCGCATCGCTAAGATCCCCAACGTCACCGGCGTGGTGCCGATGAAGATCGTCGTCAACAACTGCCGCACCAGCCTCGACGTCGTCACCTTCCGTGGCGTGCCCGAGGAGGACTTCGTGGCGCAGCACGTCCCGGGGCTCCAGCTCCTCTCCGGCTCGGTCGACGACTGGAAGCGCCGCACCGACGCCGCGCTGCTCGGCGAGACGCTGGCCAGCCGCCGCGGGCTGAAGGTGGGCGACCGCTTCGACGCCGCCGGCGTCACCGTTTACGTCGCCGGCGTCGTGCGCTCGCCCGAGGCGCAGGACCAGAACGTCGGCTACGTCCACCTCGACTTCCTCCAGCGCGCCAGCGGCAACCGCAAGCTGGGGGTGGTCACTCAGTTCAACGTGAAGGTGTCCGACCCGGCCCACCTGGACAGCGTCGCCCGCGCGATCGACGCGGAGTTCGCGCGTGATCCGGAGCCCACGCAGACCAGCGCCGAGAAAGCGTTCGTCGCCCGCGCCGCGGCCGACGTGGTCCACCTGGTCGGCTTCACGCAGTACCTTGGGTGGGGCTGCCTGGCGGCGGTGCTGGCGCTGGTGGGCAACGCCATCGTGTTGAGCGTGCAGGACCGCATCAAGGAGCACGCCGTGCTCCAGACCCTCGGCTACCAGGGCGGGCTGATCGCCCGGCTGATCGTTACCGAGGGGCTGCTGCTGGGGCTGATCGGCGGCACGGTCGGCACCGCGCTGGCGCTGCTGGCGATCCGCTTCGGCAACTTCAGCATCTCCACCGACGGGCTGAGCGTGAACATGACCGCTGGCCTGGGCGTGGTGCTGATCGCGCTGGCGGCGTCGGCGCTGCTGGGGGTCTTCGCCGGGTTGGTCCCGGCGGTCCAGGCGTCGCGGCGGCAGATCACCGAGTGCTTCCGGGCCGTGTGAGGTGAAACGATGCGAACCCTTCCCTGGGATTACGGCGTCCGCAACCTCGCCCGCTCGCGCACGCGGCTCGGGCTCTCCGTGCTCGGCAGCGCGCTGGTCGTGCTGCTCGTGCTGGCGGCGGGCAGCTTCGTGCGCGGGATGAACCGCAGCCTGGGCGCGTCCGGCGGCGAGGGGAACGTCATCCTCCTCGGCGCGGGCTCGGAGGAATCGTTCGAACGAAGCGAGATCAAGCCAACCGTTCCCGGCCTGGTGCTGGCGGGCGTGCCGGGCATCAAGCAGCGGCTCGGGCAGGCGTACGTCTCGCCCGAGGTCTTCTTCATGACCATGCTCAAGACCGACGCCGCCGACGCGGCCGGCCACCAGGCGGTGCTGCGCGGCGTGACGCCGGCGGCGTTCCTCGTTCACGGGCAGGTGCGCATGGCCGAGGGGCGCGTGCCCGACGCCGGGCGCGATGAGCTGATCGTCGGCTCCCTCGCCGCGACGAAGATGGGGCTGCCGGAGGCACGCCTGGCGGTGGGGCAGTCGCTCGCGTTCGACGGCCGGCCGTGGACGATCGTCGGGCGGTTCGAAGCGCCCGGCACGGTGATGGAGGCGGAGGTCTGGACGCCGCTGAGCGACCTCCAGATCGCCGCGCGCCGCGATAACCTCTCCTGCGTCGTCGTCACGCTGGACGCGCGCCAGGGAGCGGAGCTGGCGGACGTGGACGCCTTCGCCCGCCAGCGGCTGGACCTCGAGCTGGTCGCCATCGCCGAGCGCGATTACTACGCGAAGCTCAACGCCTTCTTCCGCCCGATCCAGCTCATGGTCTGGGCGACGGCGCTGCTGATCGCCACCGGCGGCCTGCTCGGCGGGTTGAACACCATGTATGCCGCGTTCGCCTCCCGCGTGCGCGAGGTGGGCAGCCTCCAGGCGCTGGGGTACCCGCGCTACGCGATCGTGCTCAGCCTGGTGCAGGAAAGCGTCCTGGCGACCGCGACCGGCGCGTTGATCGGGGCCGCGCTGGCGCTGCTCTTCCTCAACGGCGTGAACGTGCGATTCTCGATGGGGGTGTTCGGCCTGGTGATCGACTCGCCCGTGCTCGCGACCGGCCTGGTCGCGGGGCTGGCGCTGGGCGTGATCGGCGCGCTCCCGCCCGCGTGGCGCTGCCTGCGCCTGCCGATCGCGCAGGCGCTGAAGGCATTTTGAAGAATTGCGACCCTTTGATCAGTGACTTGATGGAGTTGAACATGCGAAAGATTACGTGGATGACCGCGCTTGTGACCACCTTCGTTGCGGGCGGCGCGCTGCTCACCGCGGGTTGCGACGGCGGCGACGCCGATGCGCGCTCCGCGGCATCGGCGCAGGCGCAGCCGGCGCCGGCGAGCCCCGCGCAAGCCGAAGCCTTACCCCCCTCGCTGTTTGCCCAGTCGGCGCCCGCTGACGCGAAGGACGTCGCCGCCGCCAAGTCGTCCGCCAAGGCGGGCGACGCGATCGTCCTGCGCGGGAAGATCGGCGGATCGGCCGAGCCGCTCGCCGCCAACCGCGCGCTGATGACCATCACCGACCTGTCGCTGCCAACCTGCTCCGACATCCCCGGCGACAAGTGCAAGACGCCGTGGGACAGTTGCTGCGAGCCCGCCGACGACGTGGCCGCCAAGAGCGCGACCGTGCAGGTCGTCGGCGCCGACGGCCGCCCGCTCAAGGCGAGCCTCAACGGCGCCCACGGCATCGCGCCGGGAAAGAAGGTCGTCGTGCAGGGCAAGGTGAAGTCGGCGGCGGACAACACGCTGGTCGTCGACGCGACGCAGATCGCGGTTTCGCCGTAAGCCAGCGCGCGACGGCTGCCGCGCTTCGCGCCGCTGATGGATCGGCGGCGCGACCGGGCGGCGCGGCGGGGCGGCGCGACCGGGCGGCGCGACCGGGCGGCGCGTGCCAGCGTCAGCTTCAGCGCTGGCGAGCGAACCACGCGAGCAGGCATTCAAACGTCGAAGTCGCCGTGCGGACGGCCTCGTTGCGCGCCTCGTCGGTCGCGCACCCGCGCGCCAGCTCCGCGAGGAACGACTTCCACATCGTGCCGACGTCGCGGCCATAGGAGTTGAAGAACCTCCCGCCGGCCGACGCGCTGATGCCGAGCCGGGGCCCCAGGTGCCGCAGCACGACCTGCCCGCCGAGCGTCGAGCCCTCGATCACGTACATGCAGCCAAGTTGCTGTGGCCCGGTGGCCATCGGCGGGAGCCGCGAGCACCGCGGCAGCGACTCGATCACGTCCGGCGTGCGCCCGAAAAATGCCAGGTCGTCGCGCAGCAGGGGAACCTTGCGGCGGTCACGTTCGCGGCTCATCAGCGCGAGCAGTTCCCCCGAACGATGCAGCGACTCCTCGTACGGCCCGTAGAAGCCGAGGAAGTCTTCCAGGCGCTGGGCGTAGCGGTCGCGGTCCATGCGCGGCGAGAGCAGGTCGAGCGCCGCTTCCAAGGCGTCGTGCATCGGCCGCGTCTGGCGGCGCAACTGCGCGAGAACGGAACGAGTCTGATCATCGAGCATGTGCCGGTGGAGAGTCTACCACCAGCGCAGGCCCCGTTGTGATCGCGGTGATGACCGGCGATTACGCGCTCTTGCGGCGTCGGGTCTGGCTCGCGGTGGTCGTGCCGTGGGCGCGTCGCGAGACCCGCGCGGTCGTGCGCGTCGCGCCACCACCAGCGCCGCCACCGCCACCGTTGCCGTTGCCGTTGCCGTTACCGCCCGCTTCGCCGCGCGACCGCGCCAGGCTCGCCTCCAGCGCCGCCATCAGGTTGTGCGCGCGCCCGCCGCCTTCCTTCTCGGTCGTCGGCGTGGTGTGGATCTCCTCGCCCGCCGCCTTGCGCTCGATTAGTTCCATCACCTGCTCGCGGTACTCGTCGTGGTACTTGTCCGGCTTGAACTTCGTCGTCAGCGAGTCGATGAGCTGCTGGGCCATCTTCAGCTCGCGGTCATCCACCTTGGCCTTGACCTCCATGCCGGCGACGTGGTCGGCGGGCACCACCTCGTCGTTGTAGTGCATCGTCTCCAGCACCAGCCCGCCGTCCAGCGGGCGCAGCGCGGCGAGGTACTCCTTGTTCCACATCACCACCTTGGCGATGCCGACCTTCTTCGTCCGCTCCATCGCCTCCACCAGCAGGCGGTACGGCTTGGCCCCCTCGGGCTTTGGGGCGACATAGTACGGGCGGTCGAAGAAGAGCGGGTCGATCTCGTCCAGCTCCACGAAATCCTGGATCTCGATCGCCTTCGTCCCCTTGGGGCGCGCGGCCTCCAGCTCATCCTGGCGGATGATGACGAAGCGGTCCTTCTCGATCTCGAACCCCTTGACCGTGTGCTCCGGGTGAACTTCCTTGCCGTCGGCGGGGCAGTACATCTTCTGCTTCAGCGGCACCTTGTCCTGGTCGTGCAGCGTGCGGAAGCTCAGCCGCTTTTCGCGCACGGCGGTGAACAGGCGGACCGGGATGGTGACCAGCCCGAAGCTGATCGAGCCGGACCAGATGGGACGGGCGGATGCGGATTTTTCTGCCATGGTGTCACCTCGGACGTCCGCGTGACGCACTCGCTCGCCCACGCGCACAACGGCGCGCCGCGGCGGCGGGTTGCGTCACGCTGCCGGGCCCTCCTTGACCACCAACTTCGCCGGCTTGTCGCGGCGCAGTCCCTTGAATGATGCCTGTTGCACCAGCCCGCCCTCGGGCCAGCGGCGGTACTCCACCTCGGCCACCAGTTTGGGCTCGAGGAAGTGGATCTTCTGCCCGCCGCGACGCGCGGCCGGCAGCTTCTCGGCGAAGGGGTTGCTCGCCCGCGCCAGCTTCTCGAACTGCCGCACCAGCACCGGGTGGTCTGCCCCGGCCAGCCCCGTGCCGACGTGGCCGGCGTAGCGCAGCTTGCCGTCGCAGTCGTGGTAGCCGATGAGCATCGTGCCGATGCGGTCCGCCAGCCCGGTGGACTCGCCCGTCCAGCCGGCGATGACGAACTCCTGCCGCCCGACGATCTTGAGCTTGAGCCAGCAGTTCGACCGCCGGCCGACCTCGTAGGTGCTGTCGAGCTTCTTGGCGACGATCCCCTCGAGCCGGTTCTGCGTCGCCGCGTCGAGCATCTGCTGCCCGCGGTCGACGTAGCTCGGCGTCACCTGCCAGCTCGGCCCGGCGAGCGTGAGTTCTTCGAGGATCGCGCGGCGCTCGGAGTACGGGCGCGACAGCAGCGACTTGCCGTCAAGGTGGAGCACGTCGAACAGGACGAACAGGATCGGCACCTCGCGCACCAGCCGTGCGATGTGGGCGGCGTCGTTCACGTGCATGCGCTTCTGGAGGCGCGGGAAGCTGGGGCGGTCGAGGTCATCGAGCGCGACGATCTCGCCGTCGAGGATCGCGCGGCGGCCGGCGAGCGATCGGTGAAGCTCGAGCAGCTCGGGGTAGCGGCGGGTGATGTCGAGCAGGTTGCGGCTCTCGATCCGCCAGCTCGATTGGTCGGCGAAGGCAATCGCGCGCACGCCGTCCCACTTGTACTCGAAGGCCCACTGCTTTCCGTCCGGCGGGAGGCGCTGCGACAGCACGGCCAGCATCGGGTCAACGTGCGCGGGCAACGCGTCGGCCCGGCCGCGCGCTTCGGCACGAGGGGTCACGGTCGAATCGTCGGGGCCAGTGCGCCGGCGACGCGCAGACCGCGAGCGGGGCGCGAGGATGGAGTGTGAACCGGCCATCGGTCATGGCTGGTCCTCCGTGACTTGTCCCTTCAGCGGTAAGGCTTCGCGTCCTTCCCTGACGCGCGGCCGGGCGCAAGAGGAACCTGCTGTGCCCCCGATTCGTCGAGGGTCGGCGATGTCCTCCTGACATGTGCCTCGGTTGTGCCCTTGAGATGTACGGGAGCAAGGGGCGCGCCAGGGTTCTGATGTGAAGATGGGCGGGACGGACGCCGCGCGTACGTTGAGGGGTACCGCACGATGTGGTGGCCGCGCCACGGTGGCTTGGGCGTCCCGCTGCGCCGTTGCCCTGTGAGCGCGTCCGCGCGTCACTCCGCCGGCGCCGGCATCTTCGCCATGCCCGGGTCGGTCGATTCGCGGAGGTAGAGCAAGCCCATGAAACTGTCGTCGCGGCCGAAGTCGACCGGGCCTGCCCAACTGGCACTCTGCCCCGTCGAATGGACGTGCTGCACGAAGTTGAAACGGAGCATCTTCGGGCGCACCTTCTCCTGGTCGGTGATGGCCCGCCACGGGATCGCCAGCTCGCCGGTCCACTCCCCCTCGTTGCGCGCGGTGTAGAGGATCGGGATCCCCTCCAGCGGCTGCCACGGGTCGGCGTAGACCTTCGGGTCGCGCTTGCGCTCCACCCAGTGCCCGGCGGACGGCTTGCAGACCACGTGCAGCACGGGCCCCATGGAGTTGTCATCCATGATCGGCTGGATCAGGATCTCGCAGAGGTCCTCGCCCCAGGCGCGGCGGAACTGGTAGTCGACGAAGTTCCGCGTGCTCTTGCTCTCGGCGCCGCCGGCGCCGGCGAGGCGGAACGCGACGTAGAACTTGTCGTCACCCCAGCCGGTGTAGATCGCCGCCGGCTTGTCCGCCAGGCGGAGCTGCTGCTTCTGGAGCGCCGGACGGTCGAACATGCGCACCAGCGGCCCGGCCTGAACCTGGTCGGCGGCGTCCCAGTCGTCGAGCTTTCCGTCCTTGATGTTCAGCCCCGGGCCCAGCCGGTCGCTGGCGGCGGCGGGCAGCACGAGCTGGAGCTTTGACGTCGCGTTGGTGTAGCCGTTGGTGAACGTCAGCTCCACCGGCCTGTGCTCGCGCGCGTTGAGCAGCTCGAGGTTCAGCTTCGCCTGCGCGCCGAAGCGGTCGACGTGGTACGTCGCCAGCGCCGGCAGCGCCACCGGCTGCGGCGACGCCTCCCACCCCGTGCCCTGCGGCGGGACGGTCCACTGCAAGCGGTTCTGGTCGGGGCGCGTGTCCGACGCGTTGTAGACGTCGATGCCCAGGATGACGTTGAGCAGCTTGTCGCTGCCGGGCGCGAAGCCCCAGTCCACCGTGCGCCCCATCAGCAGCGCCTTGTCCTGAGGCGCCACCCAGCGGAGCAACTGGAGGTTGAGCTCATCCGCCTTGGCGCGCTCGGCGTTCTGCCCCGGCTCGCGCAGGAGGATGATCTTGGCCAGCAGCTTCTGCCCGTCGGTCCAGGCGGCGGGGTCGGCGGTGCCGGTCATCAGCGCGTAGGCCGGGTCGGGCGCTTGACCGGGCTGGATCTCGACCGGCTTGGTCATCAGCCGCGCGACCATCATCGCGTTGAGCGCCTCCCCGCGCGTGCGCGCGAGCCAGAGGTACTCGTAGTCCTGCTGCGCGCGGCGGAGCCACTTGAGCTGAAGGGTCGCCAGCGGCTGGTCCGCGCCGAACCAGCTCCCGGGATAGAACCAGACCAGGTCGCTCGGGTCGGCCCAGTCCGACGGCGCGCCCGTGCGCGGCAGCGGCGATCCCCACTGCACCAGCGACGCCCCGTTGCGGAACGCCAGCCACGCCCAAACGCGCACGTCGCGCTCGTCGCCGCCGGCGCCGACGTACTGCACCAGCCCGGGCACGTCGGTGCGCAGCCACTTCTGCGGCGCGGGCTGGCCGGCCGGCCACTTCTGGATCGGCGTGTTGAAGATAATGCCCGGCGACGCCGCCAGCAGCCGCGCGCCGGTGGCGGGATCGACGAAGTCCGGGTCGTTCTTACTGGCGACGCGGACCTGGTCCTCCTCCAGCGGCAGCGTCACGCGCACCTTCGGGTGCGCCTTGAGCAGTTGCGCCGCGTCGGCCGACATCTGCAGCGCCTCGGCCATCCCCGCGCGCCCCGGCACGCTCAGCTCGAACGCGACCGGCGAGCGGTTCAGCCATTCCTTCTGATCGAAGTGCGTCGCGGCGGCCGTCCAATACTGGAGCTGCGACCGGCGGTCGAAGCGGTCGAGGTAATCCACCGCCGGCAGGGGCCAATAGTTGAGCGGGATGCGGTCCTCGAACGCGTCGCCGCTCAGCCAGGGGGCGATGACGGTGTCGACGTCGGACCAATCGATCTGCGGCGGGCGCCCGGTGGGCCACTTCACCGTTGGCTGGAGCCGCGGCACGACCACTTCCGTGCGGTGCCGCTGCGCCAGGCGCACGAGCGAGTCGAGCACGCCCACCGTCGGCGCGTAAACCGGATCGGCGCGGGTAACCAACTGCGGGCGCACCGTTTCGAACTGCTCCGGCCAGAGCCGCTTGAGGTCGTCCCACCCGAGGCGGCTGGTCATCTGGAGGTGCCGCTCGTCCGGCAGGACGAAATCGTAGATGGTGATCTTCACCGGCACCGACGCCAGCGGGGCGGGAGAGTCGCTGGCGAGCAATTCGCAGGTGGTGACGTACTCGCCTGCCGGCGTTTGCGGCGGGACGCGCAGGTCGATCCAGAACAGCAGCGGCTCGCCGCCGGTCGGCCGCGCCTTGGGGTCGGTCGGGTTGGCCGGATCGCGCACGGCCGAGAGGTTGACCACGCCGCGATCCATCGGCACCGGCAGCAGCGCCCGCGGGAGCGGCCGGTTGCCCGCGCTCAGGCCGGTGTGGCGGACGAACCCGGCGCGGTTCACGTCCACCGGCATCGGGAGGATCTGCTCGGCCGACAAATTCTCCAGGTCGATCGTGCGATTCTCCGTCTCCATCCGCGGCGCCTGCACGCGGAAGGAGTAGGCAACCTTCCCGCCACCCCCCTTGGGCAGGCCGGAAACCTGCACGGCGAAGCTCGCCCATTCGTTCTTGGCAGCACCGAGTGCGATGGCGTGGTCGTCGGCGGCGGGGCGGATCGGGTCGTTCAGGTTCACGCCCTGGATGCGCGCGGATCCGCGCGCCACCGCGCCGTCCTTTGGCCCCTGCGCCTTGGCCGGCGCGGCAGACCTGGACGCGCTCGGGCACCCGGCGCACAACGCCGCCAGCAGCGCCAGACAGGTCCAGACAAAGCAACGACTTCGTCGCATCGGGAAGGCTCGCGGGTGTCGATCGTCTCGGGTGCTCAACTCGGCGCGGCAGGCAGAGGCGCGGCAAACAACGCCCGCTGTTTTACCAACTCCCCCTCGACAGCGGAAGCGGCGGCCGGCCCACCGCAAAATACCAGCGTGAGCCGGGCTACGAATTGACGCCGCTGCACAGGTAGCCGCCGTCGATGGCGAGGGTGGTTCCGGTGATGAAGCTGGCGGCGTCGGAGGCGAGGAAGACGGCGGCGGTCGCGACCTCCTCCGGCTTGCCGAAGCGGCGCATCGGGGTGCGGATGAGGATCTCCCGGCCGCGCTCGGTGTCATTCAGGACCGAGCGGTTGATGTCCGTCCGGATCACGCCGGGCGCCAGCGCGTTCACGTTGATGTTGTCGCGCGCCCACTCGATCGCCAACGTCTGCGTGATCGACCGCACACCCATCTTCGACGCGTTGTAGGCGACCACGTCGTACCAGGCGACGAACGATGCCAGCGACGCGATATTGATGACCTTCCCGCGGCCCGAGGCGCGCAGCGGTTCGTAGAAGCTCTGGCACGCGCGGAGCATGCCGGTGAGGTTTGTATCCATCACCGCGTGCCAGTCCGCTTCTGCGATTTCCCTGGCCTGCTTGCGGAAGGTTCGCCCGGCGGCGTTGACCAGGACGTCGACTTGGCCGAAGGCGTTGAGCGCCGCGTCGCGCAAAGCGTCGATGCTTTCGCGGCGGGCGACGTCGACCTCGTGGCGGAGGGTGCGCCGGCCGAACTGCTCGATCTCCCCGCAGACCGCCGCGACCATGTCCTTCCGCCGGCCGCTGGGGACGACGTCCGCCCCGGACTCCGCCATCGCGAGGGCGATTGCCCTGCCCAGCCCTGACGTTCCGCCGATGACCACCGCCACGCGCCCGGAAAGATCGGTGATGTTCTTCGGCATGGCTGGAACCATCCCCTTCATTGTGGCCGCCCGGGCACGGTCGTGGCGGCGGTTGTCGTCGTCGTCCTCGTTGCTGCTGCCGCGGTGGTCGCGGGCGCTGTCGCGGGAGCGCCTGCCGGTGCGGTCGCGGTGGCGGGCTTTGCGATCGAGCCGAGCAATGCCTCGTGCGTCGGCACCGTCGGCAGCGTTCGGGTCGAAAGCGGGTCGGCGGCGGCGCGGAGCAGGTTGTCTCGAAACAGCGCGGCCGCGGGATCGACGTCGGCCGACGCGGCCAGGTCCAAGTCGCAGATCCAGAGCCGACCCTTGCCCAGCGGGATCTCGCTGAGCACGCAGCGGTACTGCTCCGGGACGCGCTCCCTGGGGATGTAAGCGTGCGCCGGGATGTAGCGCACCAGCTCCCGCGCCCGCCCGCCCGCTTTCAAGCGATGGCTCGTCGCGGCGACGAAGGCGCGGGCATCGCCCTTGCGCGCCCACCATTTCAAGTCCATCGGGCGGAGGTCCTCAGCGAGCGTCGTGCCCGCGCAAGGGGACCCATCAGCAAACTCCGCGAGGTCCGCCCGCGCGTCCAGCAAGTCGGCGGGAAAGAGGTTGACGATCTCCTTGGTCGGCGAAAAGACGATCGCCGTCGCGCCCGCGTCGATCTGCTGGCGGAGCGGCTGACCCTCGCTCAGCCCCGCCAGCGGCTTGCCGGCTTCGACCAGGATGACGTTCGGCTGAGACGTCGGCCGGGTCGCGGCCGGGCGAGGGAAGATTTCTACGGCGTCGCTCGTGCGGCTGATTTCCCTCTCACCCTGCATCAGGCGGGTGACGAGCAGCGCCGAGCGCCTGTTGTCGCCGGCGGGCACCGTGAAGTTCACCGGCACCTTCACCGTCGCGTAGTACGCCAGCCGCTCGATCGCCGCCGGCTCGCTCGGCGTGCCGCCATCGATCTGGCAGATGACGTGCAACCCCGACAGGTCCCGCGCCTGCTCGTCGTCGTTGGTGACGTGAACGCCGGTGGCGATCGGCTCGCCGGCGTAGAAGCGCCGCCGCGTCGTCTCCAGCGCGAGCCCGACTGGCGCGAATGCCTGCTTGACCGCCGCGTAGACCGGGTAGGGCGTCGCGTCGGGCGCGTAGCTGTGGCGGAACCAGCACTCGGCGGAGAAGAGGGAGAACCCGGCCGTGCCGCGCTGCGTCCGCAGGACTTCCGCCCATCGCTTGGTCACGGTCGCGTGGTGATCGAGGAACACGGCCGGATCGTTGCCCGGATAGGCGAAGTTGCCCACCCACGCCTGCGGCGTGAGCAGGTCGCGCGTGTAGCGCAGCACCGGCAGGCCGGTGTCCAGGTCCGGGTAGCCGGTGGCCATCTCCTGCCCGATCAGCGGCCGCGCGCCGCCCGCCGCGCCGCTAGCGCCGCTAGCGCCGCCCGCGCCGCCACCGCTCCCCGCGCCGCCCGCGCTCCCGCCCTTGGGGTCAAACTTCGGTTCGACGACGAAGCCGCTGTTGGCGTACCAGCCGTTGTAGCGGTGGACGTCGTCCACGTCCCCGTCGTCGATGCCGGCCGGCTTGAGCGCTGACTCGTAGAACTCCGCGTCCCGCACGTAATCAGAAGAGACCACGATGGGGTGCCGCGGCGCCAGCGCGCGCGTCTGCTTCGTCACGTCGCTGAGGATCTTCCACTTCGCCAGGTTCCTGTTGTCGCGCAGCAGCATCTCGTTGCCGACGGTGAACAGGAACACGCTCGGGTGGTTGCGGCAGCGCCGCACCACGTCCTGGTTCTCCATCAGCCAGTGCTGCACGATCTCCGCCGGCGGCATGATCTGCGGCTTGCCCTCCGGCTGCTTGCCGGCAAAGGCCCACGGGCGGATGCCCTCGATGGAGACCGCCAGCCCGATCTCGTCCGCCGCCGCCAGCCACGCCTCGTTCCACGGCGTGCAGTGCGTGCGCGTGGAGTTGATGTTCCCGTCGTGCAGGTAGCGGATCAGCTTGCGCGGCAGCTCGGCGTCCCACGGGTTCTTGCCGTAAGGCAACTGGTTCGCGCCCCGCAGCCAGTACGGCTTACCGTTGAGGTGGAACTGGTTCCCCTTCACCTCGAAGGTGCGGAAGCCGACCTTCTTCGACCACCTGTCGAGCACCTGCCCGCCCGGCGACTCCAGCGTCACCTCCAGCCGATACAGGTTCGGCTCCGCCGGCGTCCAGAGCTTCGGCTCGAGGTTCTCCACCTCGAGGCGCCCGCGCTCGTTCAGGGCCATGTTGTTGCCGGCGACGTTGCCGTTCTCCAGCGGCTCGTTGGTCACGGCGTCGAACAGGCGGAACCGGAAGGTCCCCTTGTCACTGCTCCCGGCAGGGTCGGTCTCGATCTCGACCTTGCAGCCGGAGAGCGTCGGCTGAAACCAGACGTCGTCGATCTTCGCGTTCCCGCGCACGACCAGCTTCACCGGCTGCCAGATGCCATAGAGGTCGTACGCGCGGTTGTCCTGGTTCGGCGTGAGCGGGCCGAACATCCCCTTGCTCATGGAGATCACCTTCGCCGCCGACAGGTTCACAGTCACCGCCTCCCCCAGGCTGGCGCTGGTGGGCGGGATCTTCTCCATGCTCGCCCACACCGTCAGTTCATTCCTGCCCGGCCGCAGGTGCGGCGTGAGGTCGTAGGCGAACCGGCTGAACATCCCGTCGTGCTTGCCGACCTCCTGCCCATTGATCGACGTGCGCGAGCGCATCGCCACGCCCTCGAACTCCACCCACAGGCGCCGGTCGCTCGGCCACTCCGCCGGCAGCTCGATCGTTGCGCGGTACGTCCCCTCGTCCGTCTTCTCCGTGTCGAACCCCAGCGCGTCCAGCCGCGCCTGCTCCCACTTCTTGAAGTCCTCGGAATCGTCCAGCCACCACTGGATGCGGCTGAGCATCTGCGGCACGGGCACCGTGACTTCCTTCTCGCTCCCCGCCGACTTGAAGTGCCACTTGCCGTTCAGGCTGACGACCGTTCCGACCTCGCTCTTCTCGACGCGGAACTCCTGTCCGCGCGCGAGCCCGCATACGAGGAGCAACGAACAGAGGGCAGCAAACGCTTTCACCACTTCATCTCCGGCACCCGTGCGTCGTCCGGGTCCGCCCAGCGGTTGTTGGGAATGGTGGGCGCCCAGCCCGGGCGCAGCGGGTCCTGGTCGTACGGGTAGCCGCCGAGCTTCTCGTACAGCTCCGCGTAGCGCTCCACCTTCGCGCGATCGAGCGTCACGCCCAGCCCCGGCCCGTCGGGCACGCGGATCGAGCCGTTCTCGTACGCGAGCTTCCCGCCGGCGATCACGTCGTCGCTCAGGTGGTGGTAGTGGGCGTCGGCGGCGAAGCTGAGGTTGGGCAGGACGGCGCCCAGGTGAAGCATCGTCGCCAGTTGCACCCCCAGCTCACCCGAGCTGTGCACCGCCACGCCGAGCTGCATCGCCTCGCAGACCGCGGCCGCCTTGACGCACTGGCGGATGCCGCCCCAGAAGGTGGTGTCGAGCAGGATGACGTCGACCGCCGGGCTCACCAGGTTGGCGGAGAGCTGCTCGAACCCGACGACGACGGTATTCGTGGCGGTGGGGATGCGGACCATCTCGCGCACCTTGCGCAGCCCGTTGAGGCCGAACACGGGATCCTCGAAGTAGTCGTTGTTCAAGTCCTCGATCGCCTGGCCGAGGCGGATGGCCTGCTCGGTGGAAAGCACGCCGTTGGGATCGAGGCGCACGCGGTCGGTGTTCCGGCCGGGCCCCTGGTCGGCGCCGACCGCGCTGGCGATCGCGCGGAAGTATTCCAGTTCAATTTCGGGCGCGAACACGCCCGCCTTGAGCTTGTGCGAGGTGAAGCCGTGCTGCTGCTTCAGGGCCTTCACGTGCGCGACCATCTGGTCGATGGTGCGCACCTCGCCGCGCCCGCCCGGGCCGGGGTAGCGGAAGAAGAGGTACGACGCGAACGGCACGCGGTCCTGCAACTTCCCGCCGAGGATCGCGTGCACCGGGACGTTCCACTTTTTGCCGAGGATGTCCAGGCAGGCGAACTCCAGCGCCGCCAGCACCTGCGTGCGGTTGTTGTAGAGCGACGCGGTGGGATTGGCGATCTTGAAGCGCATCTCCTCCAGCCGGGCGGGGTCGTGCCCGACGAGGTAGCGCTTCATCGCGCCAAACACCGCCTCGGCCGATTCGCCGCCCCCGCCCATTTCGCCCAGGCCGGTGATCCCCTCGTCGGTGTCGACCTCCACCAGCGTGCGGACGAACCTTCCCCAGTGGCACCCGTTGGCGTGCCGCAGCGGCGCCTCGAGCGGGACGGTGACGGTGGTGGCGCGGATATCCGTGATCTTCATACGGCGAGCTAGTTGTACCGCCGCGCACGGGCTACCGGTACTGCGCGGGGGATCGGACGGGCGCGGCCGAGGCTCACGGCAGCAGCTTCGGGTCGGCGCCGCTCTCGATCGGCTTGTCGGTCAGCGGGACGCGGCGCATGCCCGAGTCCTTCGCGTGCTTCCAGTAGCGCAGGACAAGGTCGATGGCGGCGCGGTTCACGGCCGCCTCGTCGTCGCCGACGACGATCAGGCGCGAGCCCGTCGCGCCGCCGCCGCTGCCGCCGCCAAGCGCGGCGACCCACGCGGCGTCCTTCGGCTCGACGACCTGCCGCGCTTCCTCGACCAGCCGGTGCGTCTTGGGCGTGCCGACCAGCACGAGGTTCCCGCCGGTGCGCAGGTCGGGCGGGAGCTGGTCGAGCTGGAAGATCTTCGTCGGCCGGCCGGTCGCGCTCTCCAGCGTCTGGTAGAGCAGCCACGCGCTCTCGACCTCCCAGCCGGTGGCGTCGGTGCCGTAGACGACGGCGAGGTCGCGGTTGAAGTTGAAGCCGAGCGCGCCCGGCAGGTGGGCGACCTCGGGGTGAGCCCCGTCGCCGCCGGCGTCGATCCTCGGCGCGCCCGGCTTGCGCAGCTCCACCCAGCCGTAGGAAACCAGGCCCGCGCCGGCGTCGAACCGGACGAAGGCGTGCTAGAAGCCGGGAAGGGCGTCGGGCGCGACGGTGACGTCCAGCAACGCCGTGCCCGTCGCGCCGGGCGCGAGGTCCAGGGTCCTCGCATCGCGTTGAAGCGTCGCCTCCGCGCCCGACCGCGGCGTCGGGTCACCTTGCAAGACGAGCTCGACGCCGGCGGGGCCCTCGGCGGTCGCGAAAATCTTGCGCGGCTTGTCCGATGCATTGGTCACGCTCACCTTGACCCGCAGCGGCTGCCCCTCGCGCACCTCCACCGCCTGGTATTCGGTCCGCAGCACGTTCTGCGGCGCGGCTGGGTCGCCGTACGTTCGGATGAGCTTCATCATCTCGAATGCCTCCGGCCGCGGGCGGCGCGAGAGGTTGAGTTGCTCGTAGTGGCGGATCCCGCGCAGCGAGCGCGTGGCCATCGCCAAACTTTCCTGGAACTGAAACTGGTAGAAGACCGGCACGCAGCGCGTCTTCAGCACGTTCTCGAAGATCGGCGGGTAGACCTTGGCGCGGTCCTCGGGGGTCATGCGGGTGAGGAAGCGCCAGTTCCACTCGGTGATGATCGGCGGCCTGCCGACCTCACTGGCATAATCCGCCACCGCCAGCGCGTAACCTCGGCCGGAGGGGATGGCGTCCAGCGAGTCCAGGTACGCGTGCGCGCCGACGCGGTCGAACGGGACGTCGAGCTTGCGCATCCGCTCGAACGCGCCGGTGTTGGTGTGGGCCGTCCACCAGACGGGCATGTCGGGCGCGACCGCCTTCACGGCGGCGTAGATTTGCTTCCATCCTTCGACGTCGCGGTCATCGATGCCGAAGATGAGCACCTCGTTGTCCACCTCCACGCCGTCCACCTGCGGGCGGTAGCGCTCGACCAGCTCGGCGACGCGCGCGGGCGGGAGCTTCACGTCGAGCAGGGCGGTCAGACCGAGGTGCTTCAGCTCCGCGAAGAAGAAGTCCAGGTAAGCGTCCTGCACGTCGCGCGGCAGGGCGGCGATCAGCTCGAGGTGGTGCAGGCGGACGCTCTGGAAGCCCATCGCCTTGGCGATCCGCAGGTCGCGGCGGATGTCGTCGGCGAACAGCGTGTAGTTCGTCACCGTGTCCGCCGACAAAGGCCAGTAGGTCTCCTTGCTCTGGCCGGGCATGTGCCACTTCTCGAAGTTTTCGCCAAGGGTGGAGTAGGGGAAGTAGGCGGTGCCGAAGCGCACGTGCGGCACGCCGAAGCGGAGGCGGGTCGTCGCTTCCTTCAACTTCTCCTGCGCGTTGTAGCCGGTGTAGGCGACGAACATCTGGTCGGCCCGATCATCCGTGATCGCCCTGGCCCCATCGGCGCCGCCCGCGCCGCCCGCGCCGCCCGCGAGGATCATCCGCGACGAGAAGGCGACCGGCTGGTCCGGGCCGGGCAGGACGTTGTCCTGGAGGCGCGGCTGGTACATGCGCAGGTTCGGGCGGGCGATTTCGGTGACCGAGAGCAGGGCGTCGCCGCGGCGGATCGCCTCCTGCCCGAGCTGCGCGCTGTTGGCCCCGACCCAGCGGGCCGGCGCCCGTGCCGTCTCCCCGCGGTGGTAGGTGAAGGACGGGGCGAAGTCGTGCAGCCACGCGACCGAGGCGCTGGCGAAGCGCGCGCAGGTCCAGTCGGCGCCGCGCTGGATGAAGTGGTGCCGCCCCTCGCCCTTGCGGAAGGGCGTTGCGGCGCCGTCGGCGAGCTTCGTGACGCGGCCGTCGTAGCTTACCGTCCGCTCCGTCGCGCCCGGCTGCTGCCAGCGGGCGACGACGGCCGCGTAGACGTTCGCGCGCGGGGCATCGCTCGTCAGCACCTGGTGCAGATCGATGAAGCCGTGGCGGTAGACGTCGATCCGCACGGCCAGCTTCAGCCCGTCCTGCGATCCCTCGGCCGACCACGTCTGGAAGAGCGGCCCGCCGCCGGTGCGGGCGAAGGTGAGCGGAAGTTGCCAGAACTCGCCGTCGTGGTGCCGCATGGTGTCGGCGGCGGTGGCGTCGGTGGAGCGCTGGTCCAGCTTGCGCAGCACGACGCCCCACGCGAGTTGGCCTAGGTCGGCCTCGCCGAGCTTCAGGTGAAGGCCGCCGTCGCGCGGCGCGACGGCGGGGGTGGAACGGCTTTCCGGCAGCCCCACCTCAAGCGGCCGAGCCGTCCCCGCGGCCGGCACATCGACCAGCACGACCGCGCCATCGCCCACCTGCTGCGCCGGCGCGTCGGCAGCAACCTTCATCCCGCGCACGAGCCACGGCATGCGAATTGGGAACGGCTGGTGATTGACGACCTCCAACGCCTGCGCGAGCAACGCCACGGGCGATGCGAGGATCGCGGCCACGCCGAAAAGCGCGACGACGACGGACGAACGAGTTACGGGACGGTGGATCATGTCGGCGCATCCTGCTGGTGACTTACCGGGGACGGGGCGATGCTTTCTTTCAGTGGCCACGACGCCAAGCGCTGCCGCCGCGGTGCGATCGGGCGGCGGCGCGCGGACAGCCTTCCGCGGCCTCGCGCGCGGCCGCCGCGGCGTGCACCGCGTGCTAGCGAAAATCCGTCTCAAGGATGACGAGCGACTTCTCGCCCGTGTACTTCACCGCCAGATCGGTCGCGCTGCCGGGGATCGGCGTCTGCACGGTGATCGTCTTCCCCGCCGGCACGTCCACCGCCGCCGGCCCGGCGCCGTTCACGTCGACCTTGATCTTCGCCGGCTGGTCGGTCGGGTTCTCCACGCGCGTGACGACCATGTTGCGGCCGAATCGAGGGCGAACTGCCGGCTCTTGCTGATCGACGCCGGCACGCCGCGGCCCGGCGGGTTGATCGCCAGCCCGCGCAGGAAGATCGGCCTGCCGTTGAGGTGGAACTGCCCGCCCTTGCTCTCGATCTTGCGGAAGCCGAAGCGCGCGGTCTTGCTGTCCACCACCTTGCCATTCTCCCTGGCCGTCACCGTCAGCTCGTACAGGATTGGCGTCGCTGGGCTCCAGGGGCGGACGTTCAGTTTCGGCAGCGTCACTTCGGTCGATGCGACGGCATCGCCGCGGACGGCGACCTCGCCAAGGCGTCCTTCCCACACGATCGCCTTGTCGCCCGCGGCCGCGGTGAGCGTGCCGGTGAGCTGGAGTCGCGCCGCGCCCGCGTCGGGGCGAACGGTGGTGACGACGCGGACGGTGTCGACCTCCGGCGTGAACGGGAGCACCCGGCGGATCGAGCCCGCCGCCGCCGCCTGCGACGCCGCCAGCAACAACGCGACCGCCACCACCGTCGCCCCCCAGGCCGTCGCCGTCGCCGCCTTCATCCATCGTTTCATGCCTGCGACCTCGATGTGAAACGCCGCGCCAAACATCGCCCCCGCCCCCACGTCCGGTTACACTCACCCGGCCGCTTCGTTGCCTCGCGCGCGCACCCGCGGCAGAAGGGTCGGCCCGCCCGTCATGATGGTCAACGTCTTCAACCCGTCGCTGGCGCTGCTGACCGACCTGTATCAGCTCACGATGGCCTACGGGTACTGGAAGAGCGGCCTGGCCGATCGCGAGGCGGTCTTCCACCTTACCTTCCGCAAGGCGCCGTTCGGCGGGCAGTACGCCATCGCCAGCGGGCTGGCGGCGGCAATCGACTTCCTCAAGAAGATCCAGTTCGGCGACGGCGACCTCGCCTACCTCGCCCAGCTCCAGGGCAACGACGGCAAGCCGCTGTTCGACCGCGCGTTCCTCGTCCACATGCGGCGGCTGCGCTTCGCGCTGGAGGTGGACGCCGTGCCCGAGGGGACGGTCGTGTTCCCCAACGAGCCGCTGCTGCGCATCAAGGGGCCGCTGCTCCAGGCGCAGGTGGTCGAGACGGCGCTGCTCAACATGGTCAACTTCCACACCCTGATCGCCACCAAGGCGGCGCGCGTCTGCCAGGCGGCCGGGGGGGACCAGGTGCTGGAGTTCGGCCTGCGGCGGGCGCAGGGGATCGACGGCGCCATCTCCGCCACCCGCGCCGCGTACGTCGGCGGGTGCGATGCCACCAGCAACGTGCTGGCCGGGAAGCTGTTCAACATCCCGGTCCGCGGCACGCACGCGCACAGTTGGGTGATGAGCTTCGACAGCGAGCTCGAAGCCTTCGAGGCCTACGCGCGGTCGATGCCCAACAACTGCATCTTCCTCGTCGACACCTACGACACGCTCCAGGGCGTCCGCCACGCCATCCAGGTGGGGCTGGGGATGCGGCAGCGCGGGCACGAGATGGTCGGCGTGCGCCTCGACTCCGGCGACCTCGCTTACCTGAGCATCGAGGCGCGCAAGCTGCTCGACGACGCCGGCTTCCCCGATGCCACAATCGTCGCCAGCAACGACCTCGATGAGCACCTCATCGCTGACCTGAAGCAGCAGGGGGCGGCCATCGACGTGTGGGGCGTCGGCACCAAGCTGGTGACCGCGCACGACCAGCCGGCCCTTGGGGGCGTCTATAAGCTGTCGGCCCTGCGCGATGAGCAGAAGCGCTGGCAGCACAAGCTGAAGCTGTCGGAGCAGACGGCGAAGGTGTCGGTGCCGGGCATCCTCCAGGTCCGCCGGTTCAGAGGCGCCGACGGGCAGCTCATCGGCGACGCCATCTACGACACGATCACCGGCATCGACGACGCCGGGGCCTGCACGATCGTCGATCCCGCCGACATGACCCGGCGGAAGCAGGTGGAGGCGGGAACGGCGTTCGAGGACCTGCTGGCGCCGATCTTCCGCGAGGGCAAGTGCGTCTACGACCAGCCGCCGCTGGCGCAGGTGCGGCAGCGGACGATCGATCAGCTCGCGTCGCTGCACCCGGCGGTCAAGCGCTTCACCAACCCGCACCGCTACCCGGCCGGGCTCGAACGCAAGCTGTTCGACCTGCGCACGGAACTCATCCTCAAGGCGAAGAACCTGCCGCGGGAGCAACTGCCGACGATCCCCGCGGGAGCGACGGCGGCGGGCGCCAACGGGGAAGCGCAACCCGGCGACCCGCGCCCCGCGGAGCAGGCGGCGCACGACGGGCAGCCGCAACCGGCGCACGACGCGCCGCCGGGGCAGCCCCAGGCGCCGCCGGAGCCGCCCAAGGCGTCGCCGCCGCCGGAGGCGCCGAAGAAGCCGCAGGTGACCGTCCCGCCGCCGCCGCGCAAGTTCGCGGGGATCGGCGCCAAGCACGGTCAGGTGCCGCCCGGGTCCAACGTGCGCGTCACCCCGCCGCGCCAGCCGCAGCGGCCCGGATTCTTCCCGCGCGGCGGGGGCGGGCGGTGACGCCGCGCCGGGCGCTCATCCTCGTCGACCTCCAGAACGATTTCGTCCCGGGCGGCGCGCTGGCCGTGCGCGGGGGGGACGCCGTCGTCCCCATCGCCAACCGCCTTCAGCCGGCGTTCGACCTGATCGTCGCTTCGAAGGACTGGCACCCGCGCGACCACGGCAGCTTCGCCGTCAATCACGCCTCAAGGCGCATCGGCGAGGTGATCGACCTGAACGGCCTGCCGCAGGTCCTCTGGCCCGCGCACTGCGTGCAGGGCACGCCGGGCGCGGAGTTCGTCCCGGGCCTGGACACGTCGCGCGTCGAGAAGGTCTTCCACAAGGGGATCGATCCCGGCATCGACAGCTACAGCGCGCTGTTCGACAACGGCCACCGCAGGTCCACCGGCATGGGCGAGCACCTGCGCGGGCGCGGCGTCTCGACCGTCTACCTCTGCGGGCTCGCCACCGATTACTGCGTGAAGTTCACCGCGCTGGACGCGCGGCAGGCGGGGTTCGACGTGGTGGTGATCGAGGACGCGTGCCGCGGCATCGATCTCCAGCCGGGGGATTCCGCCGCCGCCCTCGACGCCGTTCGCCGCGCCGGCGGCCACGTCGTGCAAAGCGGGCAAGTGCCCGCGCAACAGCCGGGCACGTGACGCGCTTCCACCCGCGCGGGCCGTCGCACATCGTCATCTGTAGAGGGCACCATAGTTCGCCCGGGAACTATGGCTAGGCGAAGGCGCACAGATTTTTCGCTTGATTTTTGGGATTTGCGAGGGAATACTTTACGCCCTCGGCCCGTTTGGCCGAAGAGAGACCTGTTATGACGCGATCTGCGAAGCAATTTACCCGCCGCGGTTACTCGATGTGGCACCCGTGCCTCACGAGTGACGCGGTTGCGCGCATTCGCTCATAGCTCCCCGCCCCTCGCGGCCGGGAGCTTCCCGGCCGAAATGGTTCCGTTTTCCATTCAAAGCCGGGAAAAGAGCGACGCCGGGCCCGTGGTCGGGTCGTCCCGCAGCGCCTGCTCCTCAAGCAGGCTGTGAGCGGTTCGACCTTCCACGCCCCGCCCCGCCGCGGGCGATCCGCACGCACGCTCTTGGTGCGACCGCGGCCCGTTTGGCCGGGGGCGCCGCCCTCGCATCGCCGCGAGGCGTCGTTCGGGTGTGACCTGCGGAATTATGGAAAGTGCGGACGAAAGCCGGACGCAAGGGCAACTATGGAACGTGTAACGGGCGAACCGGTAAGGACGCGCTGTTAGCTCAGGGGTAGAGCGCTCCCCTGAAAAGGGAGAGGCCGGAGGTTCGAACCCTCCACGGCGCACTCGGCAGGACAGCTTTCGCACCGACGCACTGGCAGCTCGATCGGACGAGCACCGGCCTACGAAGCCGGGGGTTGAAGGTTCGAATCCTTCCCGGTGCGCTGCCGCGGCAGGTGATGGCATCTGCTGCGAACGTATTGAACGTAGGCCAGGCGACTGAGACGGATGCACCCGTAGCTCAACCGGCAGAGCTTCCGATTCTTAACCGGGGGGTTGCAGGTTCGACTCCTGCCGGGTGCACGTGGACGCGGGGCGACCGACGGGAAGCGAGGATGCGCGATGGAACGATTGATCTCACTCTTCCGAGAGGCCGACTACGACCAATGGTCCCCCGGCCGTCCGCAGCCGCCGCCGAAGGCGCAGCCGGAGCCGCTCTACTTCCAGCAGTTGCTGGCGTACCTGCGGGAGCAACGAGACGACGCCGACAGCGGCGGCGGGGAGAAGATCCGTCGCAGGCAACGCGGCGCAAGCGCGCCCGTCGCCGCCGGCGCCTGATCGCTGGCGAGGCCCGCCGGCGCTGGCGACGCGGGGCTGTTCGAGGGGATCATCGGTCAGTGGTCACTAGTCACTCGCAGGGCGCCCGCGGCCTCCGTCGGCGTCGCAAGGTCCGCCATCAGCACGCGCGATGCCGCCATGGCCGAAGGCGCCCTGCGAGTGACCAGTGACCAGTGACAACAGACACGGCGTGCTGCTGGTGCACCTTGTCGAAGACGACGTGGCCGAGCGGTGAGGCGCGGAGCTGCAACCTCCGCTCACGCAGGTTCGACTCCTGCCGTCGTCTCTGGGGCCGTAGCTCAACCGGATAGAGCGCCAGGCTGTGAACCTGGATCATGTGGGTTCGAGCCCCACCGGTCACCTGGATTCGTGCCCAGCGCGCGTGCGCAGCGGAGCCACGCCCGCTGACGACACGGCGCGGCAGACGCACGGTGTCGAACGCTACGCGCGATCGGCGGCGCGGTCGCCCGCGCCGTCGGCACGGTCCGCGCGATCGGAGCTGCTCGCGCGGGCCAGCTCGCGCAGGAGCGGGAGGAACGACTGCCCGCTCTGCGCCAGGTGCCGCTCGAGCTTCACCGTGCAATCGCACCCGGAACAGGCCCACGGTTCGGACCCGTCGACGTCACGGCAGTGCGCGCGGTTGTGGGCGTCCTGCACGCGCACGAGCTCGAAGAATTCCTCCCAGTACGGCCGCTCCTCGTCCAGCGGCGTCGCGCAGAAGCAGACCTCCACCCAGCGCACCGCCCCGTCATCGCGCAGGCGGGCGTCGGTCATGTTGCGCAGGTACTCGTCGCCCGCGACCGACCCCCGGCCGAGCGTGCCGCCCTCGATCGCCTCCAGCAACGCCCGCTCCCGCCCGGGCCGCACGCGCGCCGTCACCAGGTAACGCATGCTCGATGATAGGATGTCAACCGGCGGCGGCGCCGTCGGTTTCGCACGCGTTGACGTGGTCGTAGTGTGTCGGCGGGCGGAGGCGGTCGGTGGGCGGACGCGGTCGAGCGGGCGGCTGCGGCTACCGCCGCTTGTCGTCGCGCATCCGCCGCCCGCGCGCACGGGGAGGCCTGGCTTGATGTTGAATGCAATGCTGTTCGTGCTGGTGTCCCTCCTCGCCGCGCCCCCCGCGTCCTCCGCGTCCCCCGCGTCCTCCGCGCCCGCGCCGCCTGCCGCTGCGCCTGCCGCCGCGGCGTCACCCCTTTCGGCGGCGTTACCTACGACCTCGTCCCCGTCTGCGCCGGCGTCGCCGGCGGCAGTGGCTGCGTCATCCGCGCCCGCGCCGTCGGTCGATTCGATACCTTCGTACCGCTGCGTCGCCACCACGCGACCCGTGACGGTTGACGGGATCCTCGACGACGCCGCCTGGTCCGCCGCCGAGTGGACGCCGGATTTCATCGACCTGCGTGGCCGCGACCGCGCGCCGCCGGCGCAGCGCACGCGCGCCAAGCTGCTCTGGGACGACCGCCACCTCTACGTCGCCGCCGAGCTGACCGACCGCGACGTCTGGGCCACCCTTCGGCGGCGCGACGACATGCTCTACCGCGAGAACGCGTTCGAGATCTTCCTCGACCCCGACGCCGATGGCCGGCAGTACGCCGAACTGGAGGTGAACCCGCTCAACACCGTCTTCGACCTGACCGTCACCCGCCCGTACCGCCAGGGCGGGCGCGCCGACCGCGGCTTCACCCTGTCCGGCCTGCGCACCGCCGTCCGCGTCGACGGCACGTTGAACGACCCGCGCGACGCCGACGGCGGCTGGACGATCGAGATCGCCATCCCGTGGTCCAGCCTCCGCGGTCGCGGCATCGCCCCTGACGACCTGCTTCCGCCCCGGCCTGGCTCGCGCTGGCGCGTGCAACTCGCTCGCGCCTCGCGCGCCCGCGACGAAGAGAACGGCACCATCACCGCCTGGTCCCCCGCCGGCTCGATGGACCTGCACCTGCCGCTGACGTGGGGGTGGGTGGAGTGGGTGGAGCGGTGAGGCGGCGAAGGCGCCGCGTGTGCGGAGGGCCGCAGAGCAGTGCGCGCCCGCGCGTAGCGGCAACAACCGGGGTGGGGTCATCACGAAGCGCTGCTCGCGCCAAATCTCGGCGCAGGGCCCCGCCCACCAGCCCGGTATCCTTCGAGGCTACGCTCACGCTGACATCGCTGCTGGCGGGTCCGCTACGCCCAATCGCGCGCCGCGGTAGGTGTAAAGGCGAGTCGCGCGGGCCGAGCGGGTCAGAACATCATGAGCGAAGCGATCCGCCACGAGCCGTTCACCTTCTCGAACTTCACGGTCTGCGACCACGTGCCGCCGTGCTGGTCGGTGTTGGTCAGCTTGGCCGTCGCGCTGGTGCCGGACGGGTCGATGCGGACGTCCTGCAATTGCGGGGCGGCCGGCTTCGTCGCGGGCTGAGTGCTGGCGGCGGCTCCGGCTCCGGCTCCGGCTCCGGCCGTCGCGGCGGGGGCGGTGGCGGCGGGGGCGGTGGCGGCGGGGGCGCGGCGGCGCTGCGCGTAGGCTCGCTGGTGGGTCATGAAGTCCAGCAGGAACGCGCGCTGGTCCGGCAGTTCCGACGTCAGCCGGGCGGCGAACGCCTCCCTCGACTCGCCGGGCCGCTGTTGTCGCCGGTCAAGGCGATGCTTCGCCTCGAACGCCGCCTTCTCCGGATCCGGCGCCTTGCCCGCGGGCAAGGTCGCGGGCGCGGCGGTGAAGCCGGTCATCAACATCTTGATCATCGCGGCCTGCCCGGTCGGGCCGAAGCAGTCGAGTTCCGCCGCGATGTCGCCTCGCTCGTGGGCGGCGCGGCAAGCGGCCACGACGTCCGCCGGCGACGCATGCACCGCCGGAAGCGTCTGCGCGCGCAGCGCCGATGCGATAAAGGCGATCAGCGCAACCACCGCGACACGCTCGAACAACCCATTTCGATTCATGTTGCTTCCTTCCCGGGGTCACAAGGTCCGGCGGCCACCGTCGCCCGCTCAGTGTTGGGGCCATCCTTCATCCTTCGCGCGCGCCCGCGGCGGCGGAGAGGCTTTGCGGCTTGAGGGCGCGCGGGCGAAACGTCAGTCGCCGTGCTTCTCGTCCGGGTGGCAGCACAAATCGATGACAACGGTGCTGGCCAGGATCAGGACGTCGTTCTCGCCCTCGGCCACGTCCACGCCGTAGGAGTCGCGGAAGCTGAACCAGCGCTTGGAGACGGTGGCGACGGTGCGCCCGCCGCGCTCGAAGGTGTACTCGTGCTCGAGCAGGCTGCCGGTCGCCTCCAGGTCGCCCGGGCCGGGCACGTCGACGGTGAAGCCGGCGCGGAACAGGGTGAACAGGTGCTTCTTGACCGTCGCGCTGCCGCCGCCGGCCAGGTCGATCACGTACGACGGGCGCAGGGCGATGATCTTCTGGCGGATGTGCGCCAGCTCGTTGCCGCGCATGTCCTTGAACGAGAGCTTGTTGCCGATGCTGAACATCTTGCCGTCGACGAAAAAGGCGTCGTTGCCGCGCTCGTCGCGGATGGCGTAGTCGTCGCCGAACGAGAAGAGCTTTTCGCGCATGCGGTAGCGGGCCATCGGCGTTCACTCCTTTTTCGTCGACCATCGTGCGGCCGCGCCGCCCGCGTGAGCAAGAGACGCGACCGCACGCCGGTCGGCCTCGCATCACAGCACAAACCCGCCGCCGCCGCCACGGGAATTGCGGCGCCGCGCGCGGGCGGGCGCGACCGGGGGGCGCGGATGGGGCTGGCGGGGCGCGCCCGGGCGAGCCGCGCTCGTGCGCTCGCGCACGCCCGCCATTCCGCCGCTGCGGGCGCGGTGCTAAACTGTGGCGGATTATGCCAGGCCCGTCGTCGAACTCGACCTACGTTATCCGCAGCTTCCGCCGCGACGACCTCTCCGCCTGCACGACGCTCTACCGCGAGGGGCTGATCGGCGGGCGCATCGCCGAGAACGACACCGGCTTGGACATCGACGACATCGAGCAGGCGTACCTGAACTCCCCCGGCAGCCACTTCTGGGTGGCCGAGACCACCGGCGTCGGCAACGGCGGCGGCGGGGAGGTGGTCGGGATGGTCGGCGTGCAGCACCACGAGGACAACGTCGGCGAGATCCGCCGCCTGCGCGTCCGCCAGGACCACCGCCGCCAGGGCATCGGCAGCGCGCTGGTCGAGGCGGCCCTGAAGTTCTGCCAGGACCGCGGCTACCTCAAGATCGCCCTCGACACCTTCATGGAGCGCGAGCCGGCGGTCCGCCTGTTCGAGAAGTTCCACTTCCGCCACAGCCGAACCCGCAACGTGGGGGGGAAGGAAGTGATGCACTTTTACCTCGACCTGTATCAGCGCGATGGGGGGCGGCAGCAGAGGGAGTAGTTATTAGTTGCCAGTTGCCAGTTGCTAGTGGTCAGTTGCTAGTGCTCAGAGCGGCAGGCGTTGGGCTGCGTGGGGACCGGCGCCGCCGACTGTGGGGACCGGCGCCACCCCCTGTGGGGACCGGCGCCGCCGACACGCGCAACGACGGTTCGGCATCGCGCCCGCAGTACGCTTCGGGATGACACGCGTAATGACGGTTCGGAATGACGCGCGAGTACACTTTGGATGACACGCGTGATGACGGTTCGGAATGAGGCGCGCAGTAGGCCTTGGGATGGCGCTGGCAGCAGGTTCCGGATGGCGCGCGCAGCAGCCTTCGCTTCGAGTGACGCATGACCAAGCCGCGGATCGAGCCGATGGATCCGGCGATGGAGCGGAAGCTTTACCTGGACGGCATCGCCCTGTTCAACGCGCGCGAGTTCTTCGAGGCGCACGAGGTGTGGGAAGACGCCTGGCGGCGGGCGGCGGGGGTCAAGCGGGAACTCTACCAGGGGCTCATCCAGTGCGCCGTCGCGCTGGAGCACTTCCGCCGGTCCAACCCGCGCGGGGTGCTCACGCTGCACGAGAGCTACCAGAAGCACCTTTGCCCGCTGCCCGACGAGCTGATGGGCCTGGACCTCGGCGGCCTCCTCGCCGCCATGCACGCAGCGCTGCGGCCGGTGATCGAGGCGTCGCCCGTGCCGGAAAAGGGTCAGATCGCCTTCGACGCGGAGACCGCGCCGACCATCGCGCTCCGCTACGACCCGTTCGAGACCGGCGAGGCGGCGCGGCTCGATCAGCAGGCGCGCGGGGGCGAGGCAACGTAACCATCGATCCGCCGGCGCGTCGTCGCAGCAGGCGGCGGAAGTTGATCGCGATGGGGTCGTGCGACGCTCAAGCGCTATCCCGCCCGGGCGTGCGCCGCGGCGTGCCACGGCGCGGCTGGCGAGATCGGCATTGAGTCAGCGCTGAGGAGGCGACGCCTGCTTCAGGCGAGCTCGGGCCGGGCGCGGTTGCGCCACGCGCGGAAGCCGACCGCGCCCATCAGCGCCAGCCCGCCCCAGCATGCCGCCGGCAGCGGGACCAAGGCCAGGTGGTCCTGGCCGTAGGTGCTCGTCAGCGCGATCAGGTTCGTCTCGTAGGCGGAGTAGCCGGTGTCGTACGTGGCCGCCATGTAGGCGTTGGCCTGCGTCACGTAGCTGGGCGGGGTGGTGGTGCCGTACTTCACCTTGAAGTATCCGCCGCTCAGGCGGTTGGTGGTGCTCGTGCTGCTCTCGAAGAGGATCTCCCAGATCGTGAGCTGGAAGGCGGTCGCCTTCACCACCTGCTCCTGGGCGGTGCCGGTCCAGATGCCGGCGTAGCTCTCGCCCCACAGCTCGCGCAGGTAGTCCGCCTGCTGCACGCTCATGAAGGTGCTGTTCGGCCCGGAGCCGGCGACGCCGGGCGGGTCGGTGACCGGCGAGGTCTCCAGCCGCGCGATGGTGAACGTGCTGGGCGTCTCGTACGCCTGCTGGATGTCGATGCAGAAGCTCTGAAACGCGCGGTTGAACGGGAAGATGTTGTTGCTGCCCGCCTGCGGCACCCAGTTGAAGACGCCGGTGCGCCCGGTGAGCAGCTCGGCCGAGCCGCTGCCCGAGCCGTCGGCATCGTAAAGCACCTCGAGGTGCGTCGACGGCGAGATGTCGGTCAGCTCGGCCTTGACCTTCTGGCCGATCCACGGGTTCAACGAGTCGCCGCGCGCGGCGGCAGCGCCGAGCGCGCAGGCGCAAAGGAAACAAAGGCAACGGAACAATCCCATGATCCTCTCCTCCCTGGAGAGATGGTACAGCTCACCCACGCGGGCGGCATCCTACCCAGACGCTTCCGCCCGCGTCAACCGCAGCGGCCACCATGCTTTACGGAAGGAGGGATGGGCGGCGGGCGTAACGTGGCTTAACTAGACCGAATGTGCGGGCCCCGGGCGTGGTCCCAGGCACAGATGGAGCGAATCCCGCCGCCGCCGCCGCCCCCCCCGCGCCGGCCGCGGTAGGCGCGGGAAGGCTTCATCCAACCGCCGCCAGCAGCGCGGCCGCCACGTGCTTCACCTGCTCGGTCGCCAGTTCCGGGTGGACCGGCAGGGCCAGCACTTCCCGGCAGGCGCGCTCGCTCTGAGGGAGGTCGCCCTCCTTGTGACCGAGGTAGGCAAAGCACTCCTGGAGGTGCAGCGGGATCGGGTAATAGACGGCCGTGCTGATGCCGCGCTCGGCCAGGGTCTGCTTCACCGCATCGCGCGACGCGGGCGGCAAGATGCGCACCACGTACTGGTTGTAGATCGAGAAGTTTCCCGCGGCGATTTTCGGCGGGATGATCTTGCCCTCGGCGCCGGCGAGCAGCTTGTCGTACAGCGCGGCGTTGCGGCGGCGGGCGGCGTGCCACTCGTTGAGGTACTTCAACTTCACGCTCAGCACCGCCGCCTGGAGCGCCGCCAGGCGGAACATCCCCCCGATCATCTCGTGGTGGTACGTGTGCCCCGAGCCGTGCACGCGCAGCTTGCGGCAGCGCGTGGCCAGCGCGTCGTCGTCGGTGCAGATCGCGCCGGCGTCGCCGAAGGCCCCCAAGTTCTTCGTCGGGTAGAAGCTCAGGCACCCCGCGCCGCCCGCGCCTTCGGCGCTGCGCCCGGCGAGCGAGCAGGCGGGGCCGCCGTTGCGCTGGGCGCCGATCGCCTGGGCGGCGTCCTCGATCACCTTCACGTCCCGGTGCGCCGCCGCCAGCGCGTTCACCGCTTCCATGTCGGCGCACTGCCCGAACAGGTGGACCGGCATGATCGCGCGGGTCTTGGGCGTGATCCGCCGGGCGGCATCGGTCACGTCGAGGTTGAACGTGCCGGGATCAATGTCGCAGAAGACCGGCACCGCCCCCAGCCGCGCGATCGACCCGGCCGTGGCGAAGAACGTGAACGCCGGGCAGATCACCTCGTCGCCCGGCTTGATCCCCATGGCCATCAGCGTGCAGAGCAGCGCGTCGGTGCCGCTGCTCACGCCGATCGCGTGCTTCGTCCCGCAGTACTCGGCCAACGACTTCTCGAACCGCTCGACGTGCGGGCCGAGGATCAACGCCTGCTCATCGCACACGGCGTCGATCGCCCGGCGGATCTCGTTGCGCATCGGGAGGTACTGCGCCTGAAGGTCCAGCAGCTTCACGTCCATCCGCGCAACGATAGGAACGCGGGGGGAAAATGCAAAACCCGTTCAGCCACCGATGGGGCACCGATCGACACCGATGAAGAGAAGCAGAGTTGGCCACCGATGGGGCACGGATGGACACGGATGAAGAGAGACGAGGGCTGTGGCGGCGGCACGCCGGCGATGCCAGCGCACCCCGTCAAACCCTCACTCTCTCTTATTCGTGAACATTCGTGTCGATTCGTGGCTCAATCCTTCATCGGCAAGAACCGTGCGCCACGCGCGACCGGCGGCGGCGGCCCAGCAGGGTGGCGGCGGCGATGCCGATCAGGCCGATCGACGCCGGCTCCGGCACGGCCGTCACGCCGTCGGAGAGTGCCCCGCCCGCGGCGGCGGCGGTCATCGGGCTCGATGCCGTCTGCGCCGGCACGGCGCCGGCGGCCTGGCGGCCGATGTTGCGGTCGAGGATGAAGTAGTCGTCGCCGTCGATCCGGCCGTTGTGGTCGAAGTCGCCGTTGAACCAGCCGGTCGCGCCGGGCGAGTTCACGTTGCTGTCGATCTGGAAGTAATCGTCGCCGTCCAGCGTGGCGTCGAGGTTGGCGTCGCCGGCGTAGGTGTAGGCGACCAGCAGGTCGCCCGCGCTCACGCCCTGCCCGCCGAACGTGCCGCCGACGAGCCCCATCTGCTCGGCCGTCGCGGTGCCCAGGCTGGTCAGCCCGGAAGCGGCCGCACCCTCGGTCGTGACGATGCCGCTGCCGTCCCACGTCCCGCCGTTGCGGCCGGACTTGATCAGCGCCGTGGTGGCGGCGGCCGAAGCGGCGCCGCCCTTGATGATCATGCGGTTGTTAGTCAGGTCCAACTTGCCGCCGTTGCTGACGGTGACGCCGGTGGTCGAGCTGGTGCCGGTGGCGGCGCCGTTGGTCGCGACCTTCAGCGTACCGCCGGTGACGGCGATGTCCCCGACGCGCGCGTGGTTGACCGTGAGCGTGCCGGCCGACGACTTGGTGAACTTGCCGGTGCCGGCGACGTCGCCGGCGGTGGTGTCAAAGGCGTTGGTGTCGAACGTCCCGCCGCCGCTCTTCACCTCGATGCCGCGGCTGGAGTTGATCGTGAGCGCGGCGGCGGTGCGGAGCGTGCCGCCGTTGAACGAGAGGTTCGCCGCGTCCTTCGCGGCGGGGATGGCGCCGAGGTTGGCGTCGCCGTCGACCACCACCGTGCCGGCGTTCATCTGCAACCCGCCGGTGAAGGTGTTGCTCGAGCCGCTCAGCGTGAGCGTGCCGCCGGTGCCGCCCTTGGCCAGCGTCAGGTTCCCCTGGAAGCTGATCCACGATGCGACCGTCGGCTTCACGTTGGCGGTGCCGGTGACGGTGAAGGTCCGGCGGTTGGCCTCGCCGGTGGCGGTGTTGGTGATGATCGGGGTCTGAGCGGCGCTGGCGAAGTTGGAGAACGCCGCCACCTGCTGGTTGTACGCCTGCCCGGCCGCGTTCTTCAGGTCGAACGTGGTGTTGTTGATGTTCAGCGTGGTGGTGACCGGCAGGGCGTTGTCGGTGCCAAGGTAGAGCCGCGCGCCGGCGGCGAGGCTGGTCTGGCCGGTGTAGGTGTTGTTCTTGGTCAGGGTGAGCCCGCTGGTGGCGTTGCCGCCGCGCGTCAGGCTCAGCGCGCCGCTGATGACGCCGTCAAAGGTCTGCACCGTGCTGCCGAGCAGGCTGAGGGTGCGGGCGGTGCCGGCGTTCTTGATGTCGCCCGAGCCGGTGATGTTGCCGATGGTGTCGCTGGCGCCGTTCATGTCCATCGTCGCGCCGCTGGCGATGTTGACGGTGGTGCTGTCCGGCAGGCCGGCGGTGTTGTCGGCGTAGCGCAGCGTCCCCTTGGTGATGTTGGTCGAGCCGCCGCTGTAGGTGTAGTTGTGACCCTGGATGGTGAACGTGCCGGTGCCGATCTTGGTCAGGTTGCCCGCGCCCGACATCAGCCCGGTGAAGGTGGTGTCGGTGTTGTCGGCCCCGAGGCTGAGGGTGGCGCCGCTGGCGATGGTGACGGCGCCGTGCGTGACCCCGGTCCCGCCGGAATTCACCAGCCCGCCGCCGCTGAGCGACGCGATGGTCTCGCTGGCGGCCACGTTGAACACCGCCAGCGCGGTGGCGGCGGTGGGGAGGGTGACGCGCGAGGCGTCGGGGATGGCGTTGCCGCCGGTGGCGGTCAGCGTGCCGAGGTTCACCCGCGTGCCGCCGGCGTAGGTGTTGGCGCCGCCCAGGACCAGCACGCCGCTGGAGGCGCCGGTGAACCCGTTGCCGTTGACGGTCAGCCCGCCGTCGCCGCTCACGACGCCGTTGACGGTCATCGACGCGTTGACGACGAACGTCGCGCCGTTGGTCCCGCCGCCGAGCACGAAGCTGCGCGTCGCCGGGGAGACCAGCGCAATGCTGGTGCCGACCGCCGCGCCGCTGGAGATGTTGACCACGCTGTTGGCCGCGCCGAAGGCGCTCTCGGTCCCGCCGGTGCCGTGGACGCGCCACAGCCCCTGCTCGACGTTGAGCGTGGTGAAGGCGCCGGTCTTGGGTCGAATTTCGCCCGCGCCGGTCTTGGTCAGGGTGGCGGCGGTGGTGCCGGCGGTCATGCCGATCAGGTTGTTGTAGGCGACAATGCCGCCCGTCGGCACGTCGATCGTGCCGCCCTTATCGGTCAGTTCCATGGTCGATTCGGCCGCGTACAGGTTGGCCGCGCCGCCGGCGCCGTTGCGGATCGTGCCGCCGTCCAGGACCAGCTTGCCGCCGGCCGTGTGCGAGATGCGGGCGGCGCTGGCGATGGCCAGCGTCGCGCCCTGGTTGACCCGAACCGTGCCCGCGCCGACCGCGACGGTGCCAAGGCCGCCGCCGTCAGGAGCAAAGGTGATCACGCCCTGCTCGAGGGTGATGCCCGCGGCGTTGATCGGCGTGGTGGCGCTGTTCAGCGTGACGGTGAACGCCCCCGTGGCGTCAGCGCCGGCGGAGAAGACGGCGGTCTTGCCGTCCACCCAGCCGCCGATCGTGCCGGGGCCGTTCAGGTCGGCGTCGGTGCCGTCGGCGATCGTGTTCCAGAAGCTATCGGTGCCCCAGGTGCCGCTGGGCGCGGCGCCCGCGCCGGCCTCGGTGCCGTTGGCGTCCCAGTACAGGTCTTCCGCCCGCGCCGCCCGCGGCAGCAGCGTCACCGCCGCCAGTCCCGCCGCCACCGCGGCCGACGCCAGCATGCGCCGCCGCCGTGCGCTCTTCGAAGGGGACGACGACGACACGAACCCGGCCGACGACGACGACGACGATGCCATAATGTTCTCCTGCGAACGTGCGTACGTGCTGTTCCGTCCATCGCGCCCCGCGCGCGCGACTGGCGCGCGGCGGAACCGCGGACGACTTCGCGTTCTTTTCGGACGGTGTTGATCCGTTGGCCGGCGCTGCGAATGACCGCGCCGCCCACCCGTGTCGCCCGCGCGAGAGCCCCCCTGGGGGACACGCCGACGACTCACTCCTCCGCGACCCCGCCCGCCGCGCAACCTGCCGACGCCCGCGGGGCCGTGCCTCTCTCTGTGCTACAACAATGTCAGGCCCTCTCAGCCTAACACATTTTCGGCCGTCTCCAAGCCGCCCCCACCGCGCCGGCCCGGACGACCCTCACGCCGTTACGACCTATTGCCGCCACCCTGCCAAACGCCGCAAAAATCGGCTGATCTTTTGCTCCGGCCAATGGTTGCGGCCGATCCTAAGCAAAGACGCCACGCGACCTCGCGTGGTTCGCGCACAAAATCGGTGTTCTATATCTGGTCGAGGGTCGCCCGGCCGGGGGGATGAAGCGCACTCGGCAGGACTCGAACCTGCAACCCTCGGTTCCGAAGACCGATGCTCTGTCCAATTGAGCTACGAGTGCGACGCGATTCCGAGTGTCTAGCCAGTGAGATAACCGCTCAAGCACTTAACAGTCGCGTAAACGGTTGTCGCTGACAACCGGCAACACGGTTTCCCGTTCACTCTTTTAGCTGAATCGCGGCAGTTTTGCCACTTGCGAACAACGCGTCTACTGGCCGTTGACCGGACGCTTTGCGCTCACATTCCCTCCCCCTCCCTCCTCCGCTTGCGCGGGGCGAAAACCTTTGACAGGTTCCGCGCGCCGCTGGGATAATGCCCTGCTTCGTTCGCTTCACTCCCACCTCATCTCATTCCCACCTCAGGAGGGTCGTCATGACCTGCATTGATCTTGATTCGGATGCCGCTGCGCGCCTCGAGCGGCTGGCGACGGCGGTGTCGGCGCGGAAGGTTCGGGCCAATCGGCGCAACGCGAAGCGGTCGACCGGGCCGCGGACCGAGCGGGGGAAGCGCGCCGCGGCGCGCAACGCGATCACGCACGGGTTGTTCTGCCGCGAGCTGGTCCTGCCGGGGGAGGACGACGCGGCGTTCGTGCGGTTCCGCGCGGCAATGCTGGCGGACCTGCGGCCGCGGTCGGCGGTCGAGTTCGTGCTCTGCGACCGCGTGGTGGCGCTGGCGTGGCGGCTGCGGCGGGTGACGGCGGCGGAGGCGGCGGAGCACGAGGCGCACGCCGACGCCCACCTCCGCGACCACCTCGATCGCTGCGGGTGGCGCGTCTACGACGGCCCGCCGCTCGGCGACGCGCGGTGGGAGCAGATCAAGGCGTCCGCCGCCGCGCGCGGCGACATGCCGGCAGCGCCGCTCGACGCCGGCGCGGTGCTGGCGCGGTCGCTGCGCGAGCCGGACGGCGGATCGTTCGAGCGCCTCAACCGCTACGAGCACCGCCTCCAGTCGATGCTCCACCGCGCGATGCGCGAGCTCCAGCAATTGCGCCGCGCCGCCAGGCAAGCCGAGGACGAAGCCGAAGGCGAAGGCGAAGCCGACCTGGCGAGCGCCACGCTGGCCGCGCCGTACGAGGCGCCGGTCGCGCCGGCGACCGAGCCGCGAGAAGCGCCCGGAGCGGCCGGGGACCCGCGCGCGCAGGATGAGGACGGACGCGTCGCCCGCCGAGGCGCCGCCGCGCTCGCCGGGGCGTCGCATTCGTCGGCTCCGTCGGCTCGGTCGGCGACGGCAAGTCCGACGAGCGGTGCGCGCGGCGCGCATCCACATGTGCAAAACGAACCCACCGTCGCGACCGCGCCCGCAATTGTCGGCGGCGGCGAGGCTTGCGCCGTCCGCGGGCGGAGGATCGCCGTCGGCGATGGCGGGGCGGCGCGCGGCGTCGCGTCGCCGGGCGTGCGAGTCGCGCTCGTCGCGGACGATGCTGAAAAGAAGGAAGGAGCGAGCGCGTGACCAGAGCCCTCCCACTGGCATCGAATCGGCTATCTGGTCTACCGACGGCGCGGCTTGCCGCCGCGGTGCGCGCGGCACGGTGCGCGGTTTGCATCCCTTCGGCCATCGTGAGCGACGTGGCCGAGAAAACTGCGCCCGCGGGTCGGGCGGCGGACAAACCGTCGCCGGGCGGCGGGCGTGCAGGCGCAGGGGATCCGCAGCGCGACGATCGCGTCGCTGACGATTCCCCTCCAGCAGCCGGATCGACTCAGCGGGACGACGCCGCCAAGGCGTCCGACGGTTCCCCGTCCGCTCACGCCCCGTCCGACCGTTCCCCGTCGGGCGCCTCCCCGTCCGGCGACGGCGGCGGGGACGGGAAAGGCAAAGCGAAGAAGAAGCCTCGCCGCAAGCGCTCGTGGTGGCGCGTTCTGGGCATCCTGTTGATGCTGCTGGTGGTTGCGGTCGTCGCCGCCCGGCTGGCGCTGCCGCGGTTCTTGGTCTGGTACGTCAACCGCACCATCGACCAGAACCCGATGTACGACGGGAAGATCCGCGACATCGACGTCCACCTGCTGCGCGGGTCTTACTCGATCAACGACATCCGGCTGCTCAAGACGACCGGCAACGTGCCGGTGCCGCTGTTCGCCGCCAAGCGCGTGGACCTGGCGATCGAGTGGGACGCGCTGATGCACCGCAAGATCGTGGGGCGCATCGTGATCGATCGCCCGGAGCTGAACTTCGTGGATGCCGGCAGCGACGCCGAGAGCCAGACCGGCGGCACCGAGGGTACGGCCGGCACCGCCGCGGCGGGCGGCCCGTGGCTGGAGATCATCCAGGACTTGTTCCCGTTCCGAATCAATTCGTGCCTGGTGCGGGACGGCTCGGTCCACTTCCGCGCGTTCGACCGCAACCCGCCGGTCGACGTCTACCTCAGCCACCTCGACGCCTCGCTGGAGAACCTGACCAACGTGCGCGACGAGGTCACGCCGATGATCGCCACCGTGAAGGCGACCGCGCTGGCGATGGACCACGCCAAGTTCGAGTACCAGATGCAGATCAACCCCTTCAGCTACCGCCCTACGTTCCAGATGGCGACGCGGCTGGTCGGGCTGGACGTGACGAAGCTGAACGAGCTGGCGCGGTCGTACGGCGGGATCGACTTCGAGCACGGGTTCTTCGATCTGGTCGTGGAGATGGACGCCAAGGAGGGGGCCCTTGAGGGGTACGTCAAGCCGATGTTCCGCAGCCTGAAGGTGCTCACGCTGTCGCGCGACATCAAGGAGGACAACCCCATCGAGTTCTTCTGGGAAGCGGTGGTGGGCGTGGCGCACGGCGTGCTGAAGAACCAGGCGCGCGACCAGCTCGCCACGCTGATCTCCTTCCGCGGCGCGGTGGACAACCCCAAGACCAGCATCCTCCAGATCGTCGGCAACGTGCTGCGCAACGGGTTCATCCGCGCCTACTTGCCGCGGCTGCAAGGGGTGGCCGAGGACATCGATCGACTGGAGTTCGGCAAGGGGTCGGTCACGGAGCCCAAGTCGATGGGCAACGACTGACGCCGCCGGCGCCGGCCGCGCGCCGCTCGCGCCGGGCTTCGCGGGAAACGCAACGGCACGCGGCGCGACACGAGACAAAGGACGGACACCGATGAAGACGATGACCGGTTGGTTCCTCATGGTGCTGGTAACCGCCGCGATCGCCGGGGCGGCGGGCGCGGGGTGCGGCAGCTCGCAGGCGCAGGAGGACCGCGACTTCTACACCTCCGGCAGCCGCGAGGCTGACCAGCGCGCCGAGCAGCGCGTCGCCCGCGACGAGCAGATGAAGGCGGGCGGAGACGCCTCCAGCGACAAGGAGAAGAAGAACGATCCCGGCAAGGCTGACGTCGTCCCCGGCAGCAAGGACGCGCAGGTCAATGCCAAGAAGTCCCTCTACGACCGGCTCGGCGGGCAGGACGGGCTGACCAAGATCGTTGATGACTTCATGGCCCGCGCGCTGGCGGACCCGCGCGTCAACTGGGAGCGCAAGGGCGTCACCCGCGGCGGCATCAGCCTGAGTCGCAACCAGTCGGTCGAGTGGCAGGCGAGCGATCAGAACGTCGCCACGCTCAAGAAGCACGTGGTCCAGTTCCTCGCCCTGGCGACCGGCGGGCCGACGACCTACGAGGGGAAGGAGATGAAGGCCGCCCACGCCGGCAAGCACATCACCAACCCGGAGTTCGATGCGACCATCGGCGACCTGAAGGCAACGTTGGACAAGCTCGGCGTGCCGACCGACGAGCAGAAGGAACTGCTGGCCATCATCGAAAGCACCCGCCCGCAGGTGGTGGAGGAGCGGTGAGGCAGCGTGCCACCGTAGCTTGCGCGCCTCGCCCGAGCGTTTGCCGCGGCGGCGGAAGGAATGGAAAGAGCGGCTGGCCGCCGCGGATGCTTGGGCGAGCCGCCCAAGCCACGGCAAGGATAAGAGTGGCTGGCCGCCGCGAATCTTGGGCGAGGCGCCCAAGCCACGGTGGAATGCGCCGGAAGGCGTCCGGGCTATTTCGCGGGCGCGTCGGCGGCGAGCTTTGTCCAGGTTTCGGCGACCCACTTGGCGGCGTCGTCGTAGGCGCGGTCGGGAAGGAGGTGGCCGCTGTCGTACCACTTCTGCTGCTTCGGCTCAGCGGCGGCCTGGTAGAGCCGCTCGGCCATCTCGGGCGTCACGGTCATGTCGTGCAGGCCGTTGAGCATCAGCAGCGGCCGGCCGGCGAAGTGGGGCAGGGCTTGCAGCGGGTCGGCCGCCGCGAGCTGCGGGAGCATCCGCAGGACCGGCCCCGCGTCGGTGGCGCCGCCGACCATCAGCACCATCGCCCGCACCCGCGGGTCGATCGGGCCGGCGATGCTGTGCAGCCAGGCGCCCATCGAGTAGCCGGTCAGCACCACGCCCCGGCTCGCGTCGATGTCGGGGCGCTTCTCGGCCACGTCGATGCACTGGCGGATGTCGATGATCGCGCGGCGGTGCAGCGAGATGGCGGTCATCCAGTCCTTCGACTGGAACAGCGACTGCGGCGATCCGGGCCGCTCGCCGTGCACCGGCATGTCCGGCGCCAGAACCGCGAAGCCGCGCTTGGCAAGGGCGGGAGCGACCTGGCCGCAGACCTGCGCCTTGTTGCTGTTGAGCCCGTGCACCGCGATGGCCAGCGGGAACGGGCCCGGCTTGCCGGCGGGGGTGCAGAGCAGCGCGGTGACGAGGTCGCCGTCGGCGTCCTTGAACCGCAGCCGGCGGATGTCCACGCTGCCGACGGTCGTCGGCTCGGCGGTCCGCTCGGTCAGGTCCAGGTCGTTGCCCGACTCGCGCAACTGCGGCGGTCGGCCGTGAAAGGAGAGGTGAGCCTTGGACGGCGTCGATTCCTCCACCACGATCCGCTCGGGCCGCGCGTAGTCGAACAGCCGCCCCAGCGACCACCCGCCGGAGCGCTCCGACGGCCGACTCGTCGCCTGCCCCCGCGCGACCTCCGGCCCGAGGAACAGACTGGTCGCCGCCACGAGTTGAAGGAGTGGATGCTTGCTCATGAGTCGCATGAATAGTACGCCGGGCGCGGCGATTCGATCGGTCGCCAGAGCGAATGGTCGATTGGGTGAAGCGGTGAACCGCCCGAAGGCGATTCGTCGTCCCTTCACCTCGGTCCGCTTCGTCCGTCGCCCGGTCACCCGCGTTGCTGGCACCGACCGCGACCGTTACATTCCGGCTTCACCCATCCACGAGGGCAGCACCGCATGAAGACCGCGTTAACCATCGCCGGTTCCGACTCCTGCGGCGGGGCGGGCATCCAGGCGGACCTGAAGGTCTTTTCCGTCCTCAACGTCTACGGCATGACCGCCCTCACCGCCGTCACCGCGCAGAACACGCTGGGCGTCCGCGACGTGGCGGAGATGTCGCCAGACAACGTCCGCAAGCAGATCGACGCCGTCGCCGGCGACATCCCGGTGGACGCGACCAAGACGGGCATGCTCGGCTCGGCGGGGATCATCGAGGCGGTCGAGGAATGCATCGGGCGCAACAAGCTCCAGCCGTACGTGTGCGACCCGGTGATGGTCGCCAAGGGGGGCGACCTGTTGCTGAAGACCGAGGCGATCGGCGCGATGATCAAGCGGCTGTTCCCGCTGGCGACGGTCGTCACGCCCAACCTCCGCGAGACCGCGCAGCTCACCGGCGTGGAGCGCATCGGGCCGAACCTGCCGGCGGCGAGGGACGCCGCCAAGCGGATCGTCGACCTCGGCGCCCGGGCGGTGCTGGTCAAGGGGATCGAGCAGGAGGGGCAGTTCGTCGATCTGTTCTACGACGGCCGGGAGTGCCTGGAGTTCGCCGCGCGGGCGCAGTCGAAGGAGAAGACCCACGGCAGCGGGTGCGCCTACAGCGCTGCGATCACCGCGGGGCTGGCAAACCGGATGTCGCTGGTGGATGCGATCGACCAGGCGAAGCAACTGGTGACCACCGCGATCCAGCACGGCGACGGTCAGGGGCGCGGGATCACGCCGGTCAACGTACTGGCGTTCGCGCCCAAGGTGAAGAAATAGCGGGGGTGATCGGAGGAGGATCGGCGTCGCGCGCCGCTCGTCCCGGCAGAGCGTTTGCGGCACGATCGGCCGGCGCCTTGAGCGGTGGGTGTCGTCGCAGGAATGAGCCTGTCGCGGCAATTGGTTCTACGCGTGGCAAAACGCGCGGGCGAGGTAATATCGGACCCGACCGGAGCCTGTGACCCGCGGCGAATTCGCCCCCTCCCGGCCGACGCCGCGGCGGTGCAGGCTCTGGTCAGTTCGAGGCGTACCCCGATGTACCACGGATGGCTGTCGTACCCGCCGCCGGCTTTTTTCCCGCTGATCCTGTCCCTCCTCCTGACCGCGAGCCTCACGGGTGTCGCCCGTGCCGGGCCGGCGTTTGAGATCGTCCGCGAGTCGGCGCGGGTGGATTCGGGGCGACAGGAGACGATTTTTCAGATCGTCTTCAACCAGCGGCCGGACTTCTTCACCGCCGACGAGTTCGGCCGGCCGCGGCACGAGTTCCAGTACTACCTGGATGCTCACCCGATCGCGCCCGACACGATGGAGATCCCGTCCGAGCGCGTCAGCATCATCCGCGGCGGCGAGCTGCGGTTCGACCATCGCATCCCCGTGCGCGAGTCGCTCGGACCGGACCTTGAGGAGATCCCCAACGCCGGCGGTTGGGGCCGCGAGCGCGGGTCGGCGGAGTTCGCCCTCGACGGCGACACGATCTCCTTCACCGTGCCGTGGAAGCTGCTCGGAGACACCGACGGGCGCTTCAGCTACATGGTGGAATCGTACGAGTTCGGCTCCACCGTCAGCACCGTCGCCAGCGTGGTGATCCCGCTGCCGAGCGGGCTGGCGGGGGGGATCGCCTGCGGGGGGTTCATGCTGGTGGCGATGCGGATGCGCTGGGTCGGGTGAGGCGGCGCGGTAGGCTGGTGCGGATGACCCGCCCGCTCCGCCACTCCGGCGTCCGCTTCTCCCGCGGCCCGGCAATCGCGCTGCTGTCGATCCTGGCGCTTGTCCCCGTCGCCCGCGGGCAGGAGAGTCCCTTCGTCATCGAGGTGATCGACGAGCAGACCGGGCGCGGCGTGCCGCTGGTGGAGCTGGAGACGACCTCCAGCGTCCGGTACGTCACCGACAGCGCCGGGCTGGTCGCGCTCGACGACCCGGCGCTCATGGGCCGGCGCGTATTCTTCACCGTCAGCAGCTTCGGCTACGAGTTCCCCGCCGACGGCTTCGGCATCCGCGGCAGGGCGCTGGAGCCCAGGCCCGGAGGCGCTGCGACGCTGAAGCTGAAGCGGCTCAACGTCGCCGAGCGGCTCTACCGCACCACCGGCGAGGGGATCTACCGCGACACCATGTTGGCCGGGCGCAAGCCGCCGATCGATCACCCGCTGCTCAACGCGCAGGTGACGGGGCAGGATTCGGTGCAGTCGCTGGTCTACCGCGACAAGATCCACTTTTTCTGGGGCGACACGGGCAAGTTGTCCTACCCGCTGGGGAACTTTTCAATGACCGGCGCCACCGCAGATCTGCCGGGACGCGGCGGGCTGGATCCATCGGTGGGGATCAATCTCAAGTATTTTCAGGACGAGGAAGGCTTCACGCGGAAGATGGCGCCGCTGCCCGAGCCGGGGGCGGTGTGGCTCGACGGGTTCATGGTGGTACCCGACCCCGCCGGCAAGCCGCGCATGCTGGCGCACTTCAGCCGCATGAAGGATCTGAGCACGCGCGTGGAACGCGGGCTGATGGCTTTCGATGACGACAAGGGGATCTTCCAGAGGCTCGCGCCGGTGCCGCTCGACGCGCCGCTGGCGCCCGGGGGGCACCCGCTGGAGGTGACAGTCGGGAAGACGAAGTACCTCTACTTCCCCGTCCCGTACCCGGCCGTGCGCGTGCGGGCGGAGTGGGCGAGCGTGACGGATCTTGTCTCTTACGAAGGGTTCACCTGCCTCAAGCAAGGCGCGCGATACGACAAGTCCGACCCGCCCCTCGACCGCGACGACCACGGTCGCCCGCGATTCTCGTGGAAGAAGGAGACGCCGCCGCTGGAACCGCGCCAACTCGCGGAGCTGATCAAGTCCGGCCGGATCAAGCGCGACGAGTGCCCGTTCCGCCTTGCCGCCGCCGAGGACGGCAAGCCGATCCTCCTGCACGGCAGTTCGGTGGCGTGGAACCGGTACCGCGAGCGCTACGTGATGATCGGGCTGGAGCAGTTCGGGTCATCGATGCTGGGCGAGATCTGGTACGCGGAGGCGGCCGCGCCGGAGGGTCCGTGGGACAAGGCGGTGAAGGTCGCCACGCATCATCGTGAAGTTGGCGGCGGGTGGGCGGCACGATCTGAGAACATGGACCTGTACAACCCACGCCATCACCCGTTCCTGGACCAGGAGGGCGGGCGGATCATCTACTTTGAAGGGACCTACACCAACAGCTTCAGCGGCAACCCAACCAAGACGCCGCGCTACGAGTACAACAACCTCATGTACCGCCTGGACCTGTCCGACCCCCGCCTGAAGCCCGCCCACGCTGCGGTTGGTCCCGAGCCTCGCTGATGACGTGATGCGGTAGCGTCCCGCCGCTTCTGCTCGGGCCCGCTGGCACCCCCTTTGCACTCCCTTGCCCATCATCGCGCGAGCGCGATGGGCCGCGCGGCACGCGCGGCTAACGGACAACCTGGGACCCCCGAAGAAGGAGATTCATCATGGCCAGTCAACACGACAATGACGCGAACACCAGCGACCGTGACCGCAACCCCGACGCCATCACCGGCGCGCCCGGATCGCACCCGGTCGGCACCGGCGTGGGTGCTGCGGGCGGCGGGGCGGCGGGGGCGGCCATCGGGGCGGCGGTCAGCGGACCGGCGGCACCCATCGGCGCGGTCATCGGCGCCGTCGTCGGCGCGGTCGCCGGCGGGCTGGCGGGCAAGGGGGCGGCCGAAGCGGTCAACCCCACCCATGAGGACGATTATTGGCGGGAGAACTACTCCTCCCGCCCCTACGTCGAGCCGGGCCACACGTACGACGACGACTACCGCCCGGCTTACCAGTACGGCTGGTCCTCGCGCGCCGAGCACAGCGACCGCAAGTTCGAGGAGGTCGAGAACAACATGCAGTCCGGCTGGGAAACCACCAAGGGCAAGAGCCGCCTCGGCTGGGACAAGGCCAAGCACGCCGCCCGCGACGCGTGGGATCGCGTCGGCTCTGGCACCGGCGCGAGCAGCAGCTCGGGCAGCGACACCGGCCGCGATTACAACACCGCCACCACCGGCTCCAGCGGCACGGTCGGCGCGCCGCAGGCGTACCCGGGCCACACCGATGAGCGCGGCGAGATGCCGTCGGCCGTCTCCACCACCGGCCGCATGAGCGGCTCGGACCTCTCCAGCGGCTTCGGCGCCGTCGCCACCGCCGGCATGGACGACCGCACGGGCGGCCTGATGGGAACCAAGATCGGCGGCGACACCGACGTCGACAACTTCACCAACAACAGCCGCACCCGCTACACCGGCCGCAACTTCGATGACGTCGAATCCGACCTGCGCCGCGACTGGGACAGCAACAACCGCGGCAGCGGCGAGAGCACCTGGGACAAGGTGAAGGACTCGGTCCGCTCCGGCTGGCACAAGGTCGAACGCGCCATGCCCGGCGACGCCGACCGCGACAACCGCTAGCCCGCGTGCGGGCGGCGCAAGCGCGAAGCACGTTCAACGCTTCCTGACCCTGGGGCGGACCATCGTCGGTCCGCCCCTTTTGTTTTTAGCGGCGCGGAGGAAGGAGCGGGCAGCGCGGAATTGGAGAAATGTCACCGCGCCAATTTCGAAACAAGGCACGCAGGCGAGAAAGTAGAAACGACTGAAACCGCGTCGCTGTTTTGGGCATTTCTACTTCGGGACATGTCCCCGTTGCCCCGGAAATTCGTGCTGTTCTCACTCGTGCTTCCGCCTCCGCTATCATCTTGCCAAATGGAACGCACGGACGTCATAGTCATCGGCGCCGGCCCGATCGGGTTGGAGTTGGCGGTCGCGCTAAAGCGGCGGGGGATCGACTACCTGCAATTCGACGCCCGGCAGGTCGGCTACACCATCTCGTGGTTCGCGCCGCAGACGAAGTTCTTCAGTTCCAACGAGCGCGTCGCCATCGCCGGCGTGCCGCTCCAGACGCCGGACCAGAACAAGGCCACCCGCGAGGAGTACCTGGCGTACCTGCGCACGGTGGTGCGGATGTTCGACCTCGACGTCCGCGCGTACGAGGCCGTCACCGGCATCGACCGGGTCGCCGGGGAGTTCATCGTCCAAACCCGAGCGCGCGGAGGCGATCGGCGGTACCGAGCGCCAAAGATCGTGCTCTGCACCGGCGGGACCGACCGGCCGCGGAAGCTGAACGTTCCCGGCGAGGACCTGCCGCACGTCAGCCACTACTTCCGCGACCCGCACGAGTACTTCGGCACCGACGTGCTGATCGTCGGCGGCAAGAATTCAGCCGTCGAGGCGGCGCTGCGGTGCCACCACGCCGGCGCGCGCGTCGCCATGAGCTACCGCCGCGACCAACTGCCGGAGAAAAGCATCAAGTACTGGCTGCTGCCGGAGATCAACAACCTGTTCGAGACCGGCAAGGTGCCGAACCACTTCCCCACGCAGCCGGTGGCGATCACGCCCAGCCACGTGACGCTGAGGAAGCTGCCGCACGGCGACACCTTCGACGTTCCGGCGGACTTCGTGCTCATCCAGATCGGCTACGAGCAGGACAACACGCTGTTCAAACTCGCCGGTGTTCAACTCCTGGGCGACTGCGGCGCGCCGGCGTACGACGACCAGACGATGGAGACGAACGTGCCGGGACTCTACGTGGCCGGGACGGCGGTGGGGGGAACGCAGGACAAGTACCGGGTGTTCATCGAGAACTGCCACGTGCACGTGGAGCGCATCGTCGCTGCCCTCACCGGCGCGGCACCACCCGCGGCGCCGGCGCCGCTGGCGCGGCCGGAAAGTTGATGCCGCGCGCCAGCGGGACCGGCACGTGCGCGTTGAACAAGGGTCGCCGCTGCTCGTGGCGCGTTATGCAACGCGCGCACCCGCGGCGCGCAGACCCCGGTAGCGCGACGGTCGCCGCGGCGATCACCCGCCGCTGCTGCGCTCCGTCTCGTTGCGGGACTGGCCGCCCATGGCGCCTTCGACAACGCCGGCGACCACGCCGGCCGCTCCGCCGACCGCCGCCGCCACGGTCTGCGCCACGCCGCCCGCCTGCTCGGTCATGGTGGCAGCCTTGTCGAGGACCTTCTTGGCCGCGCGCTTCACGCGCGACGGCGCCTTCTTCATCGCCGCCGACGCCTGCTGCGCGGTCGAGCGCACGGTCGCCATGCGCGCCGCCATCCCGCCACCCTTTCGGCCGGCACCAGACTGCTTCGCCGAAGACTTGCCCGAGCTTTTCGACGGCGAGGACGTGGCGGACGAAGACTTCGCGGATGAAGACTTGGCGGATGAAGACTTGGCTGAGGTGGACTTTCCCGACGCGCCGCCGCCGGAGCGCTTGCCGGTCGTTCCGCGCGACTTGGACGCGGAAAAGGACCCGCGGGACGCGCCGCTGGACTTGGCGGACGATTTGCCCGAAGACTTCCTCGTGGTCGATGCGCCGCCGCCGCCGCCGCCGCCGCTGGACCCACTCGTGGACCCGCCCGAGCTCTTCTTGCTGCTTGCCGACTTCTTCGCCATGCAACCTCCTTCAGGTGCTGCTACTCCTACCAGCATACCGCGCGCATCTGCGAAAACTGGTGAGGAATCCGACAGGTTCCCGTGCGCGCGGGCCCCGGCTCAGCGTTTGTCCGGCTTGGCGCGACGCCGGTATAGTTCCCGCAGGCCGGCTGCCAGCGGGGCAGGGCGGTGCATCCGCGATCATCTCGGCGGTCGGTGCGCGTTCTTCAGCCCCAGGTCGGCCGCCCGCGTTGCGGGGGGTCGGAAAGGTCCGGTTCTCACGGGATACGAGCATTTCATGCCAAGCGCCGCTGAGTCGATCGTTGCCGACGCGGGGTTCAACCGCCTGCGGGAGTGCCGTCACGGGCGGCTGCTGTTCAACGTCAACGACCAGTACATCGGCCGGTCGCTCGACCTGTACGGGGAGTTCAGCGAGGGCGAGACCGAGCTGTTCGCGCGGGTGCTGGCGGCGGGCGACGTGGTCGTCGAGGTGGGGGCGAACATTGGCGCCCACACCGCCTGGTTTGGCAGAGCGGTCGGGCCGGGCGGCGGAGTGGTCGCGTTTGAGCCGCAGCGCGTCGTCTTCCAGACCCTGTGCGCCAACGTCGCGCTCAATGGGCTGGCGAACGTCCATTGCTTTCAGCAGGCGGTCGGGGCGCAGGCGGGATCGATCGTCGTGCCGCTGCTCGACCCGGCGGCACCGAACAACTTCGGCGGCCTGGAGCTGACCCACGCGTTCCCCGCCGGCGACCGCATCCCGCTGGTCCGCCTGGACGACCTCGGCCTGCCGCGCTGCAAGCTGCTGAAGGTCGACGTGGAAGGGATGGAACTGGCGGTCCTGCAAGGCGCCGCCGGGACAATCGGGCGCCTCCAGCCCGTGCTCTACGTCGAGAACGACCGCCCGCACCTGGCGGAGGCGCTCGTGCGATTCATCGAGTCCCTCGGCTACACCTGCTATTGGCACCGCCCGCCGCTGTTCAACCCCAACAACTTCTACGGCAACCCGCACAACGTCTTCGGGAACGTGGTGTCGATCAACATGTTTTGCGTGCCCAAGCAGGTGACGGTGGTCGGCCTGCCGAGGGTGGAGGCGTGAGCACCGAGCGCGTGGCGGCGGCGAGGCGATCAGGGCTTGAGGGTGCGGACCCAGTTCAGGTAGTCGCGCATGATGGCCGTGTCGTCCTCGTGCGGGAACCGGACGATGAACCGCTCGAGTTCCTTCACCGGCAGGAACGGAAAAACCTCGCTGGCCGGTTGCGGCTCGTACCTCCCCTGGGGCATCAGCTTCAAGACGTGCAGCCCCCGGCCGTCGTAGCGCCACAGTTCCGGCACGCCCAGCGCCGCGTAGATGGGTTCGCGCGAGATTGACCGGCGGGCGATGTCGATCTCCAGGGCGAGATCCGGTGGCGGGTCAGCGGGCAGCTCGATGACCTGCTTCCCCCTGACGGCCGCCACGTTTTGCACGTAGTAGCACTCGTCCGGTTCCAGGCCCGCCTCACGTTCGTGCAGCCGGAAGGTCGTCGAGCCGAGTCGGCGGATCGGCACGTTCAGCTCGAACGCCATCGCCTCGATAAATCCGGCGACGGCCTTCTTCCACGTCTCGTGCTTCGGCAGCGGAGACATGATCTCGACGCTCCCACGGTGATAGGTGACGCGAAGGGTACTTCCGCTCACCTCGCGAAGCAGGTGCTCGTAAAGGTCCCACGAAATGTCGTCCAGCACAATGTGCTGTAGCCCGTCGAGCGAGGCGGTAGTGTCGGCGGCGAGGGTCATCGCTTCACGAGTATACCCTGCCAAGCCCCACCGGGCGCAGGCGCGGCGCGGATGCCGATCCCGCAAACGAACGCACCGCTATACGTCCAGCTCGTCCGCCTCCTCGGCTCGCTCCATGATGAAGCGGAAGCGGGCGGAGGCGTCCTTGCCCATCAGCTCGTTGATCACCCGATCCGTGGCCAGCGCGTCCGAGATCTCGACGCGGAGCAGGCGGCGGGTCTTGGGGTTGAGCGTCGTCTCCCACAGCACCTTGGGCATCATCTCGCCCAGCCCCTTGAAGCGGGTGATCTCGGGCTTGGCGTTGCCCTTGGCGTGCTGGCGGAGGATGCGCGCCTTGTCCGCCTCGTCGGCAGCCCAGTAGGTCTCCTTGCCGATGTCCACGCGGTAGAGCGGCGGCAGGGCGATGTAGACCCGCCCGGCGTCGATCAACTGGCGCATGAAGCGGAAGATGAACGTGAGCAGCAGCGTGGTGATGTGGTGCCCGTCGCTGTCTGCGTCGGCCAAGAGGACGACCCGCTGGTAGCGGAGCTTGTCCGGGTCGCAATCGGCGCCGACGCCGCAGCCGAGGGCGGTGACGAGGTCGGCGATCTCGCGGTTCTCCATCACCTTGCCCAGCGAGCACCCCTCGGTGTTGAGCACCTTGCCGCGCAGCGGGAGGATGGCCTGGCGGTTGCGGTCGCGGCCCTGCTTGGCGCTGCCGCCGGCGCTGTCGCCCTCGACGATGAACAACTCGCTCTCGGCGCGGTTGCTCGACGAGCAGTCGGCGAGCTTGCCCGGGAGATTGAGCCGTCCGCTGGTGGCGGTCTTGCGGCTGATGCTGGCGCTGGCGGCGCGGCTGGCCTCGCGGGCGCGGGCGGCGATGATGATGCGGTTGACGATCGTCTCGGCGACGCTGCGGTTGTTGTTGAGCCACTGCTCGAGTGACGGTCGGACGGCCGAGTCGAGCATCGACTGCACTTCCGGGTTGTTCAGCCGGTCCTTCGTCTGCCCCTGGAACTGTGGATCCTCAACAAAGATGCTGAGCACGCCGATGACGCCCTCACGGATGTCCTCCGCCGCCAGCGTCACGCCTCGCGGCGTGAGGTCGTGCGTCTCGATGTAGTTGCGGATCGCCTTGAGCACGCCCGCCCGCAGCCCGTTCTCGTGCGTGCCGCCGGTGCCGGTGGGGATGCCGTTGACGTAACTTTTGAGCAGCTCCTCGGTGCTCTCGGTCCAACTGAAGCACATCTCCATCCGGATGCCGTTCTGCTTCTCGAGCACGAACGGCTGCTCGTGGACCGGCTTGGCGCCCTTGTCGGCGAGGATCTTCTTGAGGAACGCGAGGATGCCTTCCTCGTGGCGGAAGACTTCCTTCTTGCCGCTGGTCTCGTCGATCCAGGTGACCTTAAGCCCCTTGTGGATGTAGCTGGCGACCTCGAGGCGCTCGCGGATGGTGTCGGGGTTGAACTCCGTGCGCGGGAAGATCTGCGGATCCGGGTGGAAGAAGATCTGCGTACCGCTGCCGCGCGCGGGGCCGAGCTTCTTGATCTTGCCGGTCGGTTTGCCCTGGCTGAACTCCATCTGCCACTCGAAGCCGTCGCGGCGGATGGTGGCGACGAGCTTCTTCGACAGCGCGTTGACGACCGACGCCCCGACGCCGTGCAGCCCGCCCGACGTCTTGTAGTTGCCGCCCGAGCCGTTATCGAACTTTCCGCCGGCGTGCAGGGTGCACAGGATGATCTCGATCGCGGGCTTCTTGAGCGTCGGGTGGTTGTCAACGGGGATGCCGCGGCCGTTGTCGCGCACGCTGATGCTGGCGCCGTCCTTGTGCAGCGTGACCTCGATCTCGTCGGCGTGGCCGTTCATGGCCTCGTCGACGGAGTTGTCGAAGATTTCCCACACCAGGTGGTGCAGCCCCGCCGCCCCGGTGCCGCCGATGTACATGCCCGGGCGCTTGCGCACGGGATCGAGGCCCTCGAGGACGGTGATGCTGCTGGCGTTGTAGGTTGCGGTGGCGGTCATGGGTTCTGCTTCTGAATAGCGTGGTAGTGGGTCAGCGCCGCCAGCGGTTGGAGACGTCCGCGAGGCGTGCGATCAAAGTCCGCGTCGAGGCTGACGTTGCTGAGGTTGTGCAGGTCGGCGGCGACGTACTGGTAGGCGCCGTCCAAATCCAGGTTGTGTCGTGTTCAGGTCTAGTCCTTATTCGCCCGGGCCGCTAACGCCTCGTGCTGAAGTTCCACGGACGCCTTGTCCGGCGGGAGGCCTGACAACAAGTCGGCTGCTGCCGCGATCGCGGCGGGGCTCGGGTACTCCTGACCGTTCCGCACGATCGTCACTGGAGGCCGCTGTCGCGACACGAGGAACTCCGCGAAATCCTCCAGTTGCTTGACCTGCGTCGGCGTCAGCTTCGCCGCCAACTCGTTGAGTCGATGCATGGTGGACCTCCGGTCTCCATTCTAGTGTCACGAGCTCTCAACCGAGCGGCTGCGGCGCCGGCACCGGCTCGTGAATCACTTCGACAATCTGCCCTCGTGACACGAACTCGTGCCCGCGGCCGCCGCGGCCAGTCACCTTGTACCTGCCGGTGTTGAGCCGCTGCTCGCCGCCCATGCTGGTCTTGACCGTGAGGGTATCGCGGTCGCTGGTGGCGGTGATGGCGGCGAGCAGGCGGTCGGCCTTTTCCAGCTTGATCAGCAGCACGCCCTTGCCGGGGCCGGAGAGGAAGTTGATCTCGTCGGCCTTGGCGACCATGGCTCGGCGGTTCTGGCTGGCGGCGATGACGGTCTCGTCGCCGGTGACGGTGCCAGCGAAGGTGACTTCCGCCCCCTCCGCCGGGCGGGCGTAGCGCCGGCCGGAGCGGGTGGAGACCTCGCGGAACGCGTCGAGCCCGAACCGCAGCGCGTAGCCGTCGCTGGTGACCGCGAGCCCGTGCAGCTTCGGGGCGGCGTCGGGGTTCTTCTCGCTCACCGCGGTTGCCTTAGGCGGCAGCGCGCGCTCGTCCATCGACGCCGCCGCCACGATCCGCTCGCCGTCCTTCAGCTTGAACAGCTTCTGGATCGGCTCCCCGTACCCCGTGGTGGCAGGGATGTCGATGATGCGCGCGGTGTAGGCGGTGCCAAAGTTGCTGAAGAAGGTGATCCCCGCCCGCGTGCTGCCCGCCACCAGCGAGAGGATGCGGTCGCCCTCGCGCAGGCGCGTGGTCTCGGGGTTGATCTCCTTCTGCCGCTTCACCCACCCGTCGGCGGTGACCAGGACGTGGTTGTCCTCGGCGACAATGAAGTCCTCGGCCGAGTACTCCACCTCGTTCTCCGCGGCCTCGATCAGCGTACGGCGCTTGTTGGCAGGTTGCTTTCCGTAGGCCCGCGCCAGTTCCTCGATTTCCTGGCGGACGATTCCCCAGCGGCCGACGGCTTCTTCCTCGTCGAGCAGTCGCCGGATCTCCCTGGCGCGCTTGTTCCGCTCGGCCAGCTCCTCGCGGATCAGGTTGATCTCCAGGCGCGCCAAGCGGTAAAGCTTGAGCTCGAGGATGTCGTCTACCTGGTCCGGGTCCAGCCCGTCGTCCTTCGGCTTGCGCTGGCCGTGCGGCGCGACGCCGTACTTCTTGAGGATGCGCTCTGCCGCGTCCGCCTTGCCGTCGCTGGCGCGGATGATCTTGATCAGGTCGTCCAGGATGTCGAACGCGAACGCGAACCCTTCCAGCGTGTGGATGCGCTTGCGGAGCTGCTCCAGCTCGTGCGCCAGCCGCTTGGTCACCACCTCCAGGCGGAAGTGGAGGAAGTGCCAGAGGATCGCCTTCAGCCCCAGCCGCTCCGGCCGGCCGACCTCCGGGTTGTCGGTCGGGATCAGGCACGTGAGGTTAACGTTAAAATTCGTCTGTAGAAGCGTGTGCCGGAACAGGAACGCCATGACCTTGTCGATCTCGGCGTCCTTCTTCAGCTCGAGCTGGATGCGCACGTCATCGGTGCTGACATCCTTTACGTCCAGCAGCAACGGCATCTTCCGGCTGATGACGATCTGCGCGATCGCCTCGACCAGCTCCGCCTTGTTCACGCCGTAGGGGATGCTGGTGATGAACAGGGTCTGCACCGCGCGGGTGGCGGGGCCCTTCTCCCAGGTGGCGCGCATCTTGATGGCGCCCTGGCCGGTCTTGTAGATCTCGAGAAGCTCCGGCTTGGTGTTGAGGATCTGCCCGCCGGTGGGGAAGTCCGGCCCGCGCACGGCGTCGTTGGCGACGAGCTGGTACTCCTTGATCTCCGGATCTTCGATGAGTTTCAGCAGCGCGTTGCACAATTCGCCGAGGTTGTGCGGCGGAATGTTGGTCGCCATGCCGACGGCGATGCCGGCCGAGCCGTTGAGCAGGAGGTTGGGCACCCGGCTCGGGAGCACGACCGGCTCCTCGCGCGTGCCGTCATAGTTTGGTCGGAAGTGGACGGTCCCCTGACCGATCTCGCTGATCGTTTCGGCGGCGATGGGGGTGAGGCGGCACTCGGTGTAGCGCATGGCCGCCGCGGGGTCGCCATCGAGCGAGCCGAAGTTGCCGCTGCCGTCCACCAGCGTCGCGCGCATCATGAACGGCTGGGCCATGCGGACCAGCGCCTCGTAGATCGACCCGTCGCCGTGCGGGTGGTAGCGACCCATGACGTCGCCGACGACGGTGGCGCACTTCCGGTGCTTCACGTCGGCGCGCAGGCCGTTCTGCCACATCGTGTAGATGATGCGACGGTGGACCGGCTTCATCCCGTCGCGCACGTCGGGCAGGGCGCGACTGGTGATGACCGACAGGGCGTAGTTGAGGTAGCGCGCCTGCGCGAGGTCGTGCAGGCTGGCGCCGTCCTCGCCACCCGCGCCGCCACCGCCGCCGCCACTTCCGCGACCGTTGGAGCCGTTACCGGCGGCGTGGCCGTTGGCGCCGCTGGCTTCGGTGGCGTCGCCCGCTTCGGGACTGTCGATTCTCTTGGCGACCATGCTTCTCCTCCTCGCGGCGGCCCCGTGCCTGCGCCTCGTGCCAGTCCAACCCAATCAAGCGCGCCGCACGCTCGACCGTACGCTTGCAACCCGCTGCCCCACCGTGTCTGCCGGCGATTAAACAAGGTGCCGACACGGTCGCGCGCCTTAGTTATCGGCACCTGCCGCCCGTTTCCGTTAGTGGCTGTGTTCGGTAATTGTAAGGATCGCGGGGCCGCATGGTCAACCACCTGCTGGTGCCATATCGGCTGCCGCTACCATGTGTTGTGCTGCTGTCGCGGTCCCGGCCGCCGGAACGTGCGCGCCCTCGCTCCCGGCACCGGCGGAGTGTACCGTCAAGTGACGCCGGCTCAACTCGCCTGCCGGCCCGGAAGGAGCACCCGAATGTACGTCGTGGCCGTCACCATCTTCGTGAAGCCGGAGCACGCGCAGTCGTTCGTCGAGGCGACGCTGGACAACGCGCGCCATACGCGCCAGGAGCCGGGCAACGTCCGCTTCGACGTCCTGCGCGCCGAGGACGATCCCAACCGCTTCATGCTCTACGAGGCGTACCACCAGAAGGACGATTTCACCCGGCACCAGCAGACCGCGCACTACCTCCGCTGGAAGGAAATCGTCACCAGCTTTATGGCGCAACCCCGGCAAGGGGTGAAGCACGCGGCGATCTTCTTCGGTGACGGAGAGACGGCGTAGCGACCAAACGATCCCTGGCGGTAGCCACGATGACCAGAACGCGGTCAGCCTCCTGCATCCGAGCGCAAACCGTGACCTTCGAATTTTTCAACGTCCCGCGCATCCTCTTCGGTCGCGGTCAGCTCGCGCGCCTTCCTGACCTGGTCCCCTCGTCCGCGCGCGCGTTCCTCGTCTACAACGGGAGCGACATTCTCGCCGAGCGCGTCGAGGCGGCGATGAAGCGACCGGCGGCCGCGCGCTTCCGCCAGCGCGGCGAACCGACGGTCGACGACATCGACCGCGCCCTCGCCGCCGCCCGCGAGCACCGCTGCGACTTCGTCCTGGGCGCCGGCGGCGGCAGCGCGATCGACGCCGCCAAGGCGGTCGCCGGCCTCTTGTCCAACGGCGGCGGCGCGACCGATTACATGGAGATCGTCGGCAAGGGCCACAAGATTGCCCGCCCGGCCGTTCCGTGGATTGCGATTCCGACCACCGCCGGCACCGGCGCGGAGGTGACCCGCAACGCGGTCATCGGCTGGCCGGCGAAAAAGTTCAAGGCGAGCCTGCGCAGCGAAATGCTCATGGCGAGCGCGGCGCTGATCGACCCGGACCTCCACGTCGACGTTCCGCCGAACGTGACCGCCAGCAGCGGCATGGATGCGCTCTGCCAGTGCATCGAGGCGTACGTCTCCACGGGCGCCAACGCGCTGACCGATCCCATTGCCGTTCGCGGCGTGGAGCTGGCGGGGCGCTACCTGAAGCGCGCGTACGACGACGGAAGCGACCTCGAGGCGCGCGAGGGGATGGCGCTGGCAGCGCTGTTCAGCGGGATCGCGCTGACCAACGCCGGCCTGGGGGCGGTACACGGCTTTGCCGCGCCGCTGGGGGCGAATTTTCCTGTGCCGCATGGCACCGCCTGCGGGCTGCTCCTGCCGCTCGTGATCGAGGCAAACGTTTCGGCCGCGCGCCAGGTGCCGGAAGGGGGCGCGTTGCTGCAAAAGCACGAGGCCGTCGGCCGCGCGCTCGGCGAGCGCGAGGGCAGCGGATTCCAAACGTGTGCGGATCTAGCCCGCCACCTGAATCTGCCGAAGCTGTCACAATTCGGCGTCGCCGAGGCCGACATTGAGCCGATGGTGCAGCTCGCCAAGCGTGCGAGCAGCATGCGTTACAACCCGGTGCGGCTCGATGACGGAGCGCTAAGCAAGCTGCTCCGCGGGGCGCTGTAAGGCGCGCGGTCTCGATCTGTGATGTTGCCCACGCCGCGCGCGCGGTTTCGCGGGAAGCGCAGCCGGCTTATTTCTTTGCGATCCTTCTATTTTCCGGGTGGTCCGCCGAGGCGATCGCCAATTACAGTCGCTGTTGTCGCGGCGGCCATGCCTTCCGTACGTGCGGGGGCGGGAGCGCGGCGACTTGGTTCCTGAGGAGGTCCGAGAATGATGTTCGAATCGCTCGAAGATCGTCGTTTCCTGTCCGCCACCATCGCCCCCAACCCCAGCGACAACGCCCCGAACGAGAACGCCAACACCATCGGCGTGCAGTCGTCGGCCGTCACCGGCAATGGCGTCGTGGTGAGCGAACAGGGCAAGGCCGGCACGCGCGGCGCGATCGTCAGCGCGCTGGCGAGCAACGGCAAGTCCAACGCCGGCGCCTAACGCGCTCGCCGTGAACTCAGACCGAAACGGGCGGACGCCTCCGGGCTCCGCCCGTTTTCTTTTGCGCGGAGCGCGCACGAGCGCGGTTGCAGCCAAATTCGTGCTCCTTCGCGCGGCAACGGTCATCTCTGTAGCGTCAAGACAGGAGGTGTGTCATCCCGAAGCGTGCCCGGGATGGTCTTTTGGGCAGGTGAACCGCTCTCCGTCCCGAGATCCCTCCCGGCACGCTTCGGGATGACATCGTTGGTGCGCTACCTGTCGCCTGTACCCAATCACGCGCGCCCGCTAGAGCCGTCGATCGAGCAGCCGGTACTGGACCGCCTCGGCGAGGTGGTGTTCGGCGATCTTGTCGACGCCCTCGATGTCCGCGATGGTCCGCGCGACGCGGCGGACCTTGTCGTAGGCCCGCGCGCTCAGGCCCAGCTCGTCCATTGCTTGCTTCATCAGGAGAAGGCACGAGTCGCTCAGCTCGCAGTGGGACTTCATCGCTTTCGCGTCCATGCTGGCGTTGGTCGCCTGCCCGCCGCGGAAGCGCTCGTGCTGGAGCCGGCGGGCGCGCTCAACCTGCTCGCGCATCTGGGCGCTGCTGGTCCCTTGGTGCCGGCCGGTCAGCTCGCGGTAGGGGACGGCCGGGACCTCGACGTGGATGTCGATGCGGTCGAGCAGCGGGCCGCTGAGCTTCGACAGGTACTTCTCGCGCGCCCGCGGGTCGGCCGAATCGTGCCCGCTGCGCGTCGGGTTCATCGCCGCCACCAGCATGAACCGCGCGGGGAACTTGATCGAGCCGTGCACCCGCGCCACCGTCACCTCGCCCCCCTCCAGCGGCTGGCGCAGCATCTCCAGCACGTAGCGCGAGAACTCGGGCAGCTCGTCGAGGAACAGGATGCCATGGTGCGCCAGCGAGACCTCGCCGGGCTTGGGCACGCTCCCGCCGCCGATCAGCGCCTGCGCCGTGGCGGAGTGGTGCGGCGTGCGCACGGGGCGTTCGTCCATCAGCGCCACGCCGTCGGGCAGCAGGCCGAGCGCGGAGTAGATTCGCGTCGTCTCCAGCGATTCCCCGCGCGTCAGCGGCGGGAGGATGCCAGGGATGCGCTGGGCCAGCATCGTCTTGCCCGTGCCGGGCGGGCCGACCATCAGCAGGTTGTGCGCGCCGGCGGCGGCGATGGTAATGGCGCGCTTGACCGCCTCCTGCCCGCGGACCTCGGCGAAGTCGTGCGCGGGGGAGATCTTCGACGCCTGGTACGCCTCGCCGTCCAGCTCGTACGCTTCCAGCGGCAACTGCTCATTGAGGAACGCGACCGCCTGGGCGAGGTTGGCGACCGGGTAGACCTCGATGCCGTCGACCACCGCCGCCTCGCGGGCGTTCTCCTCCGGCAGGATGACGCCCGCCATCTTCCGCTGCTTGGCCAGCAGCGCCAGCGAGAGCGCGCCCTTGATCTTGCGAACGCGCCCGTCGAGCGCGAGCTCGCCGGCAATCAGGAACTGCTTGTGCCGGTCGGTCTGAATGAAATTCGTGCCGCGGAGGATTCCGACGGCGATGGGCAGGTCGAGGGCCGGGCCTTCCTTCTTCACGTCCGCCGGCGCGAGGTTCACCAGCGCGCCGTGGGCGGTGTAGGCGAAGCCGGAGTTGATGATCGCGCGGCGGACGCGCTCGATCGATTCCTTCACCGCCGCCTGCGCCAGCCCGACGACGGTCGTCTTCTCCAGCCCGCGCTGGCGGCAGTCGACCTCGATCTCGCAGTGCAGCGGATCGATGCCGATCAGGACGAAGCTGAAAACCTTGGCGAGCAATGCAAGTGTCCAGGTGGAAGGCCGCGCTGGCGGACACTTTACCCGGCCGACCGGGCTGATCCTAACGCGAGGCTGCGCCTGCGACGCCCGCGCCGCGAGAGGGTGGGAGGTGGGGAAGCATTTGAGGGGGCAGCCAACGCCGTCCCGCGCGCCCGCCCGCGGTCCGGCCATTTGCCCTGGCGTATCATCTGCGGCAAAATTGCCCGACTGCCGATGCGCCGCAAGCTGTACCTCGAAACCTTCGGCTGCCAGATGAACGTGCTCGACAGCGAGCTCGTGCTCGGGCAGCTCCGCGCGCAGGGCTACGAGCCGGTGGAGGACCGCGACCGCGCCGATGTCATCCTCTACAACACCTGCTCGGTGCGCGAGCACGCCGAGCAAAAGGTCTGGTCACGCCTCGGCGAGCTGCGCGGGCGGAAGCGCGACGAGCCGGGGCTGGTCATCGGCGTCATCGGCTGCATGGCCGAGCGCGACGGGACGAACATCTTCGCCCGCTTCCCCCACGTTGACGTGCTGTGCGGGCCGGGCGAGCTGGATAAGCTGCCGGGCCTCGTTCACAACGCGGTGGTGACGAATTCGGGTTGCGGGGATCGGGGTTCGGGTTTCGGGGAAGGCGCTTTGGCGACGGAGGATCCCGCTGCGCATTTTCCAAAACCCGAAAGCCGCAGCCCGAAACCCGCCCGCCAGGTCGCACTCATGGGCGCCTCCTCGCGTCGCTCCAGCACGCTGGCGGCGGCGGAGGACAGCCTCGAGCTGCTCGACCTGTCGCGCAGCGTCTCGCCGGGCGACGACGTTTCTCAGGCGTACGTGCGGATCACGCGGGGGTGCAACAAGTTCTGCACCTACTGCGTCGTCCCCTACACGCGCGGCCCGGAGGTGCACCGCCCGCCGCAGAACATCATCGACGAGGTCCGCAAGCTGACCGATGCCGGCTCGAAGGAGGTCACCCTCCTCGGCCAGACGATCAACCACTACGCCTACCGGCACGGCGACGGGCGGACCGCCACGTTCGCGGACCTGCTCTACCAGATCCACGAGGCGGTGCCCGACCTGCCGCGGCTGCGGTTCGTCACCAGCTTCCCGCGCGACTTCACCGACGAAGCGCTGATGGCCATGCGCGACTGCGAGCGCATCTGCCGCTTCCTGCACGTCCCCGCGCAGCACGGGAGCGACCGCGTGCTGAAGCTGATGAACCGCGGCTACACCGCGCAGCAGTACACCGACTTCGTGGACCGGGCCCGCGGCTACATGCCGGACGTGTCGATCGCCAGCGACTTCATCGTCGGCTTCCCCACCGAGAGCGATGAGGAGTTCGCGCAGACGGTCGCGCTGGTGGAGCGCTGCCGGTTCAAGAACAGCTTTATCTTCAAGTACTCCCCGCGCCCCGGCACGGTGGCGATCGACCGCTTCGTCGACGACGTGCCCGAGGACGTGAAGCGCCGCCGGAACAACGAGCTGCTGGCGGCGCAGCAGCGGGTGACCGCACAAGTGAACCGCGAGCTGGTGGGCCGGACGCTGGAGGTGATGGTCGAGGGAGAGAGTAAGCTCGTCACCCGCCAGGCGTCCTACCCGAAATCCAACGTCGAGCTGGGGTGGGAACGGCGCGCCGCCGCGGGGGATGGCGCCGCGGAGCGGGAGGTTCGCTCGGGTGATCCCCTCGGCGATCGCACCCAGCTCGTGGGTCGCACGCGCGGGGACCAGGTCGTCTGCTTCGACGGCGACCGCTCGCTCAAGGGTCAGTTGCTCGACGTCGAGATCACCGACTCGCGCGGCATGACCCTGTTCGCGCGCCTCGTGAACGAATCCGTGCCCATCGGCCGATAAGCTTTTTGCCGCGCCATCACGTCGGTCTATCAAAGCGCGCGGGCCGCGGGGCAAAAGAGGGGAAGGGGCCGCCAATGACTGACGCCGCCGATTTTGGGGAGGATCGCTATTACCGCCACACCGGAAGAACGCCCTTCGTCGGTTCGACGCTGGCGGCCGTTGGTGCGTGGGTCGTGGTGTCGTTGCTCGGCTTCGCCTACGCGTACGCGGACCTGTACATCAAGCTGGTGGACATCCTCTCGCTCCTGATCCTGGTGGCCTTTGCGGCCGCCATGGGGTTTGCCGTCTACGGCATCCTGCGCTGGGGGCAGGTGCGCAACATGGCGGTGGTGGCGATCGTGTCGCTGTCGGCCGGGCTGCTGGGGTGGTACGCGAGCTGGGTCACGTGGGAACACGCGCTGATCGCCCGCGAGGAAACCCCGCCGCCGCTGTGGGAGATGGCGCAGAAGCCGGCGGCGGTGTACGAGCTCGCTGCGCACATCAACGGGTTCGGCACCTTCTCGCTGCGCAAGCGCGTCGTGAAGGGGACGGAACTGTGGGTCGCCTGGGGCATCGAAGCGCTGGTGATCATTGGGGCCATCACCGTCATCCCGATCCGCGGGCTGCGCGAGCAGGCCTTCTGCGAGAACTGCAAGACCTGGACGCGTCGCCAAAAGGGCGTGCTGCGCCTGGGGCACGGCGACGAGGACGTGTTGCGCCAGCAGGCGGAGGCCAAGAACTTGGACCACTTCGAGCAGCTCGGCCTGGTCGATGCCGAGCGCGCGGTGCATTTCCGCGTCGATTTGTTCGACTGCCCGCGGTGCGACCAGACCCGGCTGATGACCATCAGCCGTGTGACCGTCAGCTACAACAACAAGAACCAGCGGCAGGAGAGCGTGACGAAGGTGGTGGACCGGCTCCGGCTAACGGGGGAAGAGTCGGCGGAGGTGCGCGACCTGCCGCAAACGGTGGCGGCGCGGGCGGCGCAGGCGGCGGCGAGCGCGGGATCCGCGCCCGGCGACGCGGGGTCGTCGGCGGCGGGGGGATCAGAACCTGAGTCTGCCGAGGGCTTGTCGAGGCCGGCGTCGCTGGGCACCACTTCGCCACCGCAGCCGCCGCAGCGGCCGAATGCTTAACGCATCGGCCGGCTTTTGATGCGACGCGCGCGGCGGAATAGACTCACGTTATGGCATCGGGCCCGCACATCCTCCCCACGCTCCCCAAGAGCTCGCTTGCGTCGCAGCGGCAAACTGCCCCCTATGAGCCGATCTGCGCCATCTTCCGGCGGTACCTTCACGAGCAGAAGCTGAAGTTCACCCCCGAGCGGGCGATGATGCTGGATGCCGTCCTGCGCAATGAGGGATTGTTCGAGCCGGAGCGCTTGGTCGACGACCTGAAAAAGCTCGGCCACCGCGTCAGCCGGGCCACCGTTTACCGGACCCTGGCCCACCTCCAGGACGCCGGGATCCTCAAGCAGGTCTTCTTCGACAACCGCCAGTCCTATTATGAAGTGATCGCCGGCCGTCAGGCGTACGACTACCTGATCTGCGTGGCGACGGGGCGGGTGATCGAGTTCAGCAGTGAGAAGCTGAGGAAGCTGCGCGACGAGATCTGCCAGGAGCACGGGTTCGACCCGCTGTCGCACCAGTTCCACGTGTTCGGCCTAAGCCCGGAAGGCATGGCCTTGAACGGCAAAAAGGCCGCCCCCGCCACGGTCAAACCGGTCGGTGGGCCGTAGCCGACGCGGCGGGCTAGCAGAGGGCGGCGAAGGTGGCGAAGGTCAGCACGGCGATCTTGACCTTCTTATCCCAGTAAAGCGTGCTGAGGATCAGTGCCATCGGGTACTCCTGCGTGGGGTGCAAGCATACCCCGGGCCACCGCCAGCGGGATGCGAATGCCGCGCTGGCGTCAGCCACACCAGGATTTCCCCGGTAACCTCGGTGGTTTCTATCAGGGTTTCCAGCCGATTGCTCTTTTGGGGAAACGTTGCCGCCGAGCGATGAACCTTACCGAGCAACTGACGTTGTATTGATGATGTTTCGCAACATTGTTCATCCACCGCGGGCGCAGCTTTTACCGCGCCTCACGCGGAGCGATTTGTAGCGTTTGCTAAATGCAGCACCGTCGATAGATTGTGCGCCAAAGCCCCACGGAAGGTGTTTTTGTTGTGCAAACGCCTGATCGTCGTAGCAGAAAGGGTCGCAGTAAGTTGTCACTCCTGAAGTCAGAAGTTCGCCGCTCGGCGGACGTGCAATATCAGAGCAAGCCGGTCCGCCACGAGGGCTTGCCCTTCAAGCAGGCGCTGGAACTGCTGGAGAAGGCGGTCCCTGCCGCGCAAGTAGTCGTTGTCACGAGTTTGCCGCGAGGCGGGCTCCAGATCGCCCAGCCGTCGCGCCTGCCCGAGCCCCTGATCAAGGGATACACCCGCGAGTTCCACGCCGAGGACCGCCTGAGCTGGCAGGCGATGCAGACCGGTGAGCCGGTGCTGGCAAGCGACGCCCTTGGCGGCGAGCACCGCTTTGTCCGCGAGTTCCTCGGCGGCAACGGGCTGGCCTTCGCGGCCGCCGCCCCGCTGAAGGAACCGATCATCGAGGGATACCCCGGCGCCGTTCACGTGTACCGATCTGCCGATCAGGGCGACTTCTCGGCTGAGGAGCTTCGCCGGGTTGGCGAGGTGGCGGCCGAGATCGACGACCTCATCTCCGCCGCGCGCGAGTCGCGCCGCGGCGGGTCGGAGGATCCCAAGGTTACCCTCACCCCGCGACCGGCGGCGCGGCTGTTCGCCTTCGACCAGCAGGGACGCCAGCTCCTGGCCCAGGGCGAGTTCGAGCAGTTCGACCAGCGGCTGCGCGACGGGCTGGCCGACCAGGCGAAGGCGCGGCTCGGGAAGCTCAACGGCGAGATGTTCCTCGCCGACCGGCTCCAGTTGCCCGACTCGCGCGGCGATTTGTGGACCTTCCGCGCCGTCACGTACGGGCGGCTGCCCGCCCTGGGCGAGGGAGCGTTCGTCCTGTTCTGCATCCAGCCGACCTGCGGCGAGTGGGGCGCGGTTCGCCCGGCGGACCTGGCGGCGGACGCCGAGCTGTCCCGCCTCGTCCCGGCGCTGAAGTTCATGCGGCAGGAGTTCCACCGCGGGCCCACCCTTGGCGAGATCGCCAAGCAGGTCCACCTCTCGCCGTTCCACTTCCACCGCCGCTTCGCCGAGCTGCTCGGGCTCACCCCCAAGCACTACCTGCTGGAGTGCCAGATCACCGAGGCGAAGGTGCAGTTGCTCGCCCGGCGCAAGGAGCTGGCGCAGATCGCCACCGACTGCGGCTTCGCGCACCAGAGCCACTTCACCAGCCGCTTCAAGCAGGCGACGGGCCTGACCCCGACCCGCTGGCGCCGGCTGGCGAACGAGGCGCAACTGTAAGGCGTTCCGTCCGTCTCACGACCCATTGCCACGAAGCCCCGGGAATCGTTCCCGGGGCTTCGCCGTTTTCCGGCCGACAGCAGGGGCCTTTCGCACCTTTCAATACCCGTGGCGCGGCGTCGCGAGTTGTGGCTTGCCTCGTACAATCAGCCACGATGACGGTGCCGTCGGCCGCTCCATCTTCGCCGCGATCCGGCCGCCGGCTTCGCGTCGCCAGCGTCAGTTTTCTCAACTCCAAGCCGCTCATCGAGGGGCTCGAACGTGAACCGGACGTCGACCTTCTGCTCCGCGTTCCGTCGGCGTTGCTGGCGACGCTTCAGACGGACCAGGCGGACGTCGCGCTGCTGCCGGTCATCGACTATCAGCGGGCCGAGGGGCTGACCGTGCTGCCGGCCGGTGGAATCGGATCGGACGGGCCGACGCTGACCGTGCGGATCTTCAGCCGCGTGCCGATCGAGCGGATCAAGTCGCTCGCCTGCGATCCGGACAGCCACACCTCGGTCGCGCTCGCGCGGATCATCCTCGCGCGCCGGTACCGACTGCGCCCCGAGTGCTGCGACCTGTCGCGCGCCAGCGACGCTGCGGACGAGGCTCGGCTGCTGATCGGCGACAAGGTGGTGACGGCCGAGCCGCGCGGCTTCGAGCACCAACTCGACCTCGGGCGCGAGTGGAAGGCAATGACCGGCCTGCCCTTCGTCTTCGCCGTCTGGCTCGCCCGCCCCGGCGTCGCGCTCCCGCCGCTCTACGACCACCTCGCCCGCGCCAAGCAGCGCGGCCTTGCAGTGATCGAGCGCATCATCACCCGCCACGCCGTGCCCCTGGGTTGGCCGGTCGAGCTGGCGCGGCAGTACCTGACCCAAAATCTCCGGTTCCACGTCGGCCCGCGCGAGCTGGACGCGATCCGCACCTTCCACCAACTCGCCGCCGAGGAGGCGATCATCCCCGCCGCCGAGCCACTCCGGGTGTGGACGCCGGCCGAGCAGGCGTAGGGCCATCTCGCCTCACGTCTGATAGCGGCGGGCGTGGAAAGCGTTCATTCGTCCGATAACTCCTCCCGCCCGGCGATTGCCAAAGTAGAACTTGGCGCGCGGGAGAAAAGCGAATAGGGATGGGTTCCAGATGGTCTCCCTCGTTCGGGCCATGCTCGTTGGGTTGGCGGCGGTCGCCGTGACGGCGGCGGCGGGCTGCGCGAGTGGGCGCGGCAGCGACCGCGGCCACGAGCGGGTGGACGCGACGACGGCGGCGGTGCCGGTTCGCCTGGCGTCGCACGCGGTGCCGTCGGTGCCCGCCCGGCGGACGAGCACGCTGCTGGACTTCGAGTCGCCCGCCGACCTCTTCTTCATCGCCGCAACCCCCGCGCATTCGGTCTCCATCGACGCCGCCGCCGCGCG
>DASQDR010000032.1:0-15104 GCA_035634055.1 Tepidisphaeraceae bacterium | reverse complement strand
CGCCGCGGCGGCCGGCAGCGGGGTCCTGTTGGCGGCGGGCAGCGGCGTCATGTCGGTGGAGACCGATTCCCGCACCCGCTCCACCATCGTGGCGAACTCCGGCTGCCGCGAGTCGCTGGCGTCGATGATGATCCGGTTGTTGGCGTCCAGTTGCACCTGGGCGGCGTCGCCGCCGTTGCGGAGCAGGTAGATCTTCTGGTCGGCGCGCTCGTACGTCCCCTCCCACCCGTGCGACTGCGCGGCCTGGAGCAGGCGGTGCAGGAACGGCTCGCACAGGTCCGGCGGGAGGTGCAACATGATCCCGGGGAGCTGCGAGACGCTGGGCAGCTTGGGCGTCACGTCCGCCGGGCGCTTGCGACCGCTGCCGCCGGTGGCGAACGCCGGGACCAGCAGGATGGGCGCCACGATCGTGGTGATCAGCGTCATCATGATCGAGACGCCGAACACGTTCTCGCCGATCAGGTTGCGCGACAGGCCGATGCCCGCGACGATGAGCGCGACCTCGCCGCGCGGCATCATCCCCAGCCCGATGCGGTACGCGCCGCGGGCGTTGAAGCCGGCCGGCAGCGCCGCCAGCCCGCAGCCGACCAGCTTCCCGACGATCGCGGCGGCCGTCACCACCAGGCCGAAGACGACGACGCGCCAGTCGCTGAACATCGCCTCGAAGTTCACCAGCATCCCGAGGCAGGCGAAGAAGACCGGGACGACGAAGTCCGACAGCGATCGCAGCTCGTCCATCAGCCGGTGCGCCATCGCCGTGCGCGACAGCCCCAGCCCGACGGAATACGCGCCGATGATGAAGGCGAGACCGAACGACTCGGCGATGCCGGAGCAAACGAACGCCAGCGCCAGCCCGAGCCCGACCAGCGCCCCCGCGTAGCGGATCCGGTTGAACAGCCGCTCGATGTGCTTCGCCAAGGCGAGGATCACGCCGGTGAGGGCGACCCAGACGCCGATCGCCTTGAAGCTGATCCAGCCGACGTCAGCGAAGGAGACGGTGCCGGAACTGGCGATGCCGCCGACGATCGCCAGCGCGATGATGCCCAGCACGTCGTCGAGCACCGCCGCCCCGAGGATGGTAACGCCCTCGGGCGTGTCGAGCTGCTCGATGTCGCTGAGCACCCGCGCGGTGATGCCGATGCTGGTGGCGGCGAGGATCGCGCCGACGAACAGCGCGGGGACCAGCACCGACTCGCCCGCGCCCGGTCGAGCGAGGTCGGCGAAGAAGGGGATGTAGACCGTCCCGACGCCCAGCAGGAACGGCGCGGCGATCCCCACCACCGCCACCAGCGTGGCCGGCCCGACGTACTTCAGGAACTGCTTCAGGTCCGTGTGCAAACCGGTGATGAACAGCAGGATAATGCTGGCGAACTGCGCGAACGACCAAAGGATCTCGTTGACCGGCCACTGCCCGTCTTGCGGGTGCGGGAAGAGCGACACCCAGTGCCCGTGCAGCGGGATGCGGATCCACTGCCCGAGCAGGTACGGGCCGATGATCGCCCCGGCGAGCAGCTCGCCGATCACGCCCGGCACGCGCACGCGCTCCGCCAGCCACCCCAGCAGCTTGGCGGCCACCAGGATCGCCGAGAGCTGGAACAGCACCATCATGATCTGGTAGGTCCGCCCGTGCTCGGGGATCTGGAGGATCTCGTGCAAATCCGGCGAGACGTGGAACTCCCCTGCGCCGGAAGCGGCGCCGGCGGCGGCGGCGAGCGGACCGAGGGCGGCTAAGTAGACCATGCGCTCCTTATCCCGGCTGCGCGATTCCCACGCAACCGCTTCCCGCTCGTATTCAAGGTGCTTCAGCAGCAGCAGCAGCAGCAGCCGGGCGGATGCCGGGTGGGCAAGGCGCGGGAGAGAACCAGGTGTCAAAGGACGAAAAGGCTTCCCCTCTTGGTCACCTTCTCGACCCGTCGTCGCCCGACCTTGTCATCCTCCACGTTTCCCGCGCGCACGGCCTTGGCTAGAATCGCCCCCATGACGCACACGATCCTCTGCTTCCTGCTCGCCGCCGCCGCCCCTGCCACCGGGGAGTCGGGCGGGTTGAGCATGCCGAACTTCGACGACGGGACGATGGAGGTGATCATCTACTCCGTCGCCGGCATCGCCCTGCTGGTGGCGGGCTACCGCCTCGGGCGGCTGGTCGGGCGGCGCAGCGCCACCCGCGCCATCCAGCAGAAGGAGCAGGAACTGTTCACCGCCCAGAAGGGGTTCAAGAACCTCTACGAGCAGGAGCTGGCAACGGTGAAGACCGAGAACGACCAGCTCAAGCTCAAGGCCGAGCAGATGTCGGCCAAGGTCGAGGAGTACCGCAAGAAGGCTGCGGGGCTCGGCGGGTTGTTCCACTCCGGGGGCAAGAAGGCGGACGCCATGTACGCCCTGCTGCTGGAGAACGAGGCCCTGGAGGAAGCGCTCTACGCGCAGAACGAAAAGCTCAAGCAGGAGCGGACCGACAGCCTCAAGGAACAGATGCGCGCCACCGGCTACCGCCGCGTGCTCATGAGCCAGTTGCTCAACGACAACCGCATCAAGGAGTACGTGGCCGAGATCCTCAACGACGAGAAGATGCTCCCCCGCCCGGGTGAATCGACCGCTAATCGCCCCGCCCTGCCCGCCGCCGCCGGGCACGGGGAGAGGGAAGAATCCTGACGCCGCGAAAGGGTGCCAAGCTGACATAGACGGGAGGTCAGCGCCTCGGTCGGCCTTGTCACCCTTCTCGCCCTCGCCGCCTACCGCCGCGTCATCCCCCGCTAAGTCCGTCCCCGCCCCTAGCACGTATAAATCCGTGCCCCCACCACGTTTTGCCGGCCGTTTTGGCGGGTCGTGAAAAAATCCGCGGGCCTGACGTCTGTATTTGTGCCCCGGCGGACGTGGATGGGGCAGAAAGCGGAAGGTGGCGGGATGTTGGCGATGACGCGCATCGTGTTGGTGGTGCTGGGGCTGAGTTCCGGCGTGCTGGCCATGGACCGGATCCTCGGGCACGTGCTGGCGCCGCCGGAGGGGAAGCGGCTGCTGCTGGTGACGGCGGCGGGCGGGACGGTCGAGCAGGTGCGGCAAGCGCTCGCCGCCGGCGCCGTGGTCGACGAGACCGGCCCGAGCGGGCTGACCCCGCTGATGTGCGCCGCCGCCGACGGCAACGCCGCGGTGGTCCGCACGCTGCTGGCCGGCGGCGCCGACCCGGAGCGGGAATCCGAATCCGCCCTCACCCCGCTCTACTTCGCCGCCATCAACGGCAACGAGGAGACCCTCCGCCTGCTCCTCGCCGCCGGCGCCGATCCCCTGACCCCAACCGCCGGCGGCGTGACCGCCCTCGACGCCGCCATCCAATACGACCAGCCCCACCTGGTGGAGATCATGGCGCAGGCGGTCGCGGGGAGGGGTGAGGGGGAGGGGAGGAAGGCACGGAGGGACGAAGGCACGGAGGCACGAAGGGAGTGAGAAGGAGGAAGGTGGAGAGTGAATTCGTTGCCATCAGTCCTTCAGTCCCTCAGCCCCCACTCCGTGCCTCCGTGCCTTCGTGCCTTCCTCCGCTACACCTCCGCCCCCACCACTTCCGGCGCTTCCCCCGTCCCCCGCACTTGTCCCATCAGCACCGCCGTCCACGCGCCCGCCGCCAGGGTGATGGCGCCGGCGGTCAGGTAGGGGCCGACCGGGTGGCGGGTGTAGACCCAGGTGGCGACGAGCGGGCCGATCACGCGCGACAGGCTGCCGAGCATGTGGAACAGCCCGAAGACCGTCCCCTGCTGCCGCGGGTCGCTGTGCTGCGAGATCAGGGCCGACAGCGTCGGCGTCTGGAGGCTCCGCCCGGTCGCGTTGGCGATCACCGCCAGCACCAGCAGCCACAGCACGGGCGTGTAGCCCACCTGCACCAGCAGCAGCATCGCGATCGTCACCAGCGCCGGCCCGGCGATGACCAGCGGCCACTCGCCCCAGCGCTTGCTCAGCTTCCCGACCAGCCGCCCCTGCACCACCGCGATGGTCACGCCGGCGAGCCCGAACAGCAGCCCGACCTGGAGCGCCCCGTAGTTCATCAGGTCGTTGAGGTAGATGGCGAAGGTCGCCTCCATCATCACGAACGCCATCATGCTGAAGAAGAAGATCAGCAGCATCTGCACCAGCGCCCCGTTGCGCAGGATCGGCAGGAACCGGCTGGGGTGCAGCCACGCCTCGGTCTCGGCCGACTGCTTGTGCGTGCGCGACTCCGGCAGGTACTTCCAGGTTTGGAAGGCGGCGACGGCGGAGAACAGCGCCGCCGCGTAGGCCGGCAGGCTCACCTCCACCTGCCCGAGAATGCCGCCCAGTGCCGGGCCGACCGTGAACCCGATGCCGAACGCCGCACCGATCAGCCCCATCCCCTTGGCCCGGTCCTTCGCGGTCGTCACGTCGCTGATATAGGCCTGGGCGCAGGAGATGTTCCCGCCGGAGAGCCCGTCGATCACGCGCGACGCGTAGACCAGCATGAGCCCGAGCGTCGGCCCCGCCCAGTCCCCCATCGTCGCCACCCCCAGCAGCAGGAACCCCGCAACGCTGCCGACCTGCGACGCGATCAGCACCGGCCGGCGCCCGACGCGGTCGCTGAGCATCCCCAGCAGCGGCGAGCCGACCAACTGGCAGACCGAGTAGATCGAGAACAGCAGCCCGACCTGCAACGCGCTCGCCTGGTACTTGCGAGCCCAGAACGGCAGCAGCGGGATGATGACGCTGAACCCCAGCAGGTCCGCCAGCACGATCAGGAAGATCGCCCGCAGCGCCCCCTTGGGCGCCTGCGGCGGCACGGGCTCGGCCGGGACGTCGTCCAGCTCGGCGATCGGCGGGTCAACGGACATCGGCGAAACTATAAGCCCGCCCGCCCAGCGGATCGACCGCCCCCGCGCCCTCACCGGCCCAAGTGCCTCGGCCGCAGGACGTTACGCGGACGCGGCGGATGGAGTGCGCGGGCAAATTGGGTTCGTTTTCGCGTTTCGCACTCGCGGCGCGGGTGAGGATCCGGGGCGCGGCGCCGGGTCCGGCGGATTGGGTTCGTTTTCGCGTTTTGCGCGCCCGGGCGCCCTTGAGATCCAACTGCTGACCCCGCGGGCAAGATTGGGTTCGTTTTCGCACTTTCACCGGCGCAAGCGTCGATCTCCTTTCTCCCTCCGCTCGTCCCCGCGCCCGCGGCGCTCGCGGACGCTTCCCCTTCCCGGGTACGTTCGGGTGGAGCCGGAAGATCGCGCCCCGCGGGACCAGCGGAGGTCGCGGATCGGGTGCGAAGCGGATCGCGGCGCGGATCGCGGGCGCGCCGTCAAACAGCGCCGGGGACTAGGAGGTCTGTCGGAGACGCCGGTCTCTGAGCGCAGCGAAGAGCCGGATGTCTTTCTCGCGCCAAGACATCCGGGTCTTCGCTCCGCTCAGACGCGGCGTCTCATCGTGATCGTCCCCCGTTCCCGCTCGCGCGCCGGACCGCTCACCCTCTCCCGCCCCGCAAGTGTCCCCACGCGTATGCCAGCAGGAACTCTGCGAACAGCGTCAGGACGATCGCCGGTCCGGTGGGGACGAAGCGCCAGCGGGCGTGGAGGGTGACGCCCACCGCCGCCGCGACCACCGCGGCCGTCACCGCCAGCGCGATCACGCGACCGAGCCGCTGGGCGAGCTGCGTGGCGGTCACGCCGGGCAGCACGATCAGGGCCGTCACCAGCGGCGCGCCGATCACCGGCATGCCGATCATGACCGCGACGGCGATGAGGATCATCAACAGGTAGTGCATCGCCGCGGAGCGGACGCCCGACGCCTGGGCCATCAGCGGGTCGAAGCAGTAGGCGAGGATTTCCTTGCCCAGCGCCGCGACCACCGCGAGCAGCGCCGCGCTGGCGCAGACGATCGCCACCGCCGCCCGCGGGCCGATGACGCCCAGCTCGCCGAAGAGCATCGCGTTGAACCCGACCGGCTCGACGCCGCGCACGTGCAGGAAGACCTGCTTGGCCAGGAACCCGAACGCCAGCGACGCCACCAGGAAGATCCCGATGGCCGCGTCCCCCGTGACGCGGCTGCCGCGCGAGAGGTACCCGATTGCCAGGGCCGTCCCCAGGCAGAAGACCGCGACAATCGCCTGCGGCACCCAGGCGCTTTCCGCCAGCGACGGCGCCGCCAGCATGAGCAGCCACGCCAGCCCAGCGCCGCCGAACCCGCTGTGCGAGATCCCCTCGCCGATAAACGCCCACCGCCGCGCGACGACGAAGACGCTGAGCACCGCGCAGGCGGAGGCCAGGGACGCAATCGCCAACCACAATCCGAACCAATACGGCATAGTGATCCAGCTCTGGCTGCCTTACATACTGCGCACCCCTGCGTGAGGGAAAACGCGCTTCCCTTACGCACCCACGTTGCCGGCCGTCGCCGCGGGATTCACCTGGGCGTGGACGTGGTCGGGGTTGGAGCAGGTGGTCGTGCCGCAGGTGCCGCCGAGGCCGAAGGCTTCCAGGTCGCAGGAGAACATGCGGTAGACGAGGTCGGCCGGGAGGTGCTGGGGGACATCGTGGTAGTGGAGCTGGAGGTTCAGGCAGGCGATGCGGTCGCTGATGGCGCTGACGGCGCGGAGGTCGTGGCTGACGAAGACCAGGGTGAGCCCGAGCTGCCGCTTGAGGCGGGCGACTGACTCGAGGAACTGCTGCTGCCCCAGGCGGTCGATGCCGGTGGTGGGCTCGTCCAGCAGCAGGATCTTCGGGCGCGGGGCCAGGGCGCGGGCGATGAGGACGCGCTGGAGCTGCCCGCCGGAGAGGTTGCGGATGGGCGCGTCCGCCAGGTCGCCGATCCCCAGGTCGGCCAGCAGCTCATCGACGAATCGCAGATCGTCGCGCCGGTACCCGCGGAGCAGCCCGGTCTTGCCGACCAGGCCGAGGCGCGCGACCTGGCGGGCGCTCATGGGGAGCCCCTCTGGGGTGGTCGGGTTCTGCGGGAGGTAGCCGATGATGTCGCCGCGCGCGACGGCGGCGCGCGGGGGCAGACCGGCGATGCGGATCGTCCCGCGCGTCGGCTCCATCAGCCCCAAGAGCAGCCGGATGAGCGTCGTCTTGCCGCCCCCGTTCGGGCCGATCAGCCCCAGCGTGCTGCCCGCCTCGACCCGCAGGCTCACGCGCTTGAGCACCAGGGCATCGCGGTAGGCGAAGTCCAGCTCGGACAAATCGATGATGTCGGCGGGCGGGTCGGCGGGCATCGGCAGTTCCACGGCGTTGTCGGGCGCTTCGCGGCTAGTACGAATTCAGGTCCGGCGGTTCGGTCGGCAGGCCCGGGTCGGTCACGGGCGCCGTGGTTGTTGCCGGCGCGGTCGGGCGGGTCGTCCCTTCCAGCCCGGCGACGAGCTGCGCCAGATTGTAACGCAGGACCGCCGCGTAGGTGCTGCGGCCGCTGGGGGCGCTCGATCCGACCGGGTCCAGCGGCAGCACCTTCAGCCCCAGCCGGGCCTCCCAATCGCGCAGCAGGGCGAGCGGGGTCTCGCTGCTGACGAAGATCCCCTTGGCCCCCGCTTCCCGGGCGGCCTGCTGGAGCGCGTGCACGCCGTAGGTCGAAGGGTCGCTCAGGTTGAGGTCGGGCAGCTCGACGCGCGAGAGGCCGAAGCGGCGGGCGAGGGGCCAGAAGCCGCGGTCCAGGGCGAGGAAGCGTCCGTTCGAGCCGTCCAGCGCCGGCCGCGCCGCGTCGGAAGCGGCGATCACCTCGGCGCGGAACTGCCGGGCATTCTCCTGGAACGTCGCCGCGCCGCGCGGGTCCAGCGTGGACAGGCGCGTCACCAGCTCGTCGCTGAGCTCCAGCGCCACGCGCGGGTCGAGCCATGCGTGGTGCGTCGGGTCGGTGTCGCGCCCCGAGGGCAGCCCGTCGATGCGGAGGATCCGGCGATCCTGGTAGGTGTTGCCCGAGCCGGACAGCGTCCACGGGTCGATCGCGCCGCGGGTGATGACCAGGTCGGCGTTGCGGAACTGGTTGCGCCGCTCGGGCGTCTCGCGCAGCGGGCCGAGGGGCTGGCCGCTCTCGATGAACCACTCGAGGGTGACGCGATCTCCCCCGATCTGCCGGGCGACGTCGCCGAGCGCGTAGATCGTGGTGAGGACGCGTACCGGCTCGGCGCGCGGCGCCGGCCCGCTCGCCGCCTGCTGCGAGCGGTCGCACGCGCCGGCGCCGAGGGCGATCAGCAGCGATGAGGCGAGGATGAAGAGGCGTGGGGGGATCAAGGGGGAGTTAGTGGTCAGTGGTTAGTGGTCAGTGGCTAGAGATAAATTCGGCGGCGGTAAGGGGGAAGGAGAATCCCACTAGCAACTAGCCACTGGCAACTGGCCACTGGAAACTCGCAACGGGCCACTGGCAACTGGCAACTCTTCCCGTGGCACGGATTTCGCAGAGATTTCCCGTTGCTGCCTTAAGGCTACGGGATATCATACGATAGTAGAAGCGAGCACAGCTCGTGCCCCCCTTCTCGGCTCTTGGTGTAACTTTAGTATGGCGATGCAGTTATCACAATCGATGGGTGTGCGTCTGGAGCAGCGTCAACTGCTCACGCCGCGCATGATCCAGTCCATGGAAATCCTCCAGTTGCCGCTCATGGCGCTGGAGGAACGCATCGAGCAGGAGCTGCAAAACAATCCGGTTCTCGAGCTTCGCGAGGGGGACGGCGAGAACGGTCAGGCCGAGGACACCACCCGCATCCAGGACGACGCCGCCGGCGCCCCCACCGAGCACTTCTCGGAAGAGGAGCGCCCGATGGTCGTCAAGGAAGGGGGCGACCAGGCCGAGGACTTCGAGCGCCTTGCCCGCATCAGCGATTACCTGGAGAACGAGGAGTTCTCCAGCCTGTCCGGCTCTTCGAGCGTGCGCGTCAGCAGCTACGACGGCGAGCGCGATAAGAAGCTCGACGCGATGAACAACACCGCCGCCCGCGGCATCACCCTGCAGGAACACCTGCTGGGGCAGTGGGCGTTCGTCGAGACCGTACCGAGCGTGCGCACCGCCGGCGAAGTGATCATCAGCAACCTTGACGCCGACGGCTACCTCCGCATCCCGTTGGAGCAGATCCAGAAGGAATCGACCAAGGTCCCGGTGGCGCTCGAGCAACTCCAGAACGCGCTGAAGCTGGTGCAGACGCTCGAGCCGGCCGGCATCGCCGCGCGCGATTTGCAGGAGTGCTGGCTGCTCCAGCTCGACGCCATCGAGCGCGACGAGGAGATGGCCCAGGGGCACGATTTCGATTTGGAGCGCGCCCTTGTCCGCGATCACCTCAAGGATTTGTCGATGAACCGCTACCCGCAGATCAGCAAGAAGCTGGCGCGGGACATCACCGACATCCAGGCGGCGGTCAAGCGGCTGGGGCACCTGCACCCTTACCCCGGGAAGCTCATCGGCGGCGAGGAGGCCCCGCCCATCACGCCCGACGCGGTCATCTTCTACGACGAGGACACCGACAAGTACGAGATCGACATGGTCAACGACCCCGCCCCCAGCCTTTACATCAGCGGGCGGTGGCGGAAGTACCTCAAGGACAAGCAGGGCGACAAGCACACGCGCGAGTTCCTGATGAACAACGTGCGCAACGCCCGCTGGCTCATCGAGTCGATCCAGCAGCGCCGCAGCACCATCCACCGCGTGATCCGCGCCGTCGTCGACGCCCAGCGCGACTTCTTCGACCGCGGGCCGGAGCACCTCAAGCCGCTGCCGATGATCAGCGTCGCCGACCAACTCGGCATCCACGTCGCCACCGTCTCGCGGGCGGTGAGCGAAAAGTGGATCCAGACCCCGCGCGGCGTCTTCCCGCTCCGCCGCTTCTTCTCCGGCGGCACCACCAGCGCCGAGGGCGAGGAGATGAGCTGGGACGCGGTGAAGGAAAAGCTCAAGGCCATCATCGACAACGAGGACAAGCACAACCCCCTCAACGACGACGAGATCGTCGAGAAGCTCAAGGAGCAGGGGATCGAGCTGGCGCGGCGAACGGTGGCGAAGTACCGAAAGATCCTCGACATCCCCACCGCCCGGCAGCGAAGGACCTTCTAGTTCCGCGTGCCGCGGACGACCGTTGCACTTACCCCTCGCGGCTGGGGCGCCGTTGCCTGAACCCGTGGCTTGGACGTCTTGCCCGAGCGCTCGCGGCGGCCAGCCGCTTCTCAGCGCATCAGCCCGCCTCCACGCATTAGCTCACTGCTTCCCAGCGCACGTATTCGCCACCGTGCGCGCATCCTTTCGCGATTGACGCAATTCCGCCCGCGACCATACGGTCTGCCCCGCCAGTCCGAGGTGGAGTCCCAATCACGGAAGGAACAGGACCATGCGACCCTCGCGAACTCCGACTCTTGCCGCCGCTGCGATCGCCGCCCTCTCGCTCGCCGGCTCCAGCGGCGCCGCCCTCGCCGCCAGCGTGGATCTGGCCGGCACGATCCGCGATTTTCACGGCGCGTTCACCAGCACCAGCCCGTTCACGCCCGAGCCGAACGGGCACCCGCACTTCGAGGTCTTCACCGTCGATCCCGCCAACGCCGCCGGGCCGACGCGCATCCCCGAAGGGTACCGCGGCGTCGAAGGGCTTGTGGCACAGATCGGCGTGGTCGAGCCGGGCATCGTCGCCGAAACCCTGGGCCCCGGCCGCAAGCCGATCTACGTCGGCGGCACCAATCCCGGCCTGTTCCCCACCACCAAGACGCGCCTCAACGCCGCCGGCACCAACCTGGAGCTGAACCCGGACAACGCGCAGAACGCGGCGAACTTCAACCAGTGGTTCAACGACGCGCCCAACGTCAACCAGTCCCGCCCGTTCACGCTCACGCTCGACGACGCCGCCAGCCCGGGCACCTACACCTTCGAGAGCGCCAGCTTCTTCCCGATCGACAACGAATTGTTCGGCAACGAGGGCCGCGCCCACAACCAGCACTTCACCTACGAGGCCCACACCACCTTCACCTACCAGCCGGGGCAGACCTTCAGCTTCACCGGCGACGACGACGTCTGGGTCTTCATCAATGACCAGCGCGTGATCGACCTCGGCGGCATCCACAGCGACCTGACCGGCACGGCCAACCTCGACGAGCTGGGATTGACCCCGGGGAGCGAGTACACCTTCGACTTCTTCTACGCGGAGCGAAATTCGTTCGAGTCGAGGTTCCGTATCCAGACCAACATCGCCCTGGGCGCGACCGACGGCGGCGGTGGTGGAGAGCCGACACCCATCCCGCTTCCCGCGGCCGCGCTGCCCGGGATGGCGCTGCTGGGCGCCATGAGCGCGGCCGGCGCCACGCGCCGCTGGAGGAAGCGGCGCCGGCACGCGTGAAGGCGCGGGTGAGAAGCTGGGGTCTGAGCTGAGCGAAGATAGATTTGGCGCCATCCGCGCGCTGCGCGCGGTCCGCACGCTGCGGGATCCGGGTCTTCGCTCCGCTCAGGCACCGGCGTCTCGGAGCGCGCAGGTTGGCGTTTCCGATTGGGGACGTCTCGCTGGTCACGTCGGAAGTGGCGCACGCGCGGCGCTGCGATGAACCGTCATACGCTTGCCGCCCGTGTCCGTGCCGCGCGTCCGTGTGCGCCTGCGCGCTCAATACTCCACTGACGGAAACCAGTTCCCCACGGGTTCCTGGTACCACCCCATGCTCATCAGGTTCATCGGCTTCATCACCCGCGCGCCCTGTGACATGAGCCAGCGGAAGAGGTCCGTCTGCCGGAGGGGGACCAGCAGCGCGATCGGGTCGGGGACCGTCGCGCTGATGCCGGCCAGCAGGTCGTGCAGGTCGGCCTCGGTCTCGGCCACGCCGTGGTTCATGTGCCAGATCCAGGGGGACGACGCGTACGCGACCACGCGCCCGCCGCGCTCCAGCACGTGGGCGCGGAACATCCCGATCGCGTCGCGCAGCTCCCCGGTCCGGTCGAAGCCGTGGACGCGGGTGCAGATCTCGGCGCAGCGCGGGAGGTCGTCGGCGGTCATCGGCCGGGCCGTCGCGCCGGCGGGGGCGGGGGCGGCAAGCTTGCCCGTCATCACCGCCAGCGGCTCGCGCACGTCGAACCCCAGCGACGCGTAGAGCGACAGTGACGCGCGGTTGAACGAGTCCTGCACCAGGCGGATGCCGGGCATGTCGCGCCCCGCGTCGATGATCGCCTGCATCAGCCGCCGCCCGGTTCCGCGCGCTTGGAGCGACGGCTCGACGCAGATCGGGCCGACCCCGCCGATGCGGTTCCGCCGCCACAGGAAGTTGCACCCCACGACGCGCTGCCCGTCGACCGCCACGCGGCCGACGAGGTTCGGGTGGTTGCAGATCATCTCCGCGAACCCGTGCGCCATCTCCTGGGCGGGAAAGTCATAGGGGAAATTGTGCTGGCGGGCGATGTCGCCAAAGGCGTCGAAGGCCAGCTTGCCAACCGCCGGCGCATCGGCCGGCGCGTGCGGGCGAAGGGTGATGCTCATGGTGCCCGAATCTTGCCCGCGCCCGCCGAGGTTCGCCAGTTCCCTGTTCCGGGAGACCGCGGCGGGCGACGGCCCGATGCGGCACGTCGCGGAAAGTTTGAAGCACCGTCAGGAGGCCGGGCGCCTTACTCCCTCGCGCCGGTGCTCCGGGGAGAGGGGTCGCAGTTCCTCGGCTCGCTCGCGCGCACTGCCCGTCTCAGCCGCCGCATGTGAACGGTGACTTTCTCGCCCCTACCGCCCGTCCGCCGGTCCGTCACGGGTGACCATCAGCGTCACCCCGTGCGACGCCATGAGCTCCATCGTCGCCCAAAGCAGCACCGTGGCTCCGACCATTTCGCCGAGTTCTTCGAACAGCACCTGCACGCGCGCGGCCGTCGTGCCGGGCGGGATGAAGTTGCCCAGCAGCTCCAGCCCCGCGGCGGCGGCGAGGAAGATCGTGAAGCCGGCGGCGTAGCGCCAGATCACCCCGGGCCGCCCGCGCAGGTAGTGCCACGCCGACCACGCCAGCAGCGCGACCGCCGCCACGAAGAGCGGCGCGGCCACGATCATCCAGAACCCGGTGCTGGCCAGGAGCGTCTGCTTTCGCCCGTGGGTGAAGGCGTCGAGCCAGTAGCCGAAGCGCTCGTGCAGGCCGGTCGTCTCGTCGAGCGAGAGGAAGAGGAACAGCAACCCGCCCAGCACCAGCGCCCACGCCGCCCGCGCGCCGCGCTGGAGCTGCCCGCAGCCGAACGCCAGCAGCATCAGCCCGACGAGCAGCAGCTTGCCGGCGGAGTACCAGCTCGGCAGGTTGCCCTCGCCGTCAAGGCTGAAGTAGCTGACGACGCCCTTGCCAACCAGATCGCGCGCGTGGCGGGTGACCACGTAGCTGACCGCGCACAGCACGTCGAGCGACAGCAGCGTCAGCACCAGGGCAGGGACCGATTTGGCGAAACCCACGAGCCGCGACGGCGTCGAAGCGCTGGCGCCGGGAATGGGAAGGACCTCGGCGGCAAGCGTGTGCGGCTGCATGAGCGGCGTTTCCTGTAACCGCGTCCGGCGGGCGCAGTATTCTTCTTCTTCGGCGCGCGCGGGCACGGAGTTTATCGTTCTTCCCATCGACAGGAGCATTCGAAGCGTGAACCCACCGGCGGCGACGACGGCTGACGACGGCCCCCAGGAGCGTGCGCCCGACGAGCGAGCGCCCGATCCGGGCGACGAGCGGCTGCTGATCGCCCTCAGCCGCACGGGCGACCGCGCGGCATTTGAATCGCTGGTCCGCCGGACCGCGCGCCTGGTTTACGCCCGCGCCTACCTTGAAGCCGGCGACGCCCACCGCGCCGAGGACCTGGCGCAGGAGACGTTTCTGACCGCCTGGCGGTCGGTCGCGCAGCTCGCGCCCGGCACCGACGCCGCGGGCGTGCGCGCTTGGCTGCTGTCGATCCTGCGGACCACCGCCATCGACGCCGCCCGCCACGACAATCGCAAGAAGCGCAGGCACGTTCGGGCCGATGCCGACGAGCTGCTCGGCGTCGCCGACCGCGGGCCCACCGCGCCGCAGGCGCTCCAGCGCGACGAGCAGCGGCAGCGCGTGCTGCACGCGCTGCGCGAGCTGCCGGACGAGTACCGGCAGGTGCTGGCGCTGCGCTACCTGGCAGGCGCGGACCACGACGCCATCGGGCGGCAACTGGCACTGACCAACGGCAGCCTGCGCGGCCTCTTGCACCGCGGGCTGGCGCTGCTGCGAAAGAAACTGGCCGACGAACCGGCCGCGGGGACGTGACGCCATGACCGCAGACGACACCGACAACCTTCGCCCTGCCGCAGACGTCGACGGCGGCGGCGGCGGCGGCGGCGGCCGCGACAGCGGAGACCACAACGACCGCGACGAGCACGCCTGGTTCCGCGAGCGCATCGCCGTCTACCTCGCCGGCGGCTTAACCGAGCGCAGCGGCGACGGCGACAGCCGCGGCGCCGAGCGGCAGCAATTTGACGCGCACGCCGCGGCGTGCGCCGCGTGCGCCGCCGAGCTGTCGGCGGCGCGGGAAATGGAGCAGCAGATGAGCAGCCTGTTCGCACTGCCGGCCGCGGGGCTGGAGGATCGCATCATCGGCTCGCTCCGCGGCGCTGATCGCGGCGCCGAAGCGCGCCGGCGCGGGCGGTGGTCGATCGCCCGGCCCCGGCTGCCGCACGGGTGGGTGCATCCGGCGCTCGCCCGCGCCGTCACCGGCGTCGCCGCCGCCGTGGTGGTGGCCGGCTTCGGGTACGTCGTCACCCAGCAATTGGACGAGCGCTCGCCGCTGGCGACGTCGCGGAACGCGCCCGCGTCGCAGCGCCGCGCCAGCGCCTACCTCGACAGCAGCGGCCGCGCCGCCAGTGCGCCGAGCAGCGGGCTGGCATCGGAGTTCGCGATCAACGGCGACATCAACCCGGCTGGCCGCGAGGAGAGGAGCGAGCGCAACGAGACCCTTGCCGAGCCGACGAACGGGCGGGAGGTGAGCGCGCCCCGCGGCGCGACCGACGGCCCGCACCCCGCCCCCGCCGCCGCCCCGACGGCCGCGCCGGGGACATCGGGGATCAACGCCGGCGACCGCGCCGCCGGCGAGGCGCCCCCGCACGCCGCGGGCGTCACCATCAACGGCGGACTCGTCGAGCTCGAGGGGCTGCGCCCGGGCGGCGGCGGTGGTGGCGGCGGTGGTGGCGGCGGTGGTGGCGGCGGCGGCGGCGGCGG
>DASQDR010000031.1:0-32491 GCA_035634055.1 Tepidisphaeraceae bacterium | reverse complement strand
CGCACCTGCGCAGGCCACACCCCTCGTCCGTGGCCAAGGCCATCGCGGCGTACATTTGCACGGGTGCTGACGCAATTCGTTTGGCAGCCTAACCCGGTGACGACAAAATTACCGCCAAACCGCTGAAATATTTGACAGGTGAGCGCGCCGCCGCCATCGTATGTTAGGCTGCCGACGGGTCCACCACATCAAACGATTCAGCTGCGCGGACCCGACATAAGAAGGAGCGGACACAAAGTGGCAACTGCACGATCCATTCCGTCGGGCGGCCGCGGTCCCGCGCGGCGCGGCGTTGGTTACGGTTTCACCTTGGTCGAGCTGCTCGTGGTCATCGGCATCATTGCGCTGCTGGTGGCGATCCTCCTGCCGGCGCTGAACCGCGCCCGCTCGCAGGCCAAGCTCGTGCAGTGCGCGTCGCAACTGCGCAACCTCGGGCAGGCGCTGGTGATGTACGCCAACGAGAACAAGGGGAAGATCCCGCAGCACCCGTCAACGGCGATCTGGCTTTGGGACCTCCCGCTCGAATCGCGCGATGCCCTGGTGAAGAAGGGTGCCAGCAGGAAGACGCTCTACTGCCCGACCTTCTCCGAGCAGGACGTCGACGTGCTGTGGAACGGCAACTTCGACGGCACGCAGCACGACTTCGCCGTGATCGGGTACATCTTCCTGGGCTGGCGACCCGACAAGACCAACCCTAACCAACCCAACGGGAACCTCGGCGCCCTGACGGGTCGCGGGTACATCCAAAGCCTTCGCGCGCCCAAGCCGCCGGCGGGAACGGCTCCCGCGGTGGCGGCGCTGTGGCCCACCAAGCCCGCGGACGTCGAGGTCGCCACTGACGCGGTGATCACCGACAAGGTGGGCTCGGTGGTCAAGGTCTGGTCGGCGACCGGCGGCTGGACGGACAAGCACGTCACCAACCACGTCCGCCGCGGGCTGCCCGAGGGCGCCAACATCCTTTACCTGGACTCCCACGTTGCCTTCCGCCCCTTCCGGGCAGGGCGCACCGAGGTGCAGGCGGTGAAGAAGGAGACCGACGAGATGCAGCTTCGCGTCGTCATCAAGAACATCGGGTTCTTCTTCTAAGCGGGTTCCAAGCGAGGCGCGCGTGGCGCGTTTCTGACGCTTGCCGGCCAGCCCGGCAACGTCGCGGTGCGAGGGCACCTCACATTTTTGAGGGCAGGTCCCAGGTCCCCCATCGGGGGCACAGGGATCGAGGGCTATCCATTCGGAGGCGAGAGCGCGATGATCACTCAGCAGAATAATACCAAGCGGGCAACGGGCGGGCGCAAGACCAGGAAGCAGCAGGGGCGTGGCGGCGCAGCACTAATGGCGGCGGCGCTGGCGGCCGCCTCGGTCGCCGGGCTGGCGCCCACGATCGCGCTGGCGACCAGCGACACCTGGGACGGCAGCACTAACGCGCTGTGGGCCACCAGCACCAACTGGCTCACCGACCCCGCGGTCGTCCCAGGCGCCGGCGACACCGCCACCTTCAACGGCGCCGGCAACGGCTTCACCACGATCGACCTGGGCACCGGCGTCACGATCGGAAGCGTTGTGTTCGACACCGGCGCCGCCGCCTACACGATCGGCAGCGGAGCGGTGGGCGCGCAGCCGCTCACCCTCGGCACCGGGATCACCGTCAACTCCGGCGTCACCGCGGCGCAGCTCTTCAACGCCAGGCTGCTGCTCGCCCCGGCCCCCGGCACGTTCACCCTCACGAACGACAACACCGCCGGCGCCCTCACCTTCGCCAGCACCATCACCGGCGCCGCCTCCACCACGCAGACCCTCTCCTTCGGCGGGGCGGGAAACACCACCGTCAGCGGGCAGGTCAACGACGGCACCGGCGGCGTGCTGAACATCACCAAGACCGGCACCGGGTACCTGCGCCTCGGCGGCACCGCCACCAACATCGAAGGCACGCTTGACATCCAGGGCGGCACCGTCGGCACCAGCCAGGATCTCACCATCAAGGCGCTGACCGGCACCGCCAGCGGCACCCTCGAAAACGGCACCGCCGCCGACAAGTGGTTCTTCGTCAACCAGGCGAGCAACACCACCTACGCCGGCGTCCTCCGCAACGGGACGGCCGCCGGCCTGCTGGGCCTCGTCAAGCAGGGCACCGGCACGCTCACGCTGACGAACAACCTCAATAATCAATCGTCCAACCTCTCCGTCCAGGGCGGCGCGCTCATCCTCAACAACACGGGGACCTATGGCGCGGGCGCCCAGGGCGGCGCCGCGGTCACGAACCTCACGGCCACCATCGGCAGCACCGCTAACCAGAACGGCGTGCTGGAGGTCAACGGCGCCACCGTCAACTGGAACAACCGCAGCAACGCCGACGCTCAGTTCTTCAGGTCCACCCTCAACGTCGGCACCCTGACCAATTCCGCCGGCACGCTGCGGCTGAACACCGGCTCGATCACCCTGAATCGCCAGCTCGCCCTCGGCGTCACCGGCGCTGCTTACGGCGGCTACACCCAGACCGGCGGCACCGCCACGGTCGGCGGGTTCCTCGCGCTCGGCCTGGGCACGTCGACCGGCGTGTTCAATCAATCCGGCGGCACGTACACCCAGTCCGTCGCGCCGATCACCAACGGCGCCGGTGGCAGCAGCAACGGGTTGATCCATCTCACCGGCAACGCCATCTTCAACGTCAACGGCACCGGCGACAACGGGCTGTGGGTCGGCGAGGCCGGCAGCGGCGTCGTCAACCTCTCCGGCGCCAGCGCCCTCAACCTCGCCGCGACCAACAACGGCGTGCAGCTCGGGCGCGCCGCCGCCGGCAGCGGCGTCGTCAACCTCAATGGCGGCACCCTGACCACGCCGCGCATCTACAAGGGCCTGGGCACCGGCATCCTCAACCTCAACGGCGGCAAGATCGTCCCCAACGCCACCTCAACCACCTTCCTCGAGGGCCTCACCGCCGCCTACGTTCACGCGGGCGGGGCGGTCTTCGACGTTGGCGCCAATAACATCACCGTCGGGCAACCCCTGCTCGCGCCGACCGATAGCGGCGTCAGCGCCACCGGCTTGAGCGTGAGCGGCGCCGGGTACATCAACAGCCCCGTGGTGCGAATCACCGGCGGCGGCGGCACGGGCGCGACGGCCGTCGCAAACGTCGATGCCGCCGGCAACCTGACCGGCATCACCATCACCAGCCCGGGCAGCGGCTACACCAGCGCGCCCACCTTCACCCTCGTCGGCGGCGGCATCGGCAACACCGGAGCCATCACCGGCACCGCGAGCCTCGTCGCCAGCGCCAGCGGCGGGTTGAACAAGCAGGGGGCCGGCACCCTGACCCTCAACGGCTCCAATACCTACACCGGCCAGACCACGATCAACGGCGGCACGCTCGCCCTGGGCGCCGGCGGCTTGATCGCCAGCAGCAGCGGCGTGCGCATCAACAGCGGCAACTTCATCGGCCACGGCCCCGTGACCGGCGTCAGCGTTGCCAACTCCGCCTCCAACACGCTCGCCAACACGAGCGGCTCGGCGCTGAACGCCGGCTCGCTCGCGTTCGAGGGGGCGGCCGCGCTGAACCTGACGGTCTCCTCGACCTCGCCGGTGTTGACCGGCACATCGCTGTCCACCAACGCCGCTGGGCAAGTCGTCATCAATGCCGCCAACACCAACGGCATCTGGGCGCCCGACACCTACAACCTCGTCGGCTACTCCGGCTCCATCGGCGGCGCCGGTTTCGGCGCCTTCACCAAGGGGACCATTGCCGGCCTGACCATTCGGCAGAGCGCCACCCTGACCAACCCCGCCGGCTTCATCGCGCTCACCATCGCCGGCGACAATCCCAAGTGGACCGGGTTGGACAGCAGCGACTGGAAGGTCGGTTCCACCGGCGCCAGCGGCAACTGGAAGCTCATCACCAGCGGCAACACGACCAGCTACATCGAGGGGGACGTCGTCCTCTTCGACGACACCGCCAGCAACTTCAACGTCAACGTCTCGCCCGCCGGCGGGGTCGCGCCCACCAGCGCGACGTTCGCTTCCGGCATTTACACGGTGACGGCCAGCGCCGGCTCGGCCGGCATCACCGGCGCCGCCACGGTGGTCAAGAGTGGTACCGGGTCCGTTGTCCTCAACAGCCCCAACACCCACACCGGGGGCACCACCCTGGCCGGCGGAACCCTGGCGATCGGCCACGCGCAGGCCTTGGGCACGGGCGCGCTAACGATCGCCGGCGGCACGCTGGACAACACCAGCGGATCGTCCCTGACGATCGCGAACGGTAACGCGCAGAACTGGAACGGCGACTTCGCCTTCAACGGCACCAACAACCTCGACACCGGCACGGGCGCCGTCACGGTTTCCGGCCAGCGCGCCGTCACCGTCAACGCCGGCACCCTCTCCGTCAGCGGCGCGATCGGCGGCACCGGCGGCGGCATCACTAAGCTGGGGGCGGGCAACCTGGTGCTCTCGGGCAACAACACCTACACCGGGACCACGGTCGTCAACCAGGGGCAGTTGGAGGTCACCGGCGGGACCACCGGCACCCTGACCACCAGCGACTCGAGCAACATCCTGATCGGCACGAACAACGGCGACGACGGCACGCTGCTCGTCAGCGGCGGCACCGTCAATGCCAACCGCGTCGTCATCGCCGGCAACACCCCCAACAACGGCGCCCCGGGCAACGGCACCCTCACCCAGACCGGCGGAACCATCAACTCCCAGCAGTGGTTCACTGTCGGCTCCGGTGCCAACCTCGCCAGCGCCGCGTCGTTCCCCACCGGCGTCTACAACATCAGCGGCGGCACCCTTAACGTCATCAGCCAGCCGATGGAGGTGGCCAACTTCAACGCCACCACCGGCACGGTGAACCTCAGCGGCACCGGCGCCATCCGCATCCAAAACAGCAGGAACATCGCGCTGGGGGCGAACAACAACGCCTGGAGCGGCACCTTCAACCAGGACGGCGGCACCGTCACGTTCTACAGCGACGCCGGCACCACGGTGGGCGGCACCGGCATCCTGCGCCTGGGCGCCGCCGGCACCACCTCCGATACCTACACGTACAACCTCAACGCTGGAACGCTCACCGTTCCGCAGATCGATCGCAACGCCGCCAACACCGCCACCGCGATCTTCAACCTCAACGGCGGCACGCTCAAGGCCGCCCGCGCCAACGCCACCTGGGTGCAGAGCCTGACGCAGTTCAACGTCAGCGGCGCCCCGACGATCGATGACGGCGGCTTTGCGGTCACCATGTCCCAGCCGATCGCCGGCAGCGGCACCATCACCAAGCAGGGCAGCGGCACGCTGGCGCTGACCGGCGCCAACACCTTCGGCGGCACGGTCGACGTGAAGGCGGGAACGCTCGCCGTCAACGGCGCGGGGACCCTCGGCACCGTCAGCCTGACCACCGGCACCGTCCGGGGCACCGGCTCGATCACCGCGCTCACCGTTGCCAGCAACGCCGGCAACGTGGTCGCCAACGGCGACGGCACCGCCGGCAACGCCGGCAAGCTCACCGTCGGCACCCTCGACTTCGCCGGCGCCGGCACGCTGACCCTCTCGCTTGCCTCCCCCAGCACGCCCGGCACCGAGGCGATCAGCGCCAACACCTTCACCCTCGGCGGCGGCCCGGTCACGATCAACGCTTCCAACACCTCCGGCTGGCAGGCCGGCACCTATCACCTGATCGCCCACGCCAACGACATCACCAGCATGTTCAGCAACCTGACGCTGGGGACGATCGCCGGCTTGAACCAGGCGCAGTTCACCCCGTCGCTCCAGAACAACGCCGGGTTCCTCGACCTGGTGATCAGCGGCGGCGCCTCGAGCTGGACCGGCGCCGTGACCGGCGGCAAGTGGACCGACAACACCTTTGATGGTGGCGGCAACGCGGGCAACTGGAGCCCGACCGGCTACGTCGACGGCTACGTCGTGCAGTTCAACGACTCCGCCACCGGCACCACGACCGTCGACATCTCCGCCGCCAACGTGAACCCGGCCGGCGTCACCTTCAACAACACCACCAAGAACTACACCCTCACCAGCTCCGGCGGCTTCGGCATCTCCGGCAGCTCATTGGTCAAGAGCGGCGCCGGGTCGCTCACGATCAACAACGCCAACACCTACGCCAACGGCACCACCCTCAGCGCCGGCACCCTCAACCTGAACAACGCGTCGGCCATCGGCACCGGCACGCTCACCATCACCGGCGGAGCGCTGGGGAACACCAGCGGCGCTCCGGTCGCCCTTAGCACGAACAACGTGCAGGCGTGGAACGGGGATTTCAGCTTCGCCGGGTCCAGCGATCTCGACATGGGCACGGGGGCGGTCACCCTCGGCGGCGCGGGAACGTCCCGCACCGTCACCGTGGCTGCCGGAACGCTCACCGTCGGCGAGGTGCGCAGCGCCGCGTACGACCTGGTGAAGCAGGGGGCCGGCACCCTGATCCTCACCAGCACCGGCGCCACCGGCACCACCAACGCCGACGGCAGCGTGGTCGGCCTGCTGAACCTTGCCGCCGGGACGCTCCAGTTCAATCGCACCGCCGCCGACGCCCCCGGTTCCGGTGACCTCAGCAGCATCACCGGCCTGATCGGGACCGGCACGCTCACCAACGGCGCCGCCGTGGAGCGGTGGGCGTTCGTCAGCAACACCGCCAACTACGACTTCGCAGGCACCTTGGCCAACGGCGGCGCGGGCCCGTTGGGCTTCGTCAAGCGCGGCACCGGCACGCAGACCCTTTCCGGCACCAACAGCCATACCGGGCAGACCACCGTCGAGAGCGGCACGCTCGTCATCTCGGGCGACAACAGCGGCGCCGGCACCAACGCCGTGGTCAACGCCGGCAACCTGGTGCTGGCGCATGCCAACGCCCTGGGCACGACGAGCCTGATCCGGCTGGCGGGCACGAACGTCTCCACCCTCACCCTCGCCACCGACACCGACGGCACCACCTACGCCTACACGCAGGGAACCACCACCCACTCCACGATCGTCTCGGATCGCGCCACCCCCGGCGCGGGCATCAACCACACCCTGACGACGCACGCGCTGAACAACGGCCTCGGCGGAGGGTCGGTCACCTTCACCAGCGGCGCCAACGTCACCTCCGGCACCGGCCGAATCACCTTCACCCAGCTCGGCCTGGGCGCCGGCACCGTCCAGACCACGCTGCTGAACCCGACGTCGGCCAACGTCACCATCGGCAACATCTCGAAGCAGAACAACAACGTCGCCCAGACGATCGAGTTCGGCGGCACCACCACCGACAACATCGTCAACGGCGTGATCTCCAATGGCCCGCCGCTCACTGGCGGAAACGCCGTCTCGGTGATCAAGAGCAACACCAGCACCTGGACCCTCAACGGCGCCAACACCTACACCGGTTCCACCACCGTCAACGGCGGCAAGCTCGTTCTCGGCGGCTCGATCGCCGGCACCTCGTCGCTCACCGTCTCCGGCGGCGATATCGAGATGACCGCGCCCGGGACCGGCGTGATCCGCACCGGCGGACTGGTGATCAACTCCCCGAACAAGATCGACCTCCACAAGAACAAGATGATCGTGGTCGGTGGCTCGGTCGGCACCGCCAGCGCCGGCGACTACGACGGCATCAGCGGGATGATCCAGGACGGCCGCGCCGGCGGCGCCTGGACCGGCAGCGGCATCGTCACCACCGAGTCCGCCGCCACCACCGGCAAGACCGGCATCGGCATCGCCACCGCCGCCCAGGCGGGCGTCAGCACCTTCGCCGGACAAGGCGTCATCGCCAGCGACGTGCTGCTGATGTACACCTACCTCGGCGACGCCGACCTCAATGGCAAGATCAACGGCGACGACTACTTCCGCCTCGACAGCAGCCTCTCCAGCGGCGTGGCGAGCTGGTTCAACGGCGACTTCAACTACGACGGGAAGCTCAACGGCGACGACTACTTCTGGATCGACTCCAACATCAACAGCCAGACGCTGGGGACCTTCCCAACCAGCGGCGGCATTGCGGCGGCCGACTCGGTCGCGCCGGGCGCAGGCAACTTCAGCGACAGCGGCGTGACCGCGGTGCCGGAGCCGGCGTCGCTGGCGGTGCTCGGCTTGGCCGCCACCAGCCTCCTCGGCCGCCGCCGCCGGCGATCCGCATGAACCCGCGGCCCCGCGTCTCGAGCTGAGACGAAACGTGCTCTCTCTCTCTCTCTCTCATGTTGGCGGGCCGTCGCACCGGGCGGCGGCCCGCCGACTTTTAACTCGGCCGCGACGCGCAGCCATCCGCCACGATCCGCCCCCACCCGAGCCTCATCGCGAACCGGCTGCCCAAACCGATGCTGTCGCGCGCGCGCAGGCTCTGCGACCACTGGCTCATCCGCCCAGCGTCTGCGATAAGTTCAGCGCATAAAAAAGGTGGCGTGGACCTCTCGGCAAGCCACGCCACCCAGGGAAGGAGGATCGTTACACAAGAAATACGATATGTGCGGGCGAGGGTTCATCGGTCGCACAAAAATGTGCGCGAAAAGGCGCTTCAAGGCTGCTGAATTTTTTCGGCGTAGCGAGCTGATGCGGGGATTGCCGGTGGTTCGGCCAGTGAGGGGGCGGGCTCTCTCCGTGCTTGCCGCACGGGGGCCGGGCTGGCATGCTACCGGGCATGATCCCTCTCTCGGTTCAGCTCTACACCCTGCGCGACCTGACGGCCAAGGACTTCGCTGGCACGATGAAGGACGTGGCCCGGATCGGCTACCAGAACGTGGAGATTGCCGGCTACGGCAACCTGAAGACCGCCGCCGAGGCGAAGAAGGCGGTGGACGACGCGGGGCTGAAGGTTTCGGGCACGCACGCGTCGATCGAGGTGCTGGAGAAGGAGGTCGAGCGGGTGCTGGACGAGAACGAGTTGCTCGGCAGCAAGCACCTGATCTGCCCGTTCATGCCCGAGGCAAGGCGCAAGGACGCGGACGGGTGGAAGCAGGTGGCCAAGTCGTTCAACCAGATCGGGCGGGCGTGCCACGAGCGCGGGATCGACTTCGCCTATCACAACCACAACTTCGAGTTCCAGCAGTTCGATGGCAAGGCCGGCCTGGACGTGTTGCTCGACAGCTGCGAGCCGCACCTGGTCAAGGCGGAAATCGACGTTTACTGGGTGAAGCACGGCGGGGAGGACCCGGTGGCCCGCATCAACAAGCTCGGCGATCGCGTGATCCTGCTTCACCTCAAGGACATGGCCGCCGGCCCGGACAAGAAGTTCGCGGAGGTCGGCACGGGCGTGCTCGACTTCCCGGCGATCCTGGAGGCGGGCAAGAAGGTCGGCGTGCGCTACGGCGTGGTCGAGCAGGACAACACCTACGGCCAGCCGCCGCTTGAGGCGATTAAGACCAGCTTCGAGAACCTCAGGAAGCTGGAGGCGACGTGATCGGCGCGAAGACCGGCTAGCCGCACACGCGCGCGGCCAGGTGCAGGACGATCATCGCCACGAACCCGACGCCGCCAACGGACTGGCTGAGCGGCAGGTTCCACTCCACCGACAGGACCAGCCCGCCCAGCAGGAAGAGCAATGACAGCCCCGCCGCCCCCGCAAGTGCGGTGGGGACGCGCCGGGCCCAGGGCAGGACGGCGGCGGCGGGCAGGAAGAGCATGGCGATCACCATCAGCGCCCCCAGGGCGTTGGTCCCGACCAGTAGCACGAGCGCCAGCAGACAGAGGAAGCCGAGCTCCCAGCGCCCGGTGCGCAGGCCGGCCACCTCCGCCATGGCCGGTGCCTGCGACAGCAGTAGCCACCGTCGCCAGAGCACAGCGCACGCGAGGGCGGCGGCGAGCAGCACCGGCGCCGCCAGCCACGCCTGTGCGGGCGAGACCGCCACGTCGATCCCGGTGAACAGCGCCTGGAGCTCTGCCACGTGCTGGCCGCTGTTGGCGATGATCAGGAACGAGAGCGACAGCCCCGCGACGTAGAGCGCCGGCAGCAGCCAGTGGCCCGTCCCGCGCCGCTTGGCGCGGGCGAGCAGCAGGACGGCGATCAGCACCGCCCCCAGCGCCGGCGGCAGGCCGGGCCAACCCATGCGCAGCCCGATGGCCGCCCCGACCGCGACCGTGTGCGGCATCGCCAGCGCCACCAGCGCCTCGCGCCGCAGCAGCACGAAGACGCCGATCACGCTCGCCGCCACGCCCGTCGCGGCGGCGGTGATCAGCGACGGCGCGAGCAGCGACGTCAGCTCGAGGTATTCGTGCGGCGAGGTCACGACGCGCGCCGCGCTTTCGTCACGCGCTCGCGAAGGGCGTCGCTGGAGATGATCTCCACCTCCGTCGGCTGGCGGGTGTCCTCGCACGGGTGCAGCCAGGCGATGTCGTCGGCGACGTAGAGCAGGTCCTCGACGGCGTGGCTGATCATCACGGTGCAGAGCCCGCGGCGATTCTGCGCGTGGAGGAGGTCGAGCAGCGCCTGCCGCGAGCGGACGTCGAGCCCCTCGGTCGGCTCGTCGAGAATCAGGATCTCCGGCGCCGTCGCCAGCGCGCCCGCCAGCAACAGCCGCTGCTGCTGCCCGCCGCTGAGCTTCGCGAACGGATGGCTGGCGAGCGGCTCGACCCCCATGAGTCGCATCGACTCGCGCACGCGCCCGGCCGCCTCGCTGCCGATCCACCCGAGCGGCCGCGCGGCGGAGACGGCAAGAGATGCCGCGTCGAACCCGGTCATCGGCCAGTGCGGGTCGATCGCGCGGTGCTGCGGGAGGTAGCCGAAGCGAAGGTCCTGCCGCTGACGCCGGACCGCGCCCTCCATCGGCGGCAGCAGGCCGGCGAGCCCGCGCACGAGCGTGCTCTTGCCCGCGCCGTTGGGCCCGAAGACGCCCAGGCACCGGCCGGCGGCCAGGGCGAGGCGATGGATGCGCACGACTGCGCGCGGGCCGTAGCCGAAGAGGGCGCCATCGAGCTCAATGAGCATGGCGGTGCCCCGCGGTCGTCGCCGCCGCCGCCGCCGCGGGGGCCGGCGCGTTGTTGTCGACCGGCTGGACGCCCGCCGACTTCGCCGCCTCGATCAGCTTCTCCACGTTGTGGCGAAACAGGGATTGGTACGAGTTCGCCTCCGCCACGCCCAGCACGTGCTCGGGCAGGACGACCAGCGTCGCGCCCGCCTGCTCCGCCACGTGCCGCGCCAGCCGGTCGTCGTTGTACGTGCCGCAGATGACCACCTTCACCTGCTCCTCTTTCATTCGCGCCACGAGCTGGCGGAGCTGCTCGGGCGACGGCGTGATCGACGGCTTGGGCTCGATCTCGCCGACGATGCGGATCGGCACCGCGTCGGAGAAGTAGTCCCACGCGCCGTGGTGGAACGTCACCACCTTCAGTCCCGCCCAAGGGGCGAAGCGGGCGCGGATCTCACGGCTGACGTCGGCCAGCTCGTTCACCAGGCGCGCCGCGTTCCGCTTATAGGCATCCGCGTTCGCCGGGTCCGCCTGCGCCATCGCCTTTGCCAGCGTCGCGGTCATGCGCTGCGCGTTGGCGGGGCTGAGGCTGTAGTGGGTGTTGCCGTAAGCGTGGACGTCGCCCATCGAGCGGTCCACGCGCCCGGCCGGCACGTCCTTCAGCTCGATGCCGGCGCTCATGTCGACGTTGCCCGGCCGGCCCGGGTTGACGCGCGGGTTGCGCCCGCCGCGCAGGAGGTTGTCGCGCCACGGCTCGGCGTCGAGCCCGCCGTGCACGAACAGGTCGGCGCGGTTGAGCTTTACCATCTCCGTCGGCTTGGCCAGCACGTTGTGCACGTCCTCCGGCCCGCGCATGACCGAGTGAACGTCCGCGCGATCGCCGCCGACCTGGCGGGCGAGGTCTGCGTAGTCGGTCGTGGTCGTGACGATCTTCAACTGCCCGTGCGCCGCGACGTTTATCGCCAGCATGCACAGCAGGAATGTCATTCGCTTCATTGCTGAACCTTTACTCAAGTTCCAATCTTCAATCTTTGGCTTCGCTCTACTTCATCGCCCAGTACGGGTGCGGCGGGTGCGCGCCAAAGATGTACGTGGCCTGGAAGTAGACGACGTCGGCCGCGTCGGCGTCGCCGTTGCGGTGCTGGTATTCGAGCCGCAGGCGGAGGAACTCGCTCAGGTACCAGCTCACGTACGGCGAGACCGCCCACGCCTCGGCGTCGTCGTCATTGGGGTCCTGCGTCCAGTCGAGCCGCAGCCCGGCGTACCAGTCGCGGCTGAGCTGCTGCTGGCCGAGCAGGTAGGCGCCCCACGCGTGCTGGGTGGCGCCGCCGTCGGCCTGATCGACCACGGCGTGCATGACCTCGGCCTGCAAGAGCTGGTTGTTGAACTTGCCCATCGGATCGCTGCGCAGCAGCGTGGCGTCGAAACCGAAGAGGTTGACGTTGTGGCCGTTGTCGGCGCTGCGGCGGGCGCTGAGCCAGGACGCGCCCAACTCCAGGTTGACGTGGCGCGCCAGGTCGCCGTTCCACAGCGCGTGCAAATTGAGCGCGGGCGAGTCCACGCTGATGTCGCCGGTGAGCGTTGGCGACTCGCTCTCGCCGCCCTCGCCGGTCACCACCTCGGCCACCAGCTCGACGTACTGGCCGCCCACCAGCCGCGGCGGGATCACGTAGCTAAGGCTCAGCCCGGAGTCGATCAGCGCCTCGGGCGCGAGGAACGCCTGGTTCACCAGCGGCGGGTCGCTGGTGGGAAGGTCGTGCAGGTGCAGCACGTTCTGCCGGCCGAAGCGCAGGTGAAAGCGGCCGAGCTTTGCAGTCAGGTTCGGCACGCCAAAGTCGTGGAAGAAGGCGTACGCCTCCTCGATGCCGGCCCGGCTCTCGACGCCTTCCTCCTCATCCTCGCCCGGCTCTGGGAAGGGCGGGTTGTGGACGTCGCGCTCGAAGGCGAGCACCAGCACCCCGTCCGCCCGCGGGTCGATCGCCGCCCGCAGGTCCAGCTCCGCCTCGCGGACGTCGAAGCGGTTGTAGGCGTTGTTGCCGCGCTGGCTGGACCACGTGCCCAGCGAGTCAATAATGACGGCGACGTCCGGGTTGAGGCTGGCGGCGATGCGGTTGGTGACGGGGGCGGCGGCGCCGGACTCGATGTCGCGCAGGATCTCCTGCCTGGTCCGCTCCACCTCATCTGAAGAAGGCGCCGCAGCGCCCGCCGTGCCCACCGGGCGCGTGGTCGGCGCGGGCTGCTGCTGCTGCTGCTGCTGCTGCTGCTGCTGCTGGCGGACGTTGGCCAGCTCTTGCCTGAGCCGCGCGATCTCCTCGTCGCGGGCGCGGAGGTCTTGCTGGTGCCGGGATTCGATGTCGTTGAGCCGGCGCTCGAACCGGTCGAGCCGGTCATCGGGGGCGGCGGTGGGGGACGATTGGGCGGGCAGCGTGGTGCTCGTCAACGCGAGCGACAGCACGCCGCACGTGGCGATGCGCAAGCGCATGAATTGATCTCCTGCAAACGGAAGCGCGCGTGCCGAAGCGGCGGGGCGGGTGGCATGCTGCCGCGCGTCAGGGAGCGCGCAGCGGCCGGCTTCGGCGAAAGCGACACGGGTGACCGTTAGCAGGCGGGCGGGCCACGGCAGTCGAGGCGGAGGCAGGCAAGCTGAGAGACCAGCGCCGGCGCGAGCTGCGTTAGGAAGGCGACGAACAGCCCCAGGCAGATCAGCAGCGGGACGTAACCGGCGCTCATCAGCGGCAGGTGCAGCCGGCGGTGAAGGTCGCAGTTGGACTCATCGTGCGCCGGCCTCGGGTCGGGCGGCGTCGCGAGGCCCTCGTCGCCGGCGGTGGCGTGTTGCGGGGCGGCGTGTTGCTGCCCGGCGTGATGCGTGGCGGCGGCGTAATGCGTGGCGGCGTGGCGGGCGTCCTCGTGGCGGTGCGCGAGGTTGTGCAGGCGCTCCAGCGTCCCCGTCCCCAGCAGGACGAACGCCAGCAAAAGCAGGATGTGCGGGAGGCGGCGCACGCTGATCACACTTTTGCACCGCCACGCGCGGTTGTCAAATTTCGTCAGTCGTCCCGCTCGGGGCGGCGCTCGGGGCGCACTGGCCGTCGGGCGCGATGCGGAGGGTTCCCGCGGCGGGGCCGGAGCGGAAGGTGACGCGCAGGCCAGCGCCGTCCTCGGCAAGGTCGCACGTGCCCTCGGCGACGCGCACCACCTCGCCACGCCCGCCGCTGACCGGCCCCTGATAACTCAGGTACGCCCGCCGGTGATCGCCCAGGCGCTCCAATTGCACCGGCTCGACGATCGGCCAGGCGGGGCTGCGGAACGTGAGCAGCGGGGCGGTTTGGTCGACCTCGAACATCAGGTCAAAGTGCGGCGGCCCGTGCCCCGCGTGGTGGAGCACGACGTAACGAAGACCAGCCGCGGGCGGCGTCATGGGATGTTGGGGGGACGGCTTGCGTCAGGCGATCAGCAGCGGCGACGGCACGTAGCCACTGCGAATCGTGCCCGTCTCGGTCACGCTGCTCTTCAGGTCGCACGGGTGCGCCTCGGGACCGAGGTCCCAATCGCGCGCGTAATCGATGGCGAGCTGGCTCAGCTCCTGCTGCGAAAGGTCCGGCTTGGCCGTCGCGTCGCAGGCGTCGGCGATCTCCTGCTCGTTGAGGAACGTGCCGGTGATGCTCGTCAGCCCCGGCTGTTGCAGGAGCCACTTGCACGCGAGCTGGTGGACGTTCATGCCGTGATCGGTCGCATAGCGCCGCACGAGCTCGAGCTTCTTCAAGCCGTAAACCTTCCACGCCTGGTCGCGGAACTTGCGGTGGTCGTCCTTGCCGATCGTGGTATCGACCTTCACCACGTCCTTAAGGATGGAACTGTTGTCGTGCACCCGCGCCAGCACGCCGGCGCCGGTCGCGACGGCCGTTTCGCAGAACTCGCGGCCCGGGTGCTGCTCGAACAGGTTGAAGACGGTCTGCACCGCCTTGGCGCCGTGCTCGGTCATCGCCTTGAACCCCTCCTCGCGCCAGCCGATCGCCGGCCCGAGCGAGACGCCCCAGGTCTTGATCTTCCCCTGGTCCTTCATCCGCTCCAGTTCGGCGAACAGGTCGTCGCGGAACTGCGGGAGCTTGATGTTGTGGGCCATGTACAGGTCGATGTAATCGACGCCCATCCGGCGGAGCGATTGCTCGAAAGCCTTGCGCACGAATTCGGGCGAGAAGTCCTGCTTGCGCTCCTTGTGCGAGCCGGGCGTGCCGGGGTCGGTGTAGAAGTCGTAGCCGAACTTCCCGCCAATCTCGATCTTGTCGCGCGCGACGCCGCCCTCCTTGAGGAACTTGCCCAGGACGGTTTCGGCGCGGCCGTTGCCGTAGGCGTCGCCGTTGTCGAAGAAGGTGACGCCGCGGTCGTAGGCGAAGCGGCAGATCGCCACGCCGCGGTCGTCGGTGTAGTGCCCCCACCAGTCGACGCCGAAGATCCAGCAGCCGAGGGAGATCGCGGAAACTTCCAGGTCCGTGTTGCCGAACGTGCGACGCAGCATGGGCTCAAACTCCTCAGATTCGCCGGCAGATGATAGGGTGGCCGGCGTGACGATGGAAGATCGGCAGCGGGCGGCGGGCGGGCGGTTGCGGCGCGGCGGGACGGCGCGATGACGTGCGCCACCGACCGCCGCATCGCCGCGTTGCTGCTGATCGCGACGCTGCTGGTCTACGGCTACTTCTTCCAGGGGTACGGGTTCAACCAGAACGCGCACTTCGACACGGTGCGGGCCCTGGTGGAGCGCGCGACGTTTGAGATCACGCCGTACGCCGAGCGGCTCGATCAGCCCGGCTTCACCGGCGACGTCAGCCGCGTGGGCGAGCGCGTCTACTCGAGCAAGCCGCCGGGCCTGGCGCTGTTCGTCGCGCCTTTTTACGCGGTCGTCTATGCCGCCGAGCGCGTAGCGGGCGCGGATCCGACAGCCGCCCGGATGGTGCCGCTCAACCAGCACCTCTGCACGATCTGGGGCAGCGCGCTTCCCGGCGCGGTGCTGGCGGCGGCGCTGTTCTGCTACTTCCGCCAGCGCTCGCTGGCTCGACACGAAGCGTTGTTGCTGGCGGGCGGCTTCGCCTTCGGCTCGCTGATGTTCCCGTACGCCGGGATGCTCGTCACGCAAACGCTCATGGCGGCGTGCCTGTTCCTCGCGTGGAGGATGATCGACCATCGACCTGAGGAAGCGCGTGCGGACGCCGAGAGCGAGAACGGCGACCGTGCGAGCGACGCGCGGGTGAGCGACGTGCGGGTGAGCGACGCGCGGGCATCGCGGGCGAGCGAAGCGCGGGCGAGCGACGCAGACGCCGGCGCGAGAGACTTGGACGCCGCCGCGAACGGCGCGCGGATGGTGCTGGCCGGCCTGCTGCTCGGGCTGACGATCGTCGTGGAAATTTCCGCCGCGCCGCTCGTGGCCGCCTTCGCGCTGCTCGCGTGGCGCCGCCGCCGCCGCCGGCGGTCGCTGGCGTTCCTGCTAGTCGGCCCGGCGCTGGGCGTGGTCACGCTGCTGATCTACCAGCGGCTGGTGTTCGGCGGCGCGCTCGCATCGTCCTACTCGCGCGTGAGCGCGGATTACCTTGAGCCCGGGCTGCTCTTCGGGCACTTCCACCTGCCGGACCTTCGCCGGCTGTACTGGCTGAGCGTCCACCCGCTGCGCGGGCTGCTCTACTGCTGCCCGATCTTCTTCCTCGCGCCGCTCGCGCTGCTCGCCCGGCGGCGAGTCGAAGCGGGGTCGCGGCCGCGGCATGGCTGGCTGATCCCGGCGGCGGTGGTGGTGAACTTCCTGCTGTTCAACCTCACGTTCCACGCGTGGACCGCCGGCTGGGGCGTCGGCCCGCGCTACCTGGTGCCGGCGATGCCGTTCCTCATGATTTTCGCCGTCGCCGGCTACCGGCGGTTCCCGCGCATCGCGGTGGTGCTGATCCTCATCTCGATCCTCAGCATGTTCGCCGTCACCGCCGTGCGCGCGCAGTGGCCGGCGCGATTGTTCAGCCCGCCCTACGGCGACGACGCCGTCGCCGAATCCATCAAGCGGCTGACGATGGGCCAGATCGCGCGCACCGAGGGCAGCACCAACGTCGGCCTGCTGCTCGGCATGCCTGGCGCGTGGAGCCTGATCCCGCCGGCGGCGGTGATCGCAGCGCTGGCAGTGGCGATCGTCCGCCTGCGCGGCTCACCTCAGGTTCCGGAAGCACTCGGCCGCCGGCGGGGCCTTGTCAATCATCTTTAACTCGACGAGCTGCCGGCACAACTCCTCCCACCGCGCCGGCGTCATCCAACCAAGGCGGTTCTGCCGCGTGTCGTCGCTCTCGATCAACGGCTTCTGCGCGGCCGCTGCGTCGGCGAAGGTCTGGGCGTCCATCGTAGGGTTGAGCTTCTGCATCGCGGCGTCGGTCCTGGCGGAATCCGCCAGGTACGCGCTCCATCCTTCCGTCACGGCCGTCACCATCGACGCGGCGACGGCGGCGTTGGACTTGAGGTAATCCCCGCGCGTGACCAGCACCGTGGTGTACGGGTTGTACCCGGCGTCGGCGACGAGGAACGCCTGCGCATCGAGCCCCGCCTTCTTCGCCGCCAGCGGCTCGGAGGTGACGAAGCACTGCATCGTGTAATTCGGGTCGGACCGGAACGCGCTGAGGTCACCGCCGGGAGACGGGACGATCTTCACCTTGTCGAACGAGAACTTCCTCTCGAGGAACGCCGCGTACGGCAGGCCGCGCTGCATGGCGACCGTGCCAGGCTGCGCGAAGATGTCGCCGACGCTTTTCAACCCGCGGGCGGCGCGGGTCATCAGGCCCTGCGGGTTGGTCTGGTACGCGGCGAAGAGGGCGACGACGTCCGCGCCGTTGGACCGCGCCAGGACCACCTCGTCGGCGCTGACGACGGCGAACGGCACCCGCCCGGCGGCGACCATCTGCACCGTCGGCGTGCCGATGCCGCCCGGCACCACGTCCACGTCGAGTTTGTGCTTCGCGTACGCACCGGTCTCCTTGGCGGCGTAGAAGCCGCCGAACTGCGGCTCCGGCTTCCAGTTCAGTTGCAGCGAAACCTTGGTCATCCCCTCGCCGCCGCCACCGCCGCCGCCGCCACCGCTGGCGCCGGCGGGAGCAGAAGTGGCGGACGGGCCGGCGCTGTCGCCGCGGTCGCAGCCGAGCCCGGACGCGAGCGTGCAGGCGAGCAACAGCAGCAGTGAGAGAGCCGGGCGGTGAGATGCGGTCATGCGGTCTCCTTTTCCGACGCGTGCCAGCGCCGCAGCGCCAGCAGGCTGGTGACGTTGATCAGCGTGAACAGTGCGATCCCCAGCCCGGCGGCGAGGAGCAGGCCGGCGAAGATCTTGTCGGTGCGCTGCTGCGTGCGCGAGACGTCGATGACGCCGCCAAGCCCGCCGCCGGTGATGAACTCCCCGACGATCGCGCCGATGACCGCCAGCCCCGCCGCCACGCGCAGCCCGACCATGATGCTCGGCAGCGCGAAGGGCAGGCGGAGCTTGAGCAGCGTCGCGACGTTGCCCGCGCCGTACAGGCGGAACAGGTCGCGCAGCGCGGGGTCGGTGGAGAGCAGCCCGCCGAGGGTGTTGGCGATCACCGGGAAGACCGACACGATGAACGCCGACGCGATCACGGTGGGCATGCCGTAGCCGATCCAGATCACCAGCAGCGGGGCGATGGCGATGATCGGCACGGTCTGAAAGAAGACCGCGTAAGGGTAGAACGCGCGCTGCACCCAGCGCGCTGACGACAGGGCGATCGCGACGACCAGCCCGACGCCCGCGCTGGCGGCAAAGCCGGCAAGCGACGCCAGGGCCGTCTGCCCTGTCGCGCGAAACAGGTCCGCGCCATCGCGCGCGGACGTGAGCGTGGCGAGCACCCGCGACGGCGCCGGCACCAGGTACGGCGCGACCCACCCCGCGCGCACCGCGACCTCCGCGACCGCGACGACGATCAACAGCGGCGCCAGCGGTGGGAGCAGCGCAGCCGCGACGCCACGCGTCGCCGGAACGCGTGCCCGAGCTGGCGCAGAAGCGGGCGCAGAAGCGGGCGCAGATGCGGGCGCAGATGCGGGCGCAGATGCGGGCGCAGATGCGGGGGCGGAAGTACGCGCAGAGGATGACGACCGCGCGCTCACCGCGCCTCCTGCCCCGCGCGCAGGGCGTCGAACAGCACGCGCATCTCGCGCGCGAAGCGGGGCTCCGTGCGCAGCTCCGCGCGCCGCTCCGCCGGCAGGTCGAGCACGTGGTCCAGCATCACCCGCGCGGGGCGGCGGGTGAACACCACCGCGCGGTCGGCGAGGAACGCCGCCTCGTTGATCGAGTGGGTCACGAACAGCACCGTCATCCGCCGCCGTGACCACAGCTCGCGAAGCTGGTCGTCAAGCTGGTGGCGGGTGATCTCGTCCAGCGCGGCGAAGGGCTCGTCGAGCAGGAGCAACTCTGGCTCGTTGACCAGCGCCCGCGCCAGCGATGCCCGCATGCGCATCCCGCCCGAGAGCTGGGCTGGATACCGCCCGATCGCATCACTGAGGCCGACTTGCTCGATCGCATCGCTCGCGCGGTCGAGGCGCTCGGGTTTTGGCACGCGCTGGAGCTCGAGCGGCAGCGCCACGTTGCGCAGGACGTCCCGCCACGGGAGCAGGTGAGCATCCTGGAACACGAACGCCACGCGCGGGCGCTGCCCCGCCGGCGTGGCGACGGCGACGTCGCCGGCGGTCGCGCGGTCCAGGGCGGCGATGATGCGGAGCAGCGTGGACTTGCCGGAACCGGAAGGCCCGAGCAGGGCGACGAACTCGCCGGCGCCGATGTCCAAATCGACGGAGCCGACCGCCTCGACGCCGCCGTCAAACACGCGGCTGACGCCTCGCAACGCGATGCGTGCGGCGCGGGCGGCGCTGGTCGTGGCGGCGGGGGCGGAAGGGGTGTCGGCGGAGGTCAGCGGCATGGGCAGCGCCGGCCGATCCCGGCCGCCGGGAGACTGTACCGACCCGCCCCCACCGCCGCCACCGCGGCCTCACCGACGCCGCTACGACGGCGACGGGTCGCACGAGCGGCGGCCACCGCGACTTCACCGGTGATCGGGTGCAGGGGCGGCGGGTGAAGGGAGTTGACCACGGTCGCGCGATTCAACACCAATGAACGCACGCTGCTATCCGCCGCAGGTGCTCGGGCGAAACATCACGTCAGGGAACCGACGCGACTGCGCGACCCTGGGCTCGCCTTGTCGCCCACTCACCCGCTCACCCGCGCTCACAACGCGTCCATCTTCACCACGCCACGCTGGCGCTTCACCGCGATCACGCGCTGCTTCAGCGCGTCGAAGATCTTCCGCGGCTCGGGAATGCCGTGTAGTTCCAGGCGCGGAGAGGTGCGATCGTCGCTGACGATGATGATGCTGCCGACGTTCATCATGCGATCCACCAGCCCCTGGGCGAAGCTGATGTCGTCGACGTGCCAGAGCTCCAGCGTGTCGATGCGCTTGGTCAGCACGCCGCGCTCGAAGTCGATCCGGTAGTTCGTGATCCGATACCGCGTGGCCCGGGTGATGATCCACGGAACGATCATCACCACCACCGCGATCACGATGCAGGCCAAGGTCATCCACCAGCGCCACTGCGGCCACTCCATCAGCCAGGCGATCACCGGCAGGGCGAGCAGGGCCAGGCCGACCAGCAGCCAGAACGCCACCTTCGCCTGATCCGCGCGCAGGGTCGGTCGGCCCTCGTAGTAGACGATCTCGTCGTCCCCCGGCGAGCGGTGCATGCCGACGCCGGCGGCGCCGGGGGTGGAGGCGTCGCCGCCGGTAGGGATCAACGGGCGGATGTTGTCGTTCGGTTGCGTCATGACGCTTCTTTCTTTGATGTCGGCTTCGACTTCGCCGTTTTCGCCCCGGCCAGTTGCTCGATCCGCTTCCACATCGCTTCGGGCACCGGCACCACGCTGAGCCGCCCGATGCGGAGCAGGTCCCATCCGGCAAAAGCCTTGTCCGCCTTGATGGATTCCAAGGTGACGGGCGCGGCCAGCTTCTTCTTCGCCTTCAGATCTACGATGACGATCTTCTCGCCATCAGCCTTGGGGTCGGGATAAGGATTGGATGCGACCTCGGCCACGCCGATCGCCGCGCGCTCACCGCCGGTGTGGTAGATCAGGGCCAGGTCACCCTTCTTCATCGCGCGGATGTGCTTGAGCGCGGTGGCGTTGGTGACGCCGTCCCAGGCCGCCCGCTTCTCCCGCTCCAGGTCGGACCAGGAGTAAGTGCTCGGCTCGGTCTTCAGCAGCCACAACGCCATCGCCCGCGCTCCTCCGCGTTTGCCCGCCGGTTCGTCCGCCCGCGAAGTGTAAGCGGCGTGACGCGAGGAAGGAACGGGTGGCGCGAGCGGTAGCCACGGATCGCGCCGAACGCGAACGGGTGCAGCCGAGGCTATCGCAGGTGGCGGAGCTTTTTCATCAGGGAGACGCCCGCCAGCGCGCCGAGCCCGGCGAGGCCGGACCAGACGCCGGGCGGAAGGGGGATCAGTGCCGGCGGCGCGGACGTGAGACCGGGCGTGCTGGCGGCGGCACGAACCTCGGCGGAAATCGGAGAGGATGCCGCCAGCGGCGACGCCGTCAGCGCCCGCATCACGCCGATCGCGTCCGGCAGCACGAGTAGCACCTCGCCCTCATCGTTCATTACCTCGCGAGCGCCGCTGGCATCAAGACCGGCGATGCGGAGCAGCCGTTCGCTGCCGGCCGTCGCTGCAAATCTGAAGGGAGCCAACGACGCTTCCTTTGCCACCGGGCCCAGCACCACCGGCCCCGCCTGCGCCGGCAGCGCGCCGGCCGGCAGGAGCACGATTGTCGCCAGCAGCGATCCCACCAGCCCCGCGCCGGCGCGTCGGCCGATCGTGCGCCACGCGTGGAACATCCCGCACCTCCTTGCGGCGCGCTCCCGCGGCCCCATCGTCGGGGCCGGGAACAGATCGAGCACGCCCGTTTCAAGACCCGCGCCGCGCTGGTCGGATAGTCCGCCCGCCGGCGAGGTATTTCCAAAGCCGTTTCAAGGACCCGGCTCGCACCCACGAGGTCGGTCCGCGACGGACTATGGCGCTGGCCGCGTGGTCCCGGCAACTCAGGAAAACGAACATCGACCGGCGGCGGGGGTAACGGTGCGGTGCCATTTGCGCCGGAGCGGCTGCGCAGTTGAGCGGGCGGTGCGATCATCCCGTTGCCGCCGCGCCGCCGGGGCCGCTACAATTGGCGGCGTCCGGTCAGTCGCCGTCAGGAAGTGCCAAAAAGGGGGCAACCAATGGCAGCCGATCCCACGTATCCCGTCCAGCCCGCGCCCGCGCCGGCCGGTCGTCCGGCGTCGAAGGAGGGCGATTCCACCACCGCGTGGAACGTCCCGTACCCGCGCAACCCGCACTTCACCGGGCGCGACGAAGAGCTGAACGACCTTCGCCTCTCGCTCAACGGACACGAGCCGCTGCGGCGGGTGCAGGTGATCTGCGGGCTCGGCGGCGTCGGCAAGACGCAGCTCGCCCTCGAGTACGCCTACCGCTTTCGCGACCACTACAAGATCGTCTGGTGGATCAACGCCGACGAAGGGGCGACCCTCTCGCTCGGCTACGCGAAGCTCGCAACGCAGCTCGGGATGATGATCCCGGAGGGAACCAGCCTGGACGACATCCGCCACGCGCTGCGGCGGAAGCTCAACGCGCGCAACGACTGGCTGCTCATCCTCGACAACGCCGCCGGCGTGGAGGACGTGAAGAACTTCCTCCCGCAGGACCGCACCGGGCACGTGATCGTCACCAGCCGCAACCCCAACTGGGACTCGATCGCCCGCCCGTTCGCGCTGCGGCCGATGAAGCGGATGGACTCGGTCCAGTTCCTGCTCAACCGGACCGGGCAAAAGCACGGCAAGCAGGACACCTCCGTCGGCATGCTTGCGCAAGCGCTGGGCGACCTGCCGCTGGCGATGGAGCAGGCGGCGGCGTGCATCGAGCGCACGCGCATCGACTTCTCCGGCTACCTGAAGCGGTTCGAGACGCACTGGGCCGAGCTGCTCGGGGAAGTGCGCAGCACCGCCGACTACCCCGATTCCGTGGAGATGACCTGGGAGATCTCCTTCCGCGAGCTTCAGGAAGAAAGCCCGCGGGCGGCGGACCTGCTGAACCTGCTGGCCTTCCTCGGTCCCGACGCGATCCCGCGCCACCTGCTCCGCACCGGCGCCGCCGTCCTGCCGGAGGACCTGGCGCGCGTGGTGATGAGCGACTCGCTGCTGGCCGACGCGGTGGCGGCGCTGCGCACGTATTCGCTGATCGACGACGACGGCCGCACCATGGGCGTCCACCGACTGGTCGGCACGCTGGTGCGCGACCGCCTGCACGAGACCGAGCGACGCAAATGGGCCGAGGCCGCCGTCAAGATGCTCGTGTGCGCGTTCAAGTTCGACAGCCAGGATTTGGCCTCGTGGGAGCGCAGCGCCGAGCTGCTGCCGCACGCGCTGGCGGCGGCGTGGCACGCGGAGGCGAGCGACGTCGCCGGCCGCGCCTGCATCACCGTCCTGGACGACGCCGGCCGCTACCTCACCAAGCGCGCCCAGTACGCCGAAGCCAGGGGCCTCTTCGAGCGCGCCCTGGCGCTGGCGTCGCGCTTCTACGGCGAGACGCACCCGCAGCTCTCGTCGATCGCCAACAACCTCGGCCGCGTCCACCGCCAGCTTGGCAACCTCGAGGAGGCCCGCCACTGCTTCGAGCGCTCGATGAAGATCGACGCCGAGTGCTACGGCGACGCCGACCCGCACCTCGCTGCCGTTTTCAACAACATGGGGATCGTCCTGCAGCAGTCCGGCGACGCCGAGGGCGCGCGCCAGCAGTTCGAGTGGGCGCTGGAGGTCTACCGCGGCGCGTACGGCGACGACCACCCCAAGGTCGCCAGCATCGTCAACAACCTCGGCTACGTCCTGCGCAACAGCGGCGACCTCGCCGGCGGCAAGGAGCACTTCCTCCAGGCGCTGGCGATCGCGCAGAACAACTTCGGCGAGAACCACCCGACCGTCGCCAGCATCCTGACCAACCTCGCCATCGTGCAGCGCATGAGCGGCGAGCTGGAGCCGGCCCGGCTAAACCTGGAGAAGGCGCTGGAGGTCATGGAGTCGACCAACGGCCCGTCGCACCCCAGCGTCGCCCGCGCTTGCGGACACTTGGGCGCGGTGCTCCAGGATGTCGGCGCCCTCGGCGCGGCCCGCGGCTGCTTCGAGCGGGCGTTTCACATCGACGAGTCCTTCTACGGCAAGGACCACCCCAACCTCGGCGGCCGAGCCGTCCAACTCGGCCGCGTCCTCCGCGCCCTCAACGACGCGGAGACCGCGCAGGTCTACTTCGACCGCGCGACGAAGATCCTGGCAAGCAACGCGGAACTGAAGCCGGCGAGTTAGGAAAAGGAAGAAAATCGGAAGCACGAAATCCGAAACAAATCTCAAGGCGGAAAAGGAGCAAATGACTCAAACGAAGCGCCCGCCCGCTGCAGTCATCTCTTCATTTCTGCCTGATTGAAGATCGTTTCGACATTCATCGTTCGACATTCGACATTTCCGCCCAGCCCCCTCCTCGCCGGCGCCGCAGCCCCGCTACCAACACCATCATCACCGGCGCGATCCCCGCCGGCTCCGGCACGTTGTTCATCGTCGCGTTCCACGAGCGAAGGTCGTCGATGATCGGTCGGCCCGCCGCGTCGAAGGCGCCGGCCGCAGCGCCGTCCAGATCGGCGGGGTAGAGCTCGACGAAGCGGGTGCCGTACGTGTCGTAAGCGAGTTGGATGCCGGTGGCGGGATTGCGGCTGTCAAGCTGCGCGTCGCGGTCGGGGGCGTGCTGCAACCAGGAGTCCAGCGCCTGCATCATGGTGTCGCCGCCGGAGCCGGCCCAAGTGAGGAGGTTGTTCCCGGGGCCGATCCCGTCCGGCAGCGGCAGCGGTCCGTCGTCGGACAAGTTCTCCACGAAGAACGCGAGCTCCGCCTGCCCCGCGTGGTTGTACAGCGGCGCGAGCTGTTGGATGATCTGCTGGTCCACGCGCGGGCCCGGCTGGCCGTCGGTGAAGGCGAAGAACGCGAGGAAGTTCTGGTCCTGCGGGAACGCGCTGGTAACGGCGGCGACGCCGTCGACCACGGCGCCCACGTACCGCGCCTGCGTGTACTCCGGATGGTTGCGGATGCCGCTGTTCAGGTCGCGCACGCCGAAGTTCAAACCGGCCGGCGCCGCGTCGATCGATCTTAACGTCGGACTCTGATTCAGCGGCTGCGGACCTTGCGCGCCCTGCACGGCGTGCGTCGAAAGTGCGGTGTACAGCGCTGCTTGCCGCTGCTTCGCGAAGGTGTCCCACGGCACCGGATTGGTGCCGCCGCGGTGATCGAGGTAAGTCGACGACGCGCCGCTCAGCACGTACTGCGGCTCTTCGCCCATCAGGATCTCGAGGCTCAACCCTTGCCCTAGCGCGGCGACGCTCTGGATGGCGGAGTCGATGACGCCAAAGTTGTACTGCCCCTGCGCCGCCTCGATGTCGGCCCAGAACACGCGCAGGGTGAAGCCGGAGACGAAGTCGTAGTTGCGAATCCCCGCCAGCCGCTCGTCCGGCGCGGTGTTGGGATTGTCCCGGCCCGCTCCCAGAGAGTAGATCCCGGTCGGCGCGGCGGCCGACGCCTGCGCGACCAGCGTGGCCGCGAGCGACAGCGTCGTCGCGAAATGAGCCCAAACCCTGAATTTGCCCGTCATCTGCCTCCCGGCCGCGTCCGCCCCCGCGTGTGCCCGGCTGTACAACGGAATCCGCCTCAGATTATTGCGGTGACAACGGTGAACGCGGTTTGGCGGCCCGTCGCGCCCTTGCAAGGACGCCGCAGCAACTGCCAAGCAGGCGCGCCGGGCTCGGCGCGCGGGCGGTGGGTGGACGGGTGCGTTTGGCTGGCGAAGGGTGTGAGGCTAAGCGCGGCTCTGGTAGCCGCCGCCGTCGGTGCTGACGCGGATCGTTTCGCCGATCACGATGAAGCCGGGCACGCGGGTGGTCAGGCCAGTTTCCAACGTTGCTTCCTTGAGCTGGTTGGTCGCGGTTGCGCCCTTGATGACGGGCGGGGTGTCGGTGACCTTGAGGTCCACCGTGGCGGGCATCTCGTAGCTGACGATCTTGCCGTTGTGGAACAGCGCCTTGAGCTGCGTGTTGGGCTTGAGGTAGAGGATGTCGCTGCCGAACACTTCCTTGGGGATGGTGTTCTGGTCGTAGGTTTCCAGGTCCATCAGGACGTGCCCCTCGTTGTCGCTGTAGAGGTACTCGACCTGGCGGCTGTCGAGGTTCGTGGTCTCGATGTCGTCGGTGGCGCCCACCCGCTTGTCCTGGATCGTCCCCTTCAGCACGTCGCGCAGCTTGAACTGCACCTTGGCGCGGAGGTTCCCGGGGGTGTTGTGGTCGGCCCCGGTGACGACGAACAGCTTGCCGTCCATGATGACGGCCTGGCCCTTACGGATGTCGCTGGCTCGCATGGTGCTTCTCAGTCCTTCTCGGCGGTTTCGCGTGATGCGGAAGACGGATCCCCGATCAGATATACGCCGGATTCTGCAAAAGGGGTCGGAAAATGTAGCGGAGGCGGCCGGTGGCGTCAAACGCGCCGCGGCGGGCCGACCGGCCGGCCCGGGGCAACCGATTGGCGAATGCGATCCGGGCGCCGCGACCGCGGGTCGCCAGAGCGGTGCGCATTCGGGTGTAGCGTCGGCAGCAGAGTCGCGTCATCCCGAAGCGTACTCGCGAGGGATCTCGGGACGGAGAACGGCTCACCAGCCCGAGATCCTTCGCGAGTTCGCTCAGGATGACATCGCTCGCCTGTCCGCTACACCCAATGGCGCACGGCTCTAGTCCTTGAACCGCCTCACGATGATCGTGTCGTTCTGCCCCCCGAAGCCGAAGCTGTTGGAGAGCGCCACGTCCACGCGCGCGGGGCGGGCCTTGTTGGGGACGTAATCGAGGTCGCACTCCGGGTCGTGGTTCTCGTAATTCGTGGTGGGGGGGAGCATGTTGTCGCGGATGGCCAGCACGCAGCAGATCATCTCCACCGCGCCGGCGGCGGCGATCAGGTGGCCCATCATGCTCTTGATCGAGGAGACCGGGACGTTGCGGGCGTGCTCGCCGAACACGCTCTTGATGGCGGTGGTCTCGTTCCCGTCGTTCTCCTTGGTGCCGGTGCCGTGGGCGTTGACGTAGTGAACGTCGGCGGGAGTGATGCGGGCGTCGGCCATCGCCTCCTGCATGGCGACGATCGCGCCGCGACCGTCGGGGTCTTGGTCGGTGATGCGGAACGCATCGGCGGTGCTGCCGTAGCCAACCACCTCCGCCAGGATCGTCGCCCCTCGCGCCTGCGCGTGCTCAAGGGTTTCCAGCACGACCATGCCGGCCCCCTCACCGAGGACGAACCCGCCGCGGTGCGCGTCGAACGGGCGGCTGGCGCCGGGCGGGTTCTCGTTCAGGGTGGACAGGGCGGTCAGGCGGTTGAAGCCGGTCACGCCGAACGGGTGGATCATCGAGTGCGCGCCGCCGCCGATCATGACGTCGGCGTCGCCGCGGCGGAGGATCTCGGCCGCCTCGCCGATCGCCTGCGTGCTGGCGGCGCAGGCGGTCAGGCAGTTCAGCGCCGGGCCGCGCGCGCCCGTGAGCAGCGCCAGGTGCGACAGGGGCATGTTGGGCTCCTGCTCGATCTCGCGCGACGCGTTCATGCGCTCCAGCGCGATCTCGGCCCACTTGGCGTGATCCACGTCGTCCGCCTCCGCGTTCCACGCCGTCAGGGCGGCGGTGGTGTAGGCGTCGAAGTCGAGCGAGCCCTCCCCGGAGCCGAGATAGACGCCGACGCGGTCCAGGTCCAGCGTCGCGGCCTCCAGCCCGGCGTTCTTCCACGCCTGCGCGCAGGCGCCTAGCGCAAAGCGCGTGTTGCGCCCGGCCCCCTGGTGCTTCGCCAGGTCCGGCACGTCCTTCGACAAATCGTACTCCTTCACCTCGGCCGAGAAGGTGGTGGGGAAGGTGGCGGCGTCGAAGATGGTGGTCTTGGCGATGCCGCTCTCGCCGTTGAGCAGGCGCTTCCAGACGGCGTCGATGGAATGACCCATCGGGGTGACCCAGCCTAGGCCGGTGATGACGACACGGTGCATCGGGTGCGCCTTTGCTCTAGTAACTGCTGCCGCCACGATCGCTGGCAAGCGCCCAGTAGAGGATGAGGACGACGCCGCCGCCAACCATCACGATCACCGGGCGGGTGTAGAGAATGTGCGGCGGGTAGGTCTTGGCGTACCAGACGTAACCGAGACCGGCGGCGATGCACAGCAGCCCGGCGAACGCGGGCCACTGCGCGACCAGCTTCTCCATGCCCGTCGGCTTGTAGTCCTCGCCCTTCATGGCGCGACTCTCCTGAAGACCAGCGCCGCGTTCTGCCCGCCGATGCTGTAGACGCTGCTGACGGCGACGTCCACCTTCTGCTCGCGCGCTGCCGGGGACACGTTCAGCTTTTGCCCGTCGAGCGGCCTGCGCGTGTTGAGGGCGGGCGGGACCTTGTTATCGCGGATGGCGAGCAGGGTGGCGGCGGCCTCGGCGCCGTTGCCGGCCGCCAGGCTGCCGATCTGCGCCTTCAGCGGCGACATCGGCACGCGCTCCAACCCGCCACCGAAGACCGCGTGCAGCCCCGCCAGTTCCGCGCGGTCGTGCGATGGGATGCCCAGGCCGCAAGGCACGAGCAGGTCGACCGCGTTCGGCGGAAGGTTCGCGTCCGCCAGCGCCTTTCCGATCGCCCGCCCGTAGCTGTGGCCGGTCGGGTCGGGCTCGGTGACGCTGTAGGTGTCCTGCGACGCGCCGAAGCCGACCAGCTCCGCGTAAATCTTGGCGCCGCGGGTCTTGGCGTGTTCGAACTCCTCCAGCACGAGCAGTCCGCCTCCCTCGCCGTGGACCATGCCCTGCGCGTCGGCGTCGAACGGGCGAACGGCTTGGTCGGGGGCGTCGTTGCTGCTCTCGTTGAGGCGGCGGAGCAGGCCGTGGCGGACCATGCCCATCGGATTGACCTTCGACTCGGCCCCGCCGCAGATGGCCAGGTCCGCCTTGCCGCGCTGAATGGTGCGGAAGGCTTCGCCGATCGCAAGGTGCGAGCTGGCGTCGGCGCAGGTGATGGTGTTGGACGGCCCCTTGAGCCCGTGGATGATCGTCACGTGGCAGGCGAGCATGTTGGGCAGGTACTTCAGCAGCCACAGCGGCGTGAGCTGCTGCATGCCGTCGCGGCCCCACTTGTGCAGATCGAGCTTGTTCCCCTCGCGGGCAATGTGCATCGCGCCCGTCAGCTCGTCCAGCTCGGCATTGATCAGGCCGGCGCCGATGTTGCAGCCGAAGCGTTCGCTCCGGATCTCCGGCGCGTCGGTGTAGGCCTTTGTCTTCAGCCCGGCATCCTTCATCGCGTCGTCGGCGGCGATGACGGCCAGCTCGATGTCGCGCGCCATGACCTTGGTCGCCTTGCGGTAGCTCTTGGGGACGTGGTCGCCGATCTTGTAGTCGGGGATCTCGGCGCCGAGCTGGCAGGGGAAGCCGCTGGGGTCGAAGCGCTGGATCTTCCGCACGCCGGACTTGCCGCCGAGCAGGTTCGTCCAGAACGTGGCGGCGCCGATGCCGATGGGGGAGATGACGCCGATGCCGGTGACTACAACTCGCCGCATGCGGGGGCCTACAGGGTGATCGGCTGGTTCAGCCGGTACGTCTTGAGCAGCTCGGTGAACTGCTCGGTGAAGACGAAGTTGTGCTCGGGAAACTCCAGACCGGCCAGGTTCTGGTCGATGTGGCTGAACATCAGCTCGATCTCGGCGACCAGCTCGCCGGCCGAGGTGACGGTGCCGGCGATCGACGCGCCCTGCTCGTTCAGTTGATCGATCTTCGCCGCGAACTGGATCGTCTCGCCCGGGCGGACCAGGCGGTGGAACGTCGCCCGGCCGATCTTGGCGAGGATCACCTTCTCCTCGAAGTTGCGCGCCTCCCCGACGAGGATGCCGGCGGTCTGGGCCATCCCCTCGACGATCAGCGAGTGCGGCACGATCGGAAACGCGGGGTAAAGGTCGTGCAGGTGCTCCTCGGCCAGCGAGACGTTCTTCGCCGCCGTCGCCGATCGGCGCGGCGTGAACTCGGTGAACTTGTCGATCCAGATCCAACGCATGGGGAGAAGAGTTGCCAGTTGTGAGTGGCCAGTTGCCAGTGACGGAGTTGCCTTACTGGCAACTACCAACTGGCAACTGACCACTCTTCCTCACGCAGTCTGCGGGTGCTCGAGCTTCTGCTGGACGTAGTTCACGATCGCGTCGACGGTGAACAGCTTGCTCATGTTGTCCAGCTTCGGGTCCTGCTCGAAGGCGTCGAAGTTGGAGTGGGGCATCTTCTCCTTGAGCATGGCGATGCCCGCCGGGGTGACGACGCCGTCCTTCACGATGTTCGGGTCGTTGGCGATGTTCTCCGGCATCATCTCCCCCTTGGGGATCTTGATGCCGAAGGACTTCTCCAGGCGGAACATGATGTCGAGGAAGTCGATGCTCTCGGCGCCGAGGTCGTCGCGGACGACCGCCTCGGGGGTCACCTCATCCTCGTCGACGCCAAGGGCATCCACGAGCACCTCCTGCACCTTCGTGTAAATTTCGTCGCGCGACATAGCCATGGTCATTAGCCCTCTGTCATGGGTCACTTGTCGCTGGCCGCTTGTCAGGAACCGGATCTTGGGACCAGTGACAAGTGACAAACGACCAATGACATCAGATCGAAACGCTTCCCTGCTTCAGCACCGCCCAGCGGCCCTTGTTGTGTTCGACCAGCCGCGCGTCCAGGTTCGCCAGTTCCGGCTGCTTGTCGGCCAGGTTGAAGTACGCCAGCTCCACGCGCGCCTGGAGGGCGGGCTTGTCGTTGACCGAGCCGGCCGCCTTGAAGCTCGCCCCCGCGTCGGTCGGCTTGTTGAACTCGACCTCGACCCGCAGGAAGTTCCCGGGGGCGACGAACGAGCCGTACTTCACGTTGCGTGCTTCCTTCAGCACCGCGATCGACTTGCCAAAGCCGGTGCGGCGGTGCATCAGCCAGCCGGCCGCCTGGGTGATCGCCTCCAGCATCATGACGCCCGGCAGCACCGGGAAGGTCGGGAAGTGGTCAGCCAGGTATTCCTCGGCCAGGCTCACGTACTTCACGGCGACGATCTTGTCGTCGGAGAGCGATTCGACCTTATCGATCAGGTTGAACTTCACGTGCGGTCGCCCGTCCTTAAGCGTTCTCTGCGGTTGCGTTGCCCGCGGGGCCCTGGCTGCGCGCGGAAGGCGCGAAACGGTGGTTTTTAGCGAAACCGGCTCGCATTTCAAGGCGCGGCCACGACTTCGCCGCGGTGGCGGCTTGACAAATGCCTTGCCGCCGCAACAATGCCCCGTCCCGAATTTTCCCCGCGCAACCGAACCGGAGCACACGAGCGATGTACGCGATCATTGAAGAGGGCGGCCACCAGTACAAGGTCACCAGCGGCGACACGATCCTGATCGACCGCCCCGGCGACGATAACGAAAAGACGATCCAGTTCGACCGCGTCCTGCTCGTCGCCGGCGAGGGCGAGCCCAAGGTCGGCCTGCCGGTCGTCGCCAACGCCACCGTCTCCGCCGACGTCATCGGCGAAGAGAAGGGCAAGAAGATCGACATCCAAAAGCACAAGCGCCGCAAGGGCTATCACAAAAAGATCGGCCACCGCCAGCGCTACCTGCGGGTGAAGATCACGGGGATCAACGTTTAGCTGGTCGGCCGGAAGTTGTTGCGATCACACGACGGCACCTGCTTTGGCGGGTGCCGTTTTCGTGCGCGCGGGGCGGGAAGGCACGAAGGCACGAAGGCACGAAGGCACGAAGGCACGAAGGGAGTGAGAAGGGCGGAAGGGAGAAGTGAATCGGCTCGCCTCTGCCCTGGTCCTTGCGTCCCTCAGTCGCTTCTCTTCGTTTCCCTTTCCCCCACTTCGTGCCTCCGGGCCTACGTGCCTTCGTCCCTTCTTCCGGCTATCTTCCCGCGCACGGGAGGAACGCCCCATGCCATCCATTGACATGCCGCTTGAGCAGCTCCGGCAGTACCAGCCGCCGCTGAACCGGGAGGCGGATTTCGAGGAATACTGGCGGTCGACGCTTGCCGAGGCGACGAAGCAGCCGCTGAACGCCGAGCTGATTCCGTACGACCTGCCCGCCCGCGGGATCGAGTGTTACGCCGTGCGCTTCGACGGCTTCGGGGGCGGGCGCCTGGCCGGGTGGTACCTTCGCCCCGAGGCGGGTGGGAAGGCGCCCGGCCTGTGCGTCTACCACGGCTACTCCGGCCGCGCCACCCGACCGCTGGATCTGGTTGCCTACGCGCAGCAGGGGATGTGCGTCCTGAGCATGGACACCCGCGGGCAGAACGGCCAGTCGCAGGACGCCGCCACCTACCCCGAGGGCCACGCCGCCGGCTGGATGACGCAGGGCATCCGCGAGCCCAAGCACTATTACTATCGCTACGTCTACGCCGACGCCGTCCGAGCCCTCGAGCTGCTGGCCCGGCGGGAAGAGGTGGACGCAAAGCGGCTGGCGATCACCGGCATCAGCCAGGGCGGCGG